>JAAYLA010000177.1 GCA_012522135.1 Bacillota bacterium | reverse complement strand
GTTGCGTGATGTCTGCAACCCACAACGGACCGGGCTTGTTTGCAACGAAATGGCGCTTCACCAGATCGGGGTAGGCCTCAGCTCTCGGATTTCGCCGCGTGCAGCCTGCTCGAGCTTTCCGCCGAGAGATACCCTGAATACCGAGCTCCTTCATCAGGCGTGCAACTCGCTTTCGGGAACAAGGACGCCCTTCCCTAGCCAGTGCAGCCCCGATGCGCGGAGCGCCATACGTTCCGCGACTGTTGTTGGATATTTCCAAGATGCGTGCTTTGAGCTTCTCATCCTCACGTGCACGGCGTGAACGTCTACCTGCCTGCCACGCATAGTAACCACTGGTGGAGACACCCAGTACTCGGCACAGCGTGACGACGCTGTGGTTGGCCCTCTCTCGCTCAATCAACGCGTACGCCGCACGCGGAACTACTCCTTGGCGAAGAAGGCCGCAGCCTTTTTTTAGGATATCCCGCTCTTCTCGAAGGATCTGTACCTCGGACCGGAGAGCTTTCACTTCTTGACGAAGCCGCCGTAGCTCTTCACGCTCGGCGCACGTCATTCGGCCCGTCCCGTCTTGTTCCGCCTTGCGAACCCACCGTCGCCGCGTTTCGGCTCCAATTCCCAGGTCCGCAGCAACACTCTTGAACGACTTGCCGCTCTCCTCCACGAGGCGCACAGCCTCCTCCTGGAACTCTACCGGGTACCCTTGTCTGCCTGCCATGATCTGACATCCTCTCCTAGCGTACTTTCCCCCGTATTGGATGTCCACCGGATCGGGGCAATCTCACAAGCAGCTCCTCAAGTGCGATCATAAAGTTGGTGGCCATGATCGGAACCTCCTTGCGGTGTGTTGTGCCTACACGCATGGAACCCGATTGTGGCCACTTCTGTCAAGAGGGGGACCACATCCTGGAAGTTACACCACTACCTGGTACTCTAACTATATGTGAGGCCGAGGACTGCGGGCGCGGCCCGGTTCGGGCGGGGAGGTTGCCGGGAGGGCGGGAAAGGGGCCGGATTGGATTCCATATCCTAGAAAATGCGGCGTGACTTCCAAGATAGACTGGAAGTCGTGGGCTCCGTGGTGGCGAGACCGGGTCTGGAATAAACTAGATAACGCCTGTAGCTGGTCTTTCGCGTCCGGAGGTTCGGCCACCCAGGCGAAGAGGTTGGCTGAACAGCGGATTCGGGCCTGATCCCCCATCCATATTCTGGAAAATGCGGTGCTGCTTCCAAATCAAACTGGAACTCGTCGGTCCCATACCGCCCGCACCCTATCCCCGGCACCCTCCCTGCAGCGTGCCTCGGGCTCCGTTCTTCACAAGATGTTCACTGGACACCCGGACCGAGCCGACCCTATACTTGACTCGACTACTGCAAGGAGGATCACCGGTGCGTTACCCGCTGCTTTTTCTTGTCTCCGTTATTGCCCTGTCCGTTTCGCTGATCCAGGTCGATGCCGGAGCCCAGGCCGGTGCTCCTGCATGGCGTGATCTGGTCACCGGGCTGCACAGCGGCTTCTCCCTTTCCGACCTTCTGCCCGTGCAGGCCGACTTGGATTCCGCCACGCCGTACGTCTACAAACGGGTCGGCGGGACGGAACTACAGCTTTACGTGTTCCAGCCTGAGCGCGAAACACAAGCCGCTCCCCGCTATCGTCTTTTTCTTCGGCGGCGCATGGACAACAGGTCAGATCACGCAGTTCGTCCCGCAGAGCGAGTACTTCGTGAGCAGGGGTATGGTGGCCATCGTAGCCGACTACCGGGTCGCCTTGCGGCACGGTACCACATGGTTCGACAGCGTGCGGGATGCAAAGTCTGCCATCCGGTGGGTGAGGGAACACGCTGACGAGCTAGGCATCGACCCGGACCGCATCGTGGCTGCAGGCGGGAGTGCCGGCGGGCATCTGGCGGCTGCTGCGGCCTTAGTTGAAGGCTACGACGACGAGCCTCGGGCAGTGAGCGCCCGGCCGAATGCGTTGATCCTGTTCAATCCGGCCCTTGATCTGACGGCATTCCCGGTCCCGGATCATTGGCTCGAGCGCTCGACCGACATATCGCCCCTGCATCAGGTCGGTCCCGGCGCACCGCCGACCCTCGTGCTGCACGGTACAAGCGACATGACGGTGCCCTTTGCGCAGGCGGTTCAGTTCTGTGCGGCAATGGAGGAAGCGGGCAACCGGTGTGAGCTCCAGACCTACCCGGGTCGAGGCCACGGATTTTTCAACTACCGCCCTCGCACCATGGATGACTTCGTCGACACATTACGCCGTGCGGATCGGTTCCTCGTATCCTTAGGCTACTTGGCCGAACCGTGACATGGTGCTAATGCGAAGTGCTTTCGGGCGATCGGGTCGACTTGACGCGGCTGCGGTAATCGGTTGGTGTGATGCCCATGGTGTGGCGAAAGACCCGGTGGAAGTGGGACCGCGATACGAAACCTACGGCACCGGCGACGTCTGCCACCGACCATTCGCCTTCGTCGAGCAGCTTGCATGCTAGTCGAATGCGCTCCCGTTGCACATAGCGCATGAAGGAAAGGCCGTAGGTTTTCCGGAACGTGCGAGTCAGGTGCTCGGGGCTCACGTAGAAGCGGCGAGCGACTTTCTCAAGCGTCAGGTCTTGATCGAGGTTTTGCTCCACATAGCGCAGGCAGTGGTCGAGCCAGTCTTTTTCAGGGGCCCGGGGCACGCAATCGTCTTCTAATCCCATGAAAAGAGTAGCCACCAGTTCGGCGGTCTGTGCGGAAACGATCTGTTGCCACCACGGACCGCCCTCTTCGAACGTGCGGACTAAGTCGTTGGTGAGCCATTCGATCCAGGACCATTGCCGGGCTCCAAGGGCAAAATCGTAGTAGTCGTGGTGGATCGCGGCGAGTGCGCCGGGGCGAACGGTCACTCCCCGCGCCCGAAGCAATGCGTGAAACAGGGTCTCGTCGATGCAGATGACCGTGCGCCGGTACCGACTGCACGGATCGGTCGAAAACGAGTGGGTGCACGTTCCGGAAAAGGCGGCCACGTGGCGGTCCCACTGGGGATACCCGTGGCCGTTTACGAAAAGATGGGCCCTTCCGGCATGGGTGATGTTGATCTCGACGCCCGGTTGCCTGTGATCGGGCAAAGACCAGGACCGGCTTCGGTGGCTGGTATTCACGTAGATGGGGAACGTCTGCAGCTGCCGTGCCAGGTAGTAATTCCAACCGTCACGAATTCCGGGCCTCGTCGACAGCGTATCCCGGGGCATTGATCTCCCTCCGCAAGCATTGCCTAACCGCGGTCGTTCACGGTGTTTTCTTCTCGGTTCCACCTCGTTACACCTTGCCGCTCTCGCTCGCACACCGAAGATCAATTCCGGGCACACCACGATATCAAACGCCGCAACATCCCGCGCCGTGCATGTTGCTAGGATAGAACCAGACGAGTAGCTTCACTCGAGTAACATCGATGCGAGCGGAGGTGTAAGACGTCATGTTTTTGCCCGCCGAGGAGGAACGGTGGACGAGCAGGTTGACGACGGTCTTGGTATTGCTCTTGTTCGTGTTCGTATCGTCGGTAGCCGGGGCGACGGAACTGACGCTAATGCACTGCTGGGGTGGCCATCGCACCGCCATGGTAGACGAGATGCTAAGGCAGTTCGAAGCGGAGCATCCCGGCGTCACCGTGAACGCGACGCTTATTGGATCGTGCAGTGCGCCGTTGCAGGAAGCTTTCCTCACGGCATACATGGGCGGCGCGTCCCCTGACGTGGTGATGATTCGG
>JAAYLA010000176.1 GCA_012522135.1 Bacillota bacterium | reverse complement strand
GTCCCTGCTCGATCCGGTGCACGGCACCGAGGATGACGTCGAAACCCATCCGGCCCATCCTCTCCAGTTCGGCGGGGTACTTGTGCGGTTCGCTGAACTCGATGCCGGTGAGGATCTCGATGCGGCCTGCGAACTCGCGCCGGCACGCCTCTACATCCGCCATGTAACGTTCGAACGAGTAGGTGCCGTAGGCGCGGCTCTGCGGGTTGCAGTCATAGTGTTCGGTGAAGCAGATGTGGGTGAGCCCGCGTTCGAGCGCAGCAAGGCACATCTCCCGCATCGTGTTCTTGCCGTCGAAGGAGTTTGTCGAATGCATGTGTAGGTCGGTAGTGATCTTCACGCGTGTCCCTCCCGGGGCGGACGAGTGCATTCGGCGAAAAGTCCGCACAGGTAGACGCCGGTGTGGTACACGTAGTGGGCGTAGGATCTCCTCAGGCTCTCGGGCACGGGCGCGGCGCTCACCTCGAAGTTTAGATCGCCCTCGAAACCGGCGGACGCTAAAGCCGCCATCACTTCCTGCCAGTCGATATTCCCCAGGAACGGCGGGCGATGCTCGTCCTTGATGCCACCGTTGTCGTGCACGTGGAGCATCTTGATCCGCCGGCCGAGTTGCTTAATGTTTGCGGCGTGATCGATCTTACTGAGGTTGGCGTGTCCCGTGTCCCAGCAGACGCCCACGCCTTCCCCGAACCGGTCAACGAGCGCACACAAGGCCGAGGCGTTGTTGTAGGTCTCGTCGGGGGACAGCATGTTTTCCACCGCGAGCCCCACGCCGTGCTTTGTTGCCTTCTCCAGTAAAATTTCCAGATACGCAACGGTGTTGGCTTCGGCTGTATCCGGGTCCTTGGAGCGGGAGGGATGCACCACGGCCCATTGCACGCCGAGCATCCCGGACGCTTCGATGGCGCGGAGCGTCATCTCGAGTTTGAAGTCCAAGTCGGCGGTCTCGGGTTCGTCAAAGCGGTAGAAGGGCAGGTGCGAATACTTGGCGACGACTTGACGCTTTTCCATCTCGTTGCGCAGCGCTTCGATGGTATGCTGCCAGCCCGGTTCCACGATCGTGCGGTCTATCGTGAACGGATCGGTGTAGATGGCAGCGCAAAAGTTAAAATCAAGCACGCGGAAACCAGCATCCGCCAGGAAGGAGACGGTTTCCATGGGGCTGTACCGTTCCTTGCCGGGTCGTGCGCCGTGCATGCCCGTGTTGGTGCTAACTTGCATCGCCTTGTCCTCCCATTAGCGTAGTGTTCTTGTTTGTTGCAGGATTCTCGAGCCGCGGCTATTTTTCCTTTGCGCGCAAGGATCTACTTTGAGTGGTAATGTGCGCTGAGGAAGACGGAGGGTACGAGCGAGACTGGCCTTGCGGTCACTGACGGCCACGATGGATGGAGGTATCCCCACAGGCAAGACGGCGCCGCACATTGAAAGGTACTTCACGCCCGCTGCAGGAATCGTCGACGTGGCAGCTAATGTATTTGGCGCACGGCGTGCACTAATTCGCTGTGAAAACTCGCCGTACGATGCCCAACGGTGTTGACATCCAGGAGGTCACAGGATATGAATAGCACATTGCAGGCCAGGCGGGAGAAGCGGTGTTTTACGGTAATCGGCCACCGTGGTGCAGCGGGCCACGCCCCCGAAAACACGATGGCTTCGTTTCTTAAAGCGGTGGAACTTGGCGCGCCGATGATCGAGTGCGACGTGCATGAGACGAAGGACGGCGTGATCGCGGTAATCCATGACCGGGACGTGCTTCGGACGACCGACGGTCAGGGCGCCGTCGACGAGATGACATGGAGCGAGCTGCAGAAACTGGACGCCGGCAGCTGGTTTCGTCCGGAGTTCGCGGGCCAACGGATTCCCCGCATCGAGGAAGTACTCGAGGTGCTCGGGCCCAAGGTGCTCATCGACATCGAGGTGAAGATCGGGGCTAGCCTCTATCCGAACATCGTGAAGAAGCTCGCGGCCATCATTCGGGAATACGACCTGCCCGAGCGCGTCATGATCTCCTCGTTCCATGTAGAGTACCTGCGGGAAGCCCGCGAGCTTCTGCCGGAGTCGGAGATCACCTTGATATACGCCAAGCCCAGGCCGGACGTGGTCCAGGAAG
>JAAYLA010000175.1 GCA_012522135.1 Bacillota bacterium | reverse complement strand
CTTCGGAGCCTGCCGTGCGTGCGGACGCAGCCCGTGGCCTCTCGCTCGTGTGGGAACGCAGGCGCGTCGTATGCCCCGACATCAGCAACCCGCCCGTGTACTGCCCGGGCCGGGGCATTTTCTATACAGACGACGGAATCCGCTTTCACGTTGAGCAGCTGCAAAAGGCGGTGACCGGCACGTTTCACTGGCCCCTCATCCGTACGTTGCAGGCTGCGCGACAGTTCACGGCGGTTTTGAGCAATATGGAGTTAGAAGGCGAGGTGCTGGTGGCTTCGTTGGTCCAAGCCCTTTGGCACGAGCCCGCTTCCCCGGTACGCCGTGAGCTGGCTCGGACGATCAGCTCCTATGTGAAGCAGAACACGGGCAAGGCGGCCTCGGTGTTGGTGCAGGCGATGCAGCAGGCCGGTGATTTGCCGGATCCCGACTTAGCCGAGCGCCTCGTCCAGCTCGTCTTGCCCCTGTCGTCCCGGAGCTCGACCGAGGCTCTGGTGTGGATCGACGCCTTCGCCCGGCTCGGTTCCCCCGCGGCCGTACCCGCTCTGGCCTATCTGACGCAGCACCCGGCTTTTATCGTAGCTTCCCGGGCAGGACAGGCCGCGGCAGGGCTCGTCGGCGAACGGGCGGTGGTGGAACATCTAATAACGGGCTTGATGAGTCAACACGAACTTGTCCGCTGGGCCTGCATACAAGGTATCGCAACACCGGTTTACGCAGAGGTAGGACAGGTCGCAGAAACTTTGGGTCCGCTCGAACCCGTACAGGACGCCGCGATCGCCCGGCTCACGGCTCTTTTGGCTGATCCGTCGCCTTCCGTGCGGCGCGCCGCGGCGTGGGCGCTGGCAGGTCTTGCCGGCAGCGGCGCACCGGTGCCGGTCGACACGCTCCTGTCCGCCCTGAACGATGCCGGGCTGCCGGAGGATGTGCGGGCTCACGTGGCGCGCACTTTGGCCCGGATCGACCGTGAAGCTTTGGACCGGATAGAAGGCGGCGATCGTCTGAGCCGTTTGCATCAGCGGGTCGCCGTCTACCGCAGCGGCACGGAGGGGTATCACACGTTCCGCATTCCAGCTGTTGTGGTGACCACCCAAGGAACGCTGCTCGCTTTCGCGGAAGGCCGGCGGCTCAGCGCTAGCGACACCGGCGACATCGACGTGGTCCTGAAACGCAGCACCGACGGTGGACGCACATGGGGCCCGCTGCAGGTTGTTTGGGATTCCGGGCCGCACACATCGGGCAACCCGACGCCCGTTGTCGACCGCAACACCGGACGCATTTGGCTGTTCATGAGTCACAACTTGGGCTACCACTGCGCAGGGGGCGACAGCGAGTGCCGACGATCCATTTGGGTGACGTACAGCGACGACGACGGCCTCACCTGGGCTGAGCCGCGGGACATTTCCTCCGACGTACAGAGTCCCGGCACCGGCTGGGATGCGACCGGACCCGGCATCGGGATTCAGCTGCGTCACGGACCGAACCCCGGCCGGCTCGTGATCCCCCTCTTTTGGCGGGTTGTGTATAGTGACGACGGAGGTGCCACGTGGCAGCAAGGCGGCCGGCACCAAGACGCCAACGAGTCGCAGGTGGTCGAGCTTTCCGACGGCCGCCTCTTACGCAACGACCGTCCCGCGGCCTGGACTCCGGCCAATGCGATCTACAGCAGGCGGGTGCTGGCCATATCGGAAGACCAGGGGCTGACGTGGCAGCCGAACCGCTACGCGTGGGAACTCGTGACGCCGTACGTACAGGGCAGTATCGTTCGCTATGCGCCCGCGGACGCCGGGGGACCCGAAGGGAAGGTGCTGCTGTTTGCGAATCCGGACCACGAGACCGAGCGCGTCAATATGTCGGTTTGGGCAAGCCTCGACGACGGCGAAACGTGGCCGTACAAAAGGAGCCTGTTTAGCGGACCGTCGGCGTACTCGTCCCTTGCGGTGCTTCCGGACGGTACGGTCGGCATCTTGTTCGAGGGGGGCAGCGGACGACCCTACGAGAACTTGTACTGGACTACCTTTAGCCTGGACTGGGTACTTTCGGATTCCGCCCGGCCCGGCTTTTTCGGGGGTTGAAGCCGATGGCGCGAGGAGGCTTATTCACTAGGGACCTTTTCGATAACGACGGGCACGGGTTCAATG
>JAAYLA010000174.1 GCA_012522135.1 Bacillota bacterium | reverse complement strand
CACATTCCACCGGGTGGACAACATCAGCGTACGCGCCGGCGAACTGACAGCGGTGCAGATCGCAGTCGACCGTTGACCGTAGGGTAGGCGCGAAACGGGGCGCCCTCGACGAGGGTGCCCCTGTTTTCTTGCTTTGCAACGGGCTTTTACCGACTGCGTACGATGGTGTTGCGGGCAAGAAACTTGCCGTCAAAGCGAATCGGAACGCCGACCCGTTCCACACCGCCGTCCGGACGTTCAATCAAGCGCTCGGCGTGAATGTGCAGGTGCGGCTCCGAAGTGTTGCCGGAATTGCCCACTTCCCCGATGAGCTGTCCAACCGCGACGACGTCTCCCTGCCGCACGCGCAAGGTTCCTTCCCGCAAATGCGCCATGACGACGTCGACGCCTGCGCACCGGATCGTCACGTAATTGCCTTCGGCCCGCTCCGGATCATGTAACGGCGGCTCATGATCGGGCAAGCCGTCGCGGGCGGCGACGACCTCACCCGTGCACGGACTATACAGCGGGTCGCCGAAGATAACGTAGCGGTCAAGTTCTGCAGGATATAGGCCCGAGGCCCGGTAACCCCACGAGTTCAAGCGCACAATATCCAGGGCGTACCTTTGCGGAGAATAGGCCGCATGGTAGTTCACCATTACCGTGCTTCCGCCTTGGCCGACGTAATAAATGCCCTCCCGAAGCGGGAATTCCAGATGAACCGCCGGCTCGTTGGCAGCAAGACCGGCTAGGCCCAGTGCGGACAGAACCGAGAAAACGACCGCGACTGCCAGGTTGACCCCGACCGTCAAATTCAGGGCGGTTCCCCGCGGTACGGCCCTTCCTTGACGGCTCATGCGTCGCCGGCCGGCAATGAGGGCGACGACGAAAAGCAGGGGCAGCAGGAAGCGAAACCAGTAGCCCGCCATATCCCATCTGCCGATCACGAAGGCCCAAAGCGTTACCGAAAGGGTGACCAGCAGGGCGGACCACCACTCCCACCGGGTCTTGCCGCCGCGAATCAGGCCAAAGACGAACACCAGGGGAAGGAACATGATCGAGTAGACGTGCAACAGGATGTTCCACATAGTTGGCAGTATACCGTACTATGGGCTAAATTCCTACCCTTCGCGTTCATGGCGACCCGGCAGGTTGCGTAAGGAGACAAACCAGAAGGGGGCTATCCCAAGGGTATATTCGGGACAGCCCCATTCCTTTCAACGTTTGGACGTGGAGAGACAGGCAACAGTAAACGTACGGCGCCTGCTCAGAGTGCAACCGTAGCCAAACGGGTAGGGGGGCGGCTTGTATGCAGCGCTCCGTTGGAGCGAAGCGAAGGGGCTGTCCCCAAAGCACTTTTGGTACAGCCCCTTTTGCGGTGTGATGCTACACTAAGCGTCAGACTCCAAGTACCGCAGGAAGAACTCCCGGAACGCCTCTTCACCAACGTTACCGACGATAGGCGGCCCTACGAGCTCGCCGTTCTTGAACGGATAGATGGCCGGAGTACCGGGCAGAGCGAGTTCGTTCGCGATCCATTCGTTGCCGCGCTCCTTTATGTCGACATACGCGAGATGCAGGTTGTACTCAGCCACCAGCTTCTCGATCGTTGGCCCCGCAGCAATGCAGTATGGACACGTCTTGAACGAAAGCTGGAGGAAAGCGACCTCTTTATTCTCAAGCCACTTCATGGCTTGATTTGCACTGATGTAAATGCGCTTGCCCGGCTGGTCCCTAACGGGCAAGAAATCCTGGGCCCAAACCACGGCCAAGCCGCCCACGATAAACACGGCGAGTGCTATTAAAAGCCAACGGCTCGTAAGGGAAGACTGCCGGCGCCTTACCTTTTTCTTGCTCAAGCGTGTCTCCTCCTATGCGACGAATCTGCCCGACAGGACAAAAGCCCACTGAGTTTTGTCCTATATTATTCTACCCGACCTTTATTCCACCTTCTTTTCCGCGTGCCCGGGACCCGCATCGGGCCCGAGGCGATGGGATGCCGCCCCTACTTCACTTCGATTGCAATCCCGAACTGCTGTGCCAAGGCAAGCCAAGCCATGTGTCGTTCGGCCCGGGCAGCCTCGACTTCTGCCCGGCGGCGATCCACCACAAGTCGCGCCTCTTTGCGCTCCGCCTCCGGCGCCAGGCCGGCGGCGATCCGCCGCAGGGCCAGCTCCTCTGTACGCCGCGCCTCCTCTAGCGCTTCTTCGGTCCGGCTTAGGGCACTCGTCGCATCCACCACCCGGCGCCACGCGGTACGTCCAGCGTCGACGGCCGTCCTCCGGGCCTGCTCGAGTCTGCTCTCAGCTGCCTCCAGCTCCAGGCGGGCGCTTTCCACATCGAGTCTACGGGCCGCCGCAAAATCCCAGGTCACGCTGACGCCGACGGCCCAACCCGGATCAAAAGCTTCCAAATCAGTTTGGACCACGGCTTCCGCATTGAGCGCCGGCAATAACGCGGACTCGGCTGCCGCAAGTGCAATCCGGGCATTGAGAACTGCCATGCGGGCCCTTTGATACGCAATGCTATGCGCCAGGAGCAAGTCTTCCCAGGCATCCGCCGGCTCTGCCTCCGGCTCGTCCGCCCCGGCAGGCTGCGGAAAAGCAGGCAGTTCGAGCAGCCCGGCAATTTCCCCGATAACCGCCTCCCAATCGACGTCGTCTACAAGATCCGCCTCGCCGGGCCACGAGTAGGCGCATTCAGAGCCGCTTTCCGCCGCGCCGATTACAGTCACGAGCCGCTCCCTGGCCTGGCGCGCCTCCCGCCAAGAGCGCTCGACCGCCGCCGCCGCTTGGTGTAAGGCCGACTGTTCGGTTTGCAGATCGCGCAGGCCGATGAACCCCTGCTCATAGCGCTGGAGAGCGTAGTCAGCTCGCCCTTGCGCGAGATCGTGCTGGCGAGCGTCGAGCTCCAGCTGGGCCTCGGCTGCCCGCAGCGCATAGAAGGCTGCGACCACGTCGGTGATGGCCGAAGCTTCCTGCTCCCGGAGCTCCAAGGCGGTGATATGCTCTTCCACCCGCTGCAACTCGTCGCGGAAGGCCCGGCCCGGATCCGGCCAAAGCCGCTTCGACCACGAGACCGAGAGCGAACCGCCGGACGCCCCGGGCGTACCGGCGATGGGCAGGGTGCCGAGCGGTACGTTCAAATCGACGGAAAGATCGTCCGTCAGCTGCCAGCCCACCGTGGCCCGGCCCCCTTGCCGAGGCGCCGGATCGAGCCTGGCCGCGAGGGTAACCCGTCCGGAGGGCAGCTTGTCATACAACTCCTTGCGGTCCGCGAGGCGCTGCTGATCGTATGCCCGTGCCAACGACTCGAAGGCCGGGCCGCACGCCTCGGCCCGGACCAGCACTTCCGTGAGCCGCACCTCTGTTCGGGCACCCGCGCCGGCGCTAATCAAAAACCCGCAGATGAGGGACGCCAACAGTGCCGCCCAATGCCTTGTCCGTCCCTTTCTTCTGGCCGTCATGGCGATGAAATCTCCCAATTCCATTCACCGAGCGGTCTGCCCGCTCAATCCTCCCAGCCGGCGATGTAATCGGCGATGTGTTGGGGAAGGGGAGGAAGCTCCTTCCGGCCTATGGCACGCAGAAAACGGGCCTTGGCCAAATTATGGTCCCAGACAGCGCCCGCCGCGTTGAGCTGCGCCTCCAGAGCCGAGGCCTGGTCGCGCAGGAGGTCGATCAAGGAAATCATCCCGGCCTCGAATCGCGCCTCGGAAATGGCCAAGTTGTCTAAAGCCAACTGCTCGCGCTGGCGTGCCGAGGCCACGTTGTGTTCCGCATCTTTCAAGGCGTACCACTGCTGGCGGATGCTATCGATGACCTGCACTTTGGCCTCCTCCAGCTGGATCTCAGCCCGGCGCACTGCCATTTCCGCCTGCCGCAGCGCTACCGGTGCCGTGTACGGATTATCGGCCTGGGCCAGACGCAGCAAAGCTTGGGCCAGGTTCCGCTCGGCCCGCTTTACCTCGGACCGCCTCGCCAAGGCCTCAGCGACGGCGTCCTCTAGTGCGATCTCCAAAGGCTCGAAGGGAAACGTATCGCGCAGGACAAAGGCTGTATTCTCGTCGGCGCCGATCAACCGGGCAAGCTGCCTCCTCGCATCGGCAACCTGCCTTTCCGACCGTGCCATGGAACTAAGGCTTTGCTGATACGAAAGTTCGGCCTGTACCAGCTCTTGGCGCGAAATGAGGCCGGCATCGTAGCGAGCCCGGGCCACGGCGAACTGGCGTTCTGCCTGCTCCAAAGTGCGCCGCTGGATTTCGAGGCTCTCCTCGGCGCGGATCACGGCGTAGTAGGCTTCCTCGACCTGAAGCGCGACCTGCACCAACGTATCAATATAAGACTCCCGCGCGTCCGCCAAATCCGCTTCCGCCTGCTGTACTGTCGACTCGGGCTGGCCCGCGAGCCGCCCGATCAACGCCTCTTCCAGCGCAATCTCCGCTTCTTCGATGCTAAACTGGGCCAACACCAGGCTGGTCGCATGGGTCAGACCCCGTTGCACGGCGGACTCGAGGGTAAGTCTTTCCGCCTCGTCCTCGGGAACGCCCTCCGCCCCCGCCGTCCAAAAGAAGCCCAGGAAAAGCACGAAGACGACAGCCGCTGCTTGCAGGAAACCGTGACGTGTCCGCGTCGCTCGCACTGCGAACATCCGCAATCCTCCTTTGTCCCTCATCGGTTCAAAGTGCTACGCACCGGCGCCCTCCGCGACCTGCAAGTAAGCCCGGAGCACGGGCGCTTCGCTCACGGGTTCGTCGCCCACGATCTCGCCGTCCCGCAAGGTAAGCAGGCGCCGGCCCCACGCTGCCACGGCAGGATCGTGCGTAACTACTACGACTGTCATGCCTTGTTCGTTCAATTCCGCCAGCGACGCCATGATTTGCCGGCCCTGCTCGGTGGGCAAGTTGCCGGTGGGCTCGTCGGCCAAGAGCATAGTGGGACCGTTGGCCAAGGCCCGGGCGATGGCGACCCGCTGCTGCTCGCCGCCGGAAAGTTCCAAGGGGCGGTGCGCCAGGCGGTGACCGAGTCCGAGCCGCTCGAGGAGCTCTTTCGCCCTGGCCCGCCGCTGTCTGGCCGGCACACCCGCATAAATCATCGGCACTTCGACGTTCTCCACGGCCGTGAGCTCCGGAAAGAGGTTATAACTTTGAAAGACGAATCCGAAATGGTCGCGCCGCACCCGCGCGAGCTCTTTATCCTTCAAAGCGGTGATATCGACGCCCTCCAAAAGGTACGTGCCGGTGCTGGGCCGGTCGAGCGCACCGAGGATGTGCAAAAGCGTCGACTTCCCGGAACCGGACGGCCCCATGATGCTGACGAACTCGCGCTGGCGGATCTCGAGGTCGGTCTCCTGCAGTGCCACGACGGGCTGCTTCAGCTGGTCGTATACCTTGCTGACGCCGCGCAGCGCTATAAACGGCATCGACTGCTTGTCACGTTCCTCTAGCTGGGTGTCAGGGCCACGCAATTTCTCTACCTCCCTCGGGTAGCAGCTGGATGGTCGGATAGGCCCGGAACGCGCTGTAGGAACTGTAGATGATGCGCTCTCCGGGGGCCAAGCCTTCCAGCACTTCAATCATCGAACCTTCAATAGCGCCGAAGCGTACCGTGCGCCGCGTCGCTTGTCGCCCGTCCTCGCTCAAGACGTAAACAAAACTGGCGTCTCCGCTGGCGAAGAAGGGACCCCGCGGCACGGCCGTGCGACCGGGCCGCGCGCCAAGCTCGATCTCCACCGTGAGGTCGGTGTTCGGTACGATCGTCTCGGCCACCTCGGGGGCCAAGGCCAAACGCACAGCCACGGCCGCGCCTTCGCTCGTCGTGGTGGCCACCGGCGCCACGTGCGCTACTTGCGCCGGCAACGTGCGCCCACCGAAACGCAGCTGGGCCGGCATGCCGGGCTGCACCTCCAAGGCTTGTTGCGGCGTGACGGCAGCTTCTACTTGTTGCCTGCGCAGGTCGGCGACGGTGAGCAATTCGGCAGCCGCTGCAACCTGGCCGCCTTCGACGACGCCTACGCTCAGCACCCTGCCGTCGCGGTCCGAACGAACCGTTAGGGCCGCGATCTGCCCCTCAAGGGTCTCCAGCTGGCGGGTCAACGTGTCTACCAAGTTCTGCGCCTTGCGCACGTTGAGATCGCCCCGCTGCCGGGTCATCTCCAGAGCCTGCTCCGCCGTGCGGATCTGGCTCTGCCGCATGCGGACGGTCTGCTCGGCATCCTCGAGCTCCTTTCTGGCCACGCCGCCCTTCTCGTACAGCTGCTGCAGAAGCTCCAGTTGTGCTTCGGCTTTGCGCAGATCATCGACGGCTTGGTCGAGCTCGCGTTCACGTTGCAAAAGCTCCTGCTCCGCCTGGAGGGCAGCCTGTTCCAGCTCGATCTGGGCGGCTGCCAGGTCAGACTGCAGCTTCTGCAACTCCTCGGTCAGTCCGTACGCCGCGAGTTCCAGGAGAACCTGGCCTTCCTTCACATCGTCACCGGGTTCGACAAAGACGCGCTCGGCCACGAGGCGGACGGAGGTCTGGCCGAAGCTGGGGGCGGTAAACACGGCGATCTCCGAAGGCACGACGCGCCCTGCCGTAATGAACAAGCTGCGAAAATCGAACGTGCCTACGGTGACCACTTCGTAGTTATCAAGTACGTACCGCTCCTCTTTGGGCCGCATGTACACATAGGCCCCGGCGGCGATCACACCCAAGATCATGACGGCGAAAACGAACATGCGCGCTTGCAGGCTCATGCGCAGCCGGCGGGTGCGGGCCGGCCTTCTCGCACGCCCTGTGTCCCCGAAAATCGTGCGATCGTACTGCTGCCGAGGCCCCTGTACGTCGGACATCAACCTCTTCCCTCCCTAAAGGCTTCGGCCGGCATGAGCTGGGCGACGCTCCACGCCGGGAAAACGGCTGCCACGGCGCCGATCAAGACCGCCAACAGTATACCGATCAGCCCGGACGACGCGACGGTGGTCCAGGAAACGCCTGCGGTAAGGCTCTGCCAGATGCCCACTACGTACCGGCCGAAGGGATAAGCCGTCAGCGCTCCGATCACACCGCCTACGGCCGAAAGCAGAACCGATTCGGCCACGACCTCGCGTAAGATGCGTCCCCGGGTTGCGCCGATAGCCCGCGCAAGTCCGATCGCCCGTGTCCTTTCGGTGAGGTTTGCCAGCGTAGTGGTAAAGATCGCAAACCCGGCCACAACGAGCGCGGCTAGGCCCATCGAGCCGACGATAAGACCGCTCTGCAGGCGCAGCTGCCGCAGCGCCGGCGAGTCACCCGGCACCGATACCAGGACTTCGAATTCATCCTGCGGCATACCGACGACGCGAGCTGCCATCTGCCGGTTGCGCTCCGCGACACGTTCGCTGAGCAATGCCACGATCTCGTGCTCCGCTTGCGCGGCCATTCCGGGCTTCGGTTTCACAAGGAGTTCTCCGTAGGTCGCCTCCACCACCGCTCTGACGGGCACAGGAGCGGCATCGACCACAACAGCGGCCGTACCCGTCGCGCTGACTGCGGTGCCGAAAAACCCTACTTGCTGCATACGGGACCGCCGCTGCGCGCCGAGAGGTAGCA
This sequence comes from Bacillota bacterium, assembly GCA_012522135.1. Taxonomy (GTDB): domain Bacteria; phylum Bacillota; class Limnochordia; order DTU080; family JAAYLA01; genus JAAYLA01. The sequence continues at coordinate 4,875 of JAAYLA010000174.1, read as the reverse complement.
GCAGGTGGGGTTCCCCGCGGAAGGACGTTGGATCCTGTTCGCGGTAGCGGAAAACTCCCACGACCTGCAAGTCCAAACCGGGAGCTGCCATGACGGCTTGTTGGTCAAGGGCACCGCCGACAAAACCCATGTACATGTTCCGCTCGTTGTCCGGCCGCAGGTTCAGCTTCTCCCCCACAGCGTTCACCTTTTGAAACAGGGTGCGTGCCAGACGGTCGGAAATGACGACCGGCACATCACCTTCCGCCTCCATGTCCGCCTCGGTGAAGAAGCCGCCGTAGAGCATGTCGACGTCGTACACCGCGGCATAACTGGGCGTCACTTCCGCTACGTCCCGGACCGCATAACGCTCGTCGCCGATCCGGAAGATTGAGGCGAACCCGAAGTCCACGATGGTCACCGCCTCGACCGTATCGGCCTCTTGCTGGAGGTACAGAACGTCGTCAAGGGTGAAAGCCGCGGCGTACGATCCGCCCGTTCCCGTCTCGAACCCGTATCGCACCTCGAGCAGATGGGGTTCGGCGGTGGAAGGTACCAGCGCCGGGAGCACGCCGATCAAGACCGCGCTCACGGCGGCCGTGGCTGCCGCTACCTGCAACACGGCCAGCAAATTGCGCATCCAGTTAGCTTGCAGTCGGATCCAAAGTGCGCGCACTTGGCACAGCCCTCCCTAAAGTGATGCTCCCGTCGTCTCCCGGTGTGCCCTTGGGCGTCTAAGCCTCCGCACGCAAGGCCTCCGCGGGATCCTGCCGTGCAGCCAGCCATGCCGGATACAAGCCGAACAGAAGGCTGATTCCCGTGCCGAGCGCAATCCCGATCGCGGCGTCAACCGGGGTGAGAACAAGTCCGGCGTAAGGGTCGTCGACCTGCGCGCCGCCTGCCGCGATAGCGTTGAGCTGCATCATCAGGAACGCGTGAAGCAGGCGGACGGCGCCTTGAGCAAAGAAAAGGCCGAGAGCGCTGCCCAGAAGGCCCAGCAGGATCGCCTCACCGGCCGTCTGCCAAAAGAGCATGCCCCGCGTCGCGCCGAGGGCGATGCTCATCCCGGTGTAGCGCTGGCGCCTCAGCACCCGGGCGGTGAACAAATTCAAAATGTTGATGGCGGCGATCAAGAGGGCCAGGCCCGCCAGAGCAAGGATCTGCACGATGACGCCGACGCTTCCCCCAAAGTTGCCGGGCGGCCTGACTTCGACCCGCCCGGCGCCGTATATCCGGTCCATATACGACTGCACCTGACGCACCAGTTCACTGTCCGTAACACCTGCGACGGGGGTCACGTAGAGCTGGTTGAGGCGGTCTCGTTGCGTCATCGGGCCGTACGCTTCGAGCACGCGAAAACTCGAATCGTCCTCGCCGAAGGCGACGAAAAACCCCTCATCCTGCCGCGCCACGACGCCCGCAATGGTCCAGACGGTACCCTCCATACCGCTCGCCGTCGTGATCGTACGCCCGACGACCTCGTCCGGAGTCAGGTCAGGAAACAGGTAAGCGGCGGCCTCTTCGTCCAACACGATTCGGTTGTTGCCGCTTGCCATGTCTTCCCAGCTAAACGACGTACCCGCGAGGAAGCGCCGGCCGCCGGCCACAAGTTCGTCGGGACTCATTGTTTGGACCACCAGCTGCACGAAGGGTCCGGGGTTTGCCGGATCGAAAGTCACGTCCACGGTCTCGCCGTCTACGGCCGAAATCTGATATCCGCGTCCCGAACCGCTCACGAAAACGTGCTCGATTTCCGGTATGCCGTCGCGCAAAGCCAACACGTCTTGCAATGTGAAGTCGACGGGCTTCGCGAGTTCCGGATCGACCCGGATAGCCGGGCTGTTGGTCGTGGTGAAGGCGTTGAGGTTTAGGCGGCGGGGCATCACTTCGACGGCATAAAGCTGCGGCACGAAACCGATCGCATCCGACGCGAGCTGGAGCTGAAAGCGGATGTAGGTCTCCATCCCCGTGAAGACGCCGACACCCAAGGCGATGCCGAGCAGAATGAAGAGACTTTCCAGCCAACGCTGCTTCAGCCCGCGGCCGGCAAGGCGTGCGATGCCGCGCCAGCGCGCAAGGCGGGATCCGGTGGCTGCTGGCATGGCTACTTCCCTCCGAGGTACTACGTTGTGGGCAAGTCAACGTACTCTTAGCGACCGGTTGCGGAGATTCCTTTTCAGACGGACATTTCCCCACGAATAGGCAAAGGCCTTCGTCGGCTTCTACATCCCCTACAAGCGCTTTGCCATTTCCACGCTCGGCATGGGCACGCCTTCCCGGACGAGGATCAGGTGCCGAACGACGTGAAACCCATGCCGTTGGTAGAAGCCCTGTGCGTTGAGTGAAGAACGCACATACAGACGCGGCGCGCCGCGGTGCCGGGCGGCCTGCTCGAGAACGCCCAGAATGCGGGAGCCCAATCCCCTCCGCGCGCAGGATGGGCGCACGTACAAGTAGCTCACTTCGTCGACGTGCAACGCGCCAAACGCCAAGAGGTCACCGGCTCCCTCGGCGACCCATACGTCATGCTGCGCCAGTGCGATAAGGGACTGAATGTACTCGCTGCGCACGCTGTTTACCCAAGCTTGCTTCTGGGCCGCCGAATACGTGTCCCCCGTCAATCCCCATACCGCGTCAGCGAGTACCGCTGCCATGTGCGGTGCATCGGCGGCCCGGGCGGGACGCAGCGTCCAATTGGTCGGCACGACGGGTCATCTCCTCGCCCGGGGCTGTTCCATAACCGCGTCTTAGTTCCGCTTATCCGGCGCCGGCCCTCCCGGGTCGTCGAAAAATGCGGAGCAGTTGTTACCCGGGGGAAGGAGAATCGTTCCGGGCCGTTAATTACATACAAACCGGGTGATTCATAGGGATATGCACGGAAGATCCGCCGCTCCGCATCCGGGGCGACACGTGAGGAGGCCCTCCATATGCAAACACTGTCCGTGATCAAACAGCGCCGAGAGGTCACTCAGTTTCAGCCTACGCCGGTACCCCGAGACCACATTCGTGCCCTGATCGAGGCCGGCTACTACTCCGTCACCGGGAACAACCTGCCCTCGCGGGAGTTCGTCGTGGTGGAAGATGCCGCCACGCGTGAGGCCCTTTCCCGGGCTACACCCTACATGCCGTGGGCAAAGGACGCGCCGCTCAACTTAGTTATCGCGGGAAATCCCCAGGTGAGCAAATACTGGCTTCAGGACGCGACGATCGCCGCGAGCAACATATGGTTGGTCGCCACGGAGCTCGGTTTGGGTGCCGCGTGGGGCGCCATACACCACGCGGAAGACCCGGTCGAATGCGCAAGACGCGAGCAGGCGGTGCGCGATGCGGTCGGTATACCTGCGGAGCTGCGCCCGGTTGCAGTCTTGGGAATTGGGTATGCGGCGGCGCCCCCAAAGGAAAAGGAGATGTATCCCCTGGCGCGGGTCGTGCACTTGCACTCGTGGGGCCGGCAAGTAGGGAATCTGACCGAGGTGTAGCGAAGAAGGGCCTGCGCGGGCAGGCACCTCGTGCGCCGAGCCCACGATTCCGGCATGCCGGCGGTCCCCCTTTCCCGTCCCTAACCACGTACTGATACACCGCGATGTTGCAAATCCTACTCATGACATACCTTCAGACTACGCCCGCTCCCCGCCCACCTAGAGGAAAGGCCCGGCAGGTTCACGAATTACGATTGGGACCGCAGACTAAGCGCACGAGAAGCGAGGTATCGACATGGAGATTAAGTGGGGGCTGATCGACCCGGGAACTCGGTTCTTCAAAGGCAAACAGGTACCTGCCCTCCGCGACAGCTGGAAACTGGATGCGGTGCGAAACGGTGTCGTCTTCGCCGCAGCCGTGATTCAATGCAGCGAGCCGGCCGTCGCTACGCTAGGCCGGAACCTGGCCTTTGATTGGACCGGTAAGTTGCCCCGGGTTCGCATCGAGGCCCGCTGGACCGACGGCCAAGGACAACCCCTGCAGCAGGCGCCCGGCCGCGTGAGCCTGCACTGGGTGGGCTACGTCCCGGACGACAACGGCGATCTGTCGGGCGATGCACTCCTCACCGCCGAAAGCCTGACTCTCGAGGCAGACTTCGCCTACGCCGTGTGGGTTCGAGTCGAGACCGAAAAGGACGCGGCGCCCGGCGTGTACAAGCTCGATCTAAATCTGTACGTGCAGCAAGGGTGGGACGAGGAGGCAGCCGCCGCATCGGTTTCCGTGGCGGTAAGGGTGCATGAGGTCACCTTGCCTGATCCGAGAGACTACGCCTTCTACCTTGACCTTTGGCAGCACCACACCCGTTGGGCCCAGTACTACAACGTGCCGCGGTGGTCGGAGCGGCACTGGCGCCTCATCGAGGCCTTCGCCGCGGAGCTGGCCAAAGGCGGTCAGAAGGCGGTCACGGTCGTCGCCTCCGATGCACCGTGGGCCGGCCAAGGCTGCTGGGACGTGCCGCAAGAGCCCTTTGCGTTCTACGAGTTTAACACCGTGGGCGTGACCCGGGATCAAGACGGACGCCTCCGCTGCGATTTTACCGTGATGGACCGCCTCATCGAGACCTACGCGGCCGCAGGAATCGACCGGGAGATCGAAATCATCGGCCTTTTGGGTGCCTGGCACGATGCGTTCGGCAGCCCTCTGGAAGATTACCCGGATCCCATTCGCATCCGGGTGTACGACGAAGCGACCGGACGGTACGACTTCATCCGCACGAAAGACGAGCTGGCCGCGTACGTCAAGCAACTCGTGGACCACTTAAAGGCCAGGGGCTGGTTCGAAAAGGCCCGCATTAGCAGTGACGAACCGGCTGACGTCGAGCGCTTCCGCACCTGCATCGAATTCCTCCGCAGCATCGAGCCGGATCTGCGCTTCAAGATTGCGTGCAACCATGCCGAGTTCATGGACGCGTCCTTG
>JAAYLA010000173.1 GCA_012522135.1 Bacillota bacterium | reverse complement strand
TCTCGCCCTATCCGTAAGAGAAGCGTGAACAGCGACTGACACCCAATTCGGATAGGAGGGGATTTTATGCACAAAGGATTGACGCGTCTTCTGCTGGTCGGCTTCATACTAGTCGCTGCTTACGGAGTTGCTGCAGGCGCAGTGAAGATCGACGTGCGCTACTCGCCTGAACTTGGGCACTTCCTCGTCGACGGTGAAGGGATGACGCTGTATCTATTCACGCCCGACCCGCCCGGCCAAAGCACTTGTTACGGCGGTTGCGCGGTTATATGGCCTCCGCTTGTCGTCGAATCCCTCGATGAGGTCGAAGTGCCGGACAATTTGGCGGGCGCGTTCGGCGTCACCCAGAGGACCGACGGCAGCCTGCAGCTCACGTACAACGGCTGGCCCCTGTACTACTGGATCGCCGACAACCAACCCGGAGATACAACCGGTCACGGCGTCGACGACGTCTGGTTCGTGTTGAATCCCGCGCCGACGGTGCAAGTTGTGCAAGATCCGAATCACGGCCCCATCTTGGTCGACGGGCGCGGCATGACTCTTTATCTCTTCGCCAATGACTCGGAAAACGTCAGCAACTGCTCCGGCACGTGCGCGATCAACTGGCCGCCTCTGATCGTCGCGTACGGCGATCCGGTAGCCGGACCGGGAGTCGACGGTAAGCTCGCCCTCATCGAACGCGCCGACGGCTCCCGACAAGTCACCTACAACGGCATGCCCCTGTACGGCTGGATCAACGATCAACAGCCCGGCGACACAACGGGCCACGGCGTCGGCGGCAACTGGTTCGTCGTCGCTCCGTAGAAGGATCTCTTGAGTACGGCAGTCCTCGCCTCCTCATACCGGCAAGCGCGAAGCAACCCGGCACAGCTCCTGGCCGGGTTGTTTTGCGTTGCTGCTGGCTTGGCCCTGGTGTCAACGCTGCATCACGACGAACAGACTCGCACAGGCCATGACCAGCCAGGCGCCTACTCCGAGCACCATCGGCTGCCAGCTCACTTGCCGCATCTCGCGCAGATCCGTGCCGAGGCCGACTCCCGTTAGAGCCGCCACCACAGCGTAGCGCCCCCAGGTGTTGATCGAGTCGCCCAAGGCCGGAGAAAACACGCCGGTCGTCCGCAGCACGGAAGCGAGCAGGAATCCGACCAGAAACCAGGGCACGAGTTTCCCCAGTCGGAACCGTCCGGCCGTGCGGCGCTGCCCTTGGCGTCCGGAGATAAAGCTAAAGATGATCAGCGCCGGCACGAGCATAAGGGTGCGGGAAAGCTTCACCACGGTCGCCACTTGCCCGGCCTCTTCTCCGTAAGCAAAGCCCGCGGCCACGGTGGAGGACGTGTCGTTGATGCTCGTCCCGGCCCATAAACCGTAGTCGAGTTCCGGCAGACCCAGAGCGTGTCCGATCAGGGGGAAAGCGACCACGGCCACAAGACTGCAGAGGAAGACGGTCGTGATCGCGTACGAGATGTCCCGCTCCTTGGGGGCAATCACCGGCGAGACCGCAGCAATGGCCGAGGCTCCGCAGAAGGCCGTGCCGAAAGCGATCAGATGCCGCAGATTCGACTCAACTCCGAGAAAACGGCCGGCCCCAAGAGTGATGACAAACGCAATGGCCAGTACCATCAGGATAAGTCCGATCGACTCCGCCCCGGCGGCCCAGATCTTGTCCAGACTATATCCCGCGCCCAAAAGGACGATGGCGATCTGCAAAATCCGTTTACCCGACCACTTGACGCCGGCCCGGCACCCTTCCGGTACACCTACGGCCGTGCGCAAGACCATGCCCAGCACAATTCCGAAGACAGGCGCACCGATCAGCGGAAAGGCCGCCCCGAGCCGCACCGACGCATAGGCAACGACCAGCACCAGCAACAGGCCCAGGTAATGCTCCGCCAGCCATTTCTCCGCCGCTTCAACGGAAAGCCCCTTGCGCTTCGGTACACTCCGACTCTCTGTTCCCACTACCTGAACCTCGCCTTTGGCCGCTTTCGACGCCTCGACCCTTCGACGAAGCACGCAGCCGGTTGTCAGGCCGGGCTCCGGGCACGAGTCAGTCTACCGCCTAGCTCCTGTCCCCGACCGGCCTCCTGCGCGGCTTCCATACTTGAGTGGCCCAATCCTACCCCTGCGACGAAGCTAGGCCAAAGTCGTGACGAACCTCCCGCCAACTCGGGACGTGGAGTCGTGACGGCGGCGGACAAAGGCCAGGCATGTCCCGAGGACGTGTGGCGCATAGCGATCCGGGGGAAGACGGGCCGGAGCTGCCGCCGCCGTGAGTTCGATCTGCGAAGCGGACGAGGCTGGAGCGCATTGCCTCTTTTTCCCCACGCAGGAATATCCGCGGCGAAGTTGTACTCCACCGTTAGGCCAGCTCACAGCAGTCGTCGAAAAGAGGCGCTCCGTTGACCCTACTGGCCCTCGGACTGATCGTCTGTTCGTCGCTCCTGCACGCCACCTGGAACTTATTCGCAAAGCGCGTCAGCGGCAATTTGGCCTTCACGTGGCTGTTCAGCCTGCTGTCGGTTGTCGTGTACACGCCCATCGCAGGAGCTCTCATTTGGTACCAAAGGCCCGACGTGGGTTTGGAAATCGTGCTCTACGTCGCGTTGAGTACCGTTCTCCATATCTTGTACTACTACGTGCTCCAAACGGGTTATAGGGTGGGCGACATGTCCCTCGTCTATCCTCTGGCCAGGGGCGTGGGTCCGCTGGTCACGGCGGCCTTGGCCATAACGCTCCTCGGCGAACGGCTGGAGATCCCGGCCATCCTGGGCATCGGACTGATTGTGGCCGGGACCTTCTGCTTGACCTACACAGGGAAGGAGTCTACCGACCGCACGCGGGCGTCGGTCATCTACGGAATGCTGACGGGCGCGATCATCGCCGGCTACACCCTGTGGGACAAGTACGCAGTGACCGCACTCCTCATTCCGCCGCTCCTGTACGATTGGAGCTGCAACCTGGGGCGCACGCTCGTGCTTACCCCTTTGGCCATAAGAGACAGCGAAACGGTGCGGCACTACTAGCGGCATCACTCGCTGGAAGCGTGGGGCATCGCTGTCCTGAGTCCCTTGGCTTATATCTTGGTGCTCACGGCCATGATGTTCACCCCGGTAAGCTACGTGGCCCCGGCCCGCGAACTGAACATCGTCTTCGGCACGCTCATGGGCGGCCGGCTGCTCGGAGAAGGAAATACGCTGCGGCGTTCGGTCGGTGCCCTCATCATTCTTGGCGGCATCATCATGCTCACCGTAGGCTAGAAGCGTGTGCCACACGGCAAGGCTGTGTGGTCGGGCTGCACCTTCCGGATGCTCTGGCTGCTCTGTCCGTGCTCACGATTGGGAGGCCCGGTCGGAAGGAACGGGTTGAGGTACGAATAGAGGAACGGATAGGGCACGATCCGGAAGCCCGGCAGCGGGCAGAGCGGGAGGAACGGGTGCGACGGGTGGCAGGAGGCAGAGCCAGAGGCGCGGGCGGGACGCGGGGCAGGAGGCAGAGCCAGAGGCGCGGGTGGGACGCGGGGCAGCAAGCACACTGAGAGGAACGGGCGGGAGGCTGGAAGCAGTTTCCTACGGACCCGGTCGCTGCTGGGCGGAGACGGTTGACCCGGGAGTGGGTCGCTCAAGCGGCAAAGTGACCCGCCAATGGGCCATCCGCAAGGTGTAACCCTGATCAGCCTATTCGAAGGTGATCTCGGCGACCCGCACGACCCAGTTCGTACCGTAGGGAAAGCCCGTCAGGCGCACGGTGGCAAACCCGCCGTCGGAATGCTGCACAAATTGCAGCCTCTCGCCGCTATCGAGCCACCGCACTTCGGCAATCCGTCGGTCGAGCCCCGACAGCGTGCGAAACCCCGGGCCCGAGAGCCCCACCGTCACGCTGGCATCGCCGCGAATCCCAAGGTCAAAGACGAACCAGTACATCTTTCCGTTCGCCTCGAGCACCACGTCGCGGCCTGCAGCGTGGCAGCGTACGGGTTTGCCTTCATAAATTACGTCGCCTTGCATCGCCACCCAGTCTCCTACCCGCTCCAGGATGGCCGCTTCGTAATTGGGGATGCCGCCGTCCGCCAGCAAGCCCACGTTGAGCAGGTAGTTGGCGCCCACCCCGCGGCAGTGAACGAGGTTCTCGATCACCTGCACAGGCGAGATATAGCTGACATCCTCCCGGGCGACGCCCCAGTGGCTGTTCAGGGTTTGGCACATTTCCGCCGCCACGTACTTCGGCCAGCCCCGCCGGTCGATGGGCTGGGGCAGTCCCTGCTCAAAGGTGGTGCTGTCGATCTCCGGATGGCCCCATACCCCGCGGTGGCCCAGACCCGTGTTGTTGATGATCATACAGTCGGGCTGGTACTTGCGGATCATGCCGTACAGCCGGTCTTCTTTCCAGTCGGCCTCGCGCGACCAGTTGCCGTCGAACCAAAGGCCGCCGAGGGGGCCATACTCCCGGCACAAAATCTCAACCGATGCGTGCAAATAATCCAGGTATTCGTTGAAGGTGGCCTCGTCGCAGTCGGCCGTCCCAAAGCTCCAATCTAAGGTAGTGTGGTACAGAAACGGGACGATGCCCTCGGCTCGGCACCCTTCGACGAACTCCGCAATCAGATCCCGTCCGGCGGCGGAGTGC
>JAAYLA010000172.1 GCA_012522135.1 Bacillota bacterium | reverse complement strand
TCCCAAAGGTCGTGCCCGGAAGCCGTCACGAGAAGGCTGTCGTCGTCCAAAACCAACGTCGTACCGGGAATCAACACATTGATGTCGTGCGTGGTCCACTCGGCACCTGCCCACTGCAGGGTCTCCCGTACAGGTTCCCGTGACGCAGCCGCCAGCTGGCGGTTCAACCGCTGAATGGCTTCGGACCAAATGGGCCCGGCGGGCTGGTTTCCGTCGATGATCTTCGAATACGTTTCCCGGAACAGCGACTCGGCCAACGCCGGCTCGGAGTAGATCACTTCGGGCAAGGCATACGGACCGGCCTCGACGAACACGCGCAAGTCGATATCGTAGACGTCGCGGTTCAGCTCCTGCATGAGTCCGATCCACTCATGTACGACGTCGCGGTGGGCGGGTTGCAGGGCCAGGTACTGCGCTTTGATCTGATTGGCGACGGGACCGCACAAGAACTTCAGCAGCGCGTAGGCTTCCTCCAAGTGCTTCGTGTTGCGGTTGATGGCGTAGCCATCGGTTGTCGCCAACGTATACCGCTTGCCGGAGGGGCCGATCGGCATGGGAAAGACGTTCCATTCGAAAGAAACCTTCGGGTAACCGTCCTTCGTCCTGCCGAGCATCTCGACGAGACGCCAAGATCCGTCTTCCCAAATAGCCGCCTGGCCCGCGATGAAACTCGGCTCTACTCCGGGCGGTGCGACGGCCCGCGCATCCCAGCGAAGACTTCTTAAGAACTCAATAGCCTGGACAGCCTGCGGGTTGTCCATGGTGCTGACGGTCTTGTCTTCGTTACCGTAGAAGTCGGAGCCGGCGGCGGCCAGCCAGTAATGCAGGCGGTCCGGCTGGTTCATCCACTTCTGAAATCCCCACACGTCGGGGACCCCGTCACCGGTTAGGTCTTTAGTGAGCTTCTTGGCGATTGCTTCGAACTCGTACCAGTCCATGGTATTGACGTCGGCCCTTGGATCGGGGCGCGGGAATCCGGCGTCATCCCACATGTCGACGTTGTAATACATGGCGATGGTACCCAGGTACTGAGGCACCGCGAACTGTTGCCCTTTATGCGAGAAAGCCTCCCATTGGGGCGGCCAGAAAACCTGATCCCTCATATAATCGATGCCGTCCCGCTCGAACAAGGGATTCAGGTCGACGAAAGCGCCTTGCCGGCCTAAGTTGATAAATTCATACATCGCGCCGTTGATGATATCAGGACCCATGCCTGCGGCGATCTGAACGGTTACCTGCTCGAGCGATCCCATGCGGAAGACGACGTCGACATGGGGATATTCCTTCTGAAACTCCTGAACGAGAAGGTCGGCCCAACTGACGTTTCCGTAGTCCTGTACGATGTTGTGGTTTGGGTCACGGCCTTTGGTCAACACAACTTCCAGCGTTATCCGTTCCTCGGCGGCAACCCAGCTTCCCGCTAGAATCACCACAAGGAGCGCCGCCGCAAAAGTCCAGGCGAACGAACGCAGCGACAATCTGGACATGGAATGACCCCCT
>JAAYLA010000171.1 GCA_012522135.1 Bacillota bacterium | reverse complement strand
GCAGTGAGAACATATGGGTGAGCATTGACGGGGTGACCTGGATACCGGCAACGGTCCATGCGACCGGCCATGGTGCGAAAGTTGCCGAGGGAACGGGTAGCGACATTCTGAGCGTTTCCGTTCGGGTGGAAGACCTAACGGTTGCCGGCTCGGTTGTCGGGACGCACATCACCGTTCTGACCTGGACAGTGACTGATGAAGGCGGGTGCGAGTGAGTGAGTGCAGCGAGAACGAACGTGAAAAATTACAAGGTGATGCAGCAGGCAGTGAACATCCGGAACTGGGCACGGCTGTGCATTACGGTCCTAATCGCACTGGTCACTGTCAGCTCGTTTGCCGGTGCAAGCGTTGAAGTCGACGGCTCTTTGGTCAGAGCCTCGAATGTTGCCCGTGGAGAAAGCACGCAAGAACTGATTGTTCTCGTTAACCGGGGCAGTGAACCGGCCGCCGTTCACCTTTACTTAGAAGACTATCACTACGAGCTCGGCCAAAACTACTATTATGAAGCAGGAACGACAGAACGCTCGAATGCCGCGTGGATCGAGCTCCCGGGAAGCGTAGTGACGATCCCGCCCGGCGAACGAGTGGTTGTGCCGATCCGGATTACTGTTCCCGATGATCCGAACCTCAGTGGGTCATACTGGACCGTGCTCATGGTTCAGCCTTTGCAGGCCGAAGAACTTGAGGTCGCTGATCAACAGGCCGATGAGATTACGCTTCGTATTCGCAACGTATTTCGCTATGGAATACAGATCATCACGAACGTCGCTGGAAGCGGTACACCTAGCCTTGTGTTCGAAAATCCCCGCGTCATACGGGATGCAGAAACAAATGCACTGACCTTTGAAGTAAGTGTGCGAAACACCGGCGATCTGTGGATCAACCCGCAGCTGTGGATTGATTTGTATGGCGCGGCAGGAGCACGTGTGGGTCGCTATGAGGAAGGGAGAGCCAGGCGTCTGCTGCCAGGTACGTCTGTAATAAGCCGCATTACCCTTCCGGCTGTGGAGGCAGGCCAGTACACGGCATTGCTCGTCGCCAATGATGACACGTCCGAAGATGTATTCGGCGTGCAGTACAGGCTGGAGGTGCCGGGTCGATGAAAAACAGTAAAAGCCTCCGGCTACAGCATGTATCTGTGACAATTGCCCTGTTCGTTGCAGTGTTTGCCGTCAGCATGACTGCCGCCGCAGCGAATGGGTTATCCATGTTAGATCCTGCGTCGCACGTTGAAGCGCGTCCAGGTGAACTCGCTACCATCGTGGTTCTTGTACAGAATGCAGAGTCGACGTTAAGGTCTGTGCATCCGCGCTTGGAGTTGCCGGACGGGTGGAGGCTCGTTCTGGAGTCGGAGGTGGCGATTGCACCTCACGCGACGGAGACGCTCTTAGTACCCGTTCTTGTCCCAAGCAGCGCGCGACCGGGAAATTACGAGGTTGCCATTGCGTTAGTAGCAGATGGGAGGATAGTTGATCGTCAGACAGTTAGTGTGCACGTGGGTGAAGTGAGGCAACTGCGCATCGAACATCTCGGCGATGCGCCGGAACGGGTGATCAGTGGGGAGTATCGGACTTCCTTTCTGGTCTCAAACCGGGGGAATACGGTCCAAGACGTGATTTTGCAGCTCTTTGAATCGCCCCGGCTTGGTGCGCGCCTTGAGCGAAACCGATTGCGACTCGAGCCGGGTAGAGCTGAGCGCGTCGAGGTCATCGTGACGATTCCCGAACAGTACTCTCGTCATACGCTGCACCGGCTTCATCTTATGGTAACATCGCACTCTGATCCCGGGTTGCGTCTCAGTGCTTTATCCACGGTCGATGTTGTGCCGCGGCGCTTGTTTGAGTTCAGTCGCTATCATACGATACGGACCGTTCTGGACCTCGGATGGAACACCGAGATGTCCGACGGAGACACGACCTCCACATGGCGGTGGTACGGTTCTGGACAGCTGGCTCCGGATCAACCGGAAGACGTATCATTCATGCTGAGCGAGAGGCGGAAACTCCTGACATACGAGACGAATCCAAACGGTTTGACTTACTGACTTGAGATGGGTGACCGTCCCTGGCGTCTCTCCGAACTGACGGACCGGCAAGGAATTTCTGCGGGTGCAGGCTTCTCGTTCTCGAGTCCCGTTGACTTCGGCAAAGCCTATTACCGGAAGACGCCGAACGGTCACGAACGCATCGGGATACAATACGGATTCTATCCAGACGAGAACAGCGAGTTGTCCTTGCAATACTTGGTGCAGCCTGAACTCGCGGGAGATCTC
>JAAYLA010000170.1 GCA_012522135.1 Bacillota bacterium | reverse complement strand
GCTTTCCACGACCAGAAAGATCTCGGCGGGATCCGATCGCGCTTGCTTAACGACCACGCCAAGTCGCCGGAAGACCCTCCACATGCCACGAAACCCCAGTCTTGAGAGTCGTACAGGGGTTCGCGACTTTCCAGAAAAATCCTGCGCCCTGTGTCCAGATTGCACCTAAAGTGCGGAAGAACCATTTCATTTCCGGCGTTCTGGGGATGCGGACGTTTTTCTGGACCTACGCGCAGTTTAGGTTCTCTCGATACTCTGCCGGACTCATGGCACCCAGCGACATCTTGATGCGACGTTCGTTGTACCAGCGTAGATACGTGTCCAGGATCTCGATGAACTCCGGGATAGTCACGCCCTGCCAAGACCTGCCGTAGAACATCTCGTTCTTAATCCTACCGAAGAAGCCCTCGCAAGCTGCATTATCTGCTGTGCAGGCCTTCTTGGACATGGATCGGGTGAGACCGGCGGCTTCCATGCGTTCGATCCAGCCGGGCCAGCGATAGTGGCCGCCGCGGTCCGTGTGAATCGTCGGGTGTTCACCGCGACCTAAGGTGGAGATCGCTTGATCCAACATGCTGTTGACCAGGTCGGCGTTGGGACTCGTCCCGATGCTCCAGCTTACGACCATGCCGTCGCAGCAGTCGATGATCGGCGACAGGTAGACCTTGCCCGCAGGTATCGCAAACTCGGTGAGATCGGTGAGCCACTTGGTGTTTGGGGCGTCGGCGCGAAAATCGCGTTCGATGAGGTTCCATACGGCAGGGCTTACTTCGCCCCGGTAGGAAACGTATTTCCGCCGCTTCGGCCCTACCGCCTCAAGGCCTTCCTCTCGCATCAGGCGACGAACAACCTTTTCCGAGATCACCACGCCGTCTCGGCGCAATGCCGCATGGATCCGTCGATATCCGTAGCGGCGCTCGGCCTGGGTAAAGACACGTCGCACCCGTTCCCGAACGTCGGCAAGCTTGTCCGGGACCGCCAGGGCGGCTCGCTGGTAGAAGTAGCTGCTCTTGGAAAGGGAGAAGCTTTGAAGCAGATCCTTCAATCGGTGCTTCTCTCGCAAGGCGCCGATCACAACGGTCTTCTCTCGGTTACGGAGCGTCGTTGGATCGGCACCCTCGCCTTTTTTAGGATCTCGGCGGTCGCCTCCAGCACGTCTCGTTCCAATTGCAACCGGCGGATCTCCTTTCGCAAGTCCTCCGCCTGTTGCTCTAGCAACTCCAGCTGGGACTTGAGCGCTTCCAATTGCTCCTTTTCGTCCCTGGACCCGGCCGGCGGCTTCTTCGGAGGGCTCATGTCGTATCCACTCCCCAACAGCTGCTTCTTCCACTTGTACAGAACAGCTCGTGTCACGCCGTGCTTGTTGGCTACGTCCTGAGCTCGTCCATCACGGGAGCACAGATCCAGCACGGCTTCCTGCTTCTGCTGGGGCGTAAGCTCGGCACGGGCCTTTCGTGTCGTGCCGGTGCGAACTCGCCGCCTCTCCTCGATCGCCTCGTCGAGCCATCGACTGAGCAGGGCACGACATGGATAACCCAACGCACGAATGGTCCAAGCCATGTTCTGACCATGCTCCACGTAGTGGCGAACGGCAGCCTCTCGTTGCTCCGACGTGTACTTAGGCGGCCGGCCACGATACGGCCGTCGACCCGGACTCCCCGTTGCCTCGTACGCAGTCACCCATCGTCGCAGTGTCTTCCTGCCTGGATAGCCAAGCTCTCGCACCACAGGCGCAGACTTGCGCCCATACTTGAGATAAAGCTGAACGGCTTTCATGCGATCTTCCAGGGGATACACGGACATCCTCCCTCATCTACCGCGATAAGTCCAGGATTCTGTCCGCATCCCCTTTAGGGTCAGTTTACAACCGGCGATCACAGCGCTGCCCGCACGCCGGGAAGCTTGAGGGCCTTGCAACGCATGTCAATGAGCTCCTCGACGACGCTTGCCGGAGGGGTGAGAGGATTCATGCGCTCACCTCCAACAGTGCGTCGTAACGACGGGGATCGCCCACCGGCACCACCGGACCCCTGGGCGGTCCCTGTGCGATGTCGTTGCGGTCACGCCGATTCAGCAGCAGTTGGCGGATCTCGTCCGCCTGACAAATGCCGGCTGCAACCGCCTCCTGGACCGCCTGCCGAACCTCGTCCGTTGTAAACTCCTGATGCTGAAGCAGCACGTGCACCATCTGCCGGTAGCCGCTGGGGTCCGACTCGAGCAGGTGACGGCGAAGCGTCTGATACGGCTCCGGCAACTGGCGCACCACCGCCGCATGGGTCACTGCATACGGCTTGCGAGCCAATGCACTGAGGTAATGCTCAAGCCGCAGCTCCGTATGCCCGCGACCCAAGGCTCGCCGGTGCACCGCTACCTGCTCCTCCCGGCAGTACAACTCGAGGCGATCCGCATAGACCTCGGTCCGCAGGACTTGACCGATGTAACGGGTGGGTACCGAGTACCGATTGCGTTCGTAGGTCACCAGCGACAGCTTGTTCACCGGCAGGTACTGGACGACGCACGGCTTAAACGTTCCCGGCGGAATTGGCCTAAGCGCCTTGCGTTCTTCGTCCCACCGTCCGAGGCGGCGTTGTCGGTCCTGCTCGCACCGGCCCAGAAGCAGGCCGTTCAACTCGTCCATGCTCGCGACTTTGGGCACCGGTGTCAGCACGTTCCGCCGTATGTAGCCGATGTGATTCTCCACACCACCTTTCTCATGGGCCGCCGCCGGGTTGGCAAAGACACTGTCGAACACGTAGTGCGACCGCAGCGCGATGAAGCGCTCGGATAACTCCCGCTCTTCATGGCCCTGCAAAATCTTGCGTACAACCGGAGAGAGATTGTCGTACACCACCTTCTCCGGCACCCCGCCAAGCCAGGCGAAGGCTCGCACGTGCCCTTCCAGAAACGCCTCCAGCTTCTGGTGCAGGCTCGCCCATACAAACGCCACGCCGCTGTAGTGCAAGCGCATGCAAAACAGATGCACCACCGTGGGCACGCCAGCCAGCTCCACTTGAGCCTGGCCCCAATCCACCTGGGCCATCTCGCCCGGCTGCGAACTCAGAACGAAGTACGGCTCGACCGGGTTCATCTCCAACTCCCGCCGCAACTCAGCCACCACGCGGCGGATGGTGGATTCGGCCCCGTCGTAGCCGTATTCGTCCCGCAAGCGTTCATACACCCTCCGTGCCGTGTGCCGTTGTTTGCGCGGCGCACGCCGATCCTCTTCAAGCCATTGGCGAATGAGGTCTCGGTACGGCCCCGCTTTCGGCGACGGCCGCGGCTGCGTCAGCCGGTACGTCCACGGACCGGCGTCTGATAAAGCCTTACGCACGGTCTTTCGGGAATGACCAAGCTCCCGCGCGATTTTGCGAATCGGCCACCCTTCACGAAAGTAGAGTTTTCGAATACACTCAATGTCGACCACCTTGAGCATCTCCTCTCCTCCTGGCTTCCAGTGGCGATCTCAGAAGCCAGGGTAACAAATGGTGTGCTCGGGGTGGTCCCCTTTTTGATGATCACTGCTTCAAAAGCGGTCCCCTTTTAGGTTAGCGAAAACACACAAGAGACTGTACCTCGCGCAGATCGTCTACGGTCACCTCCAGGCTTGCCGAACGGGACGATGACGCACGTGGCGAGAGCTTCTTTCTCCCGCAAAAACTCATCCTCGCGCTGCTCTACCGTCTCGGGGGAGCGTCGCATCCGCGACGATGAGCAAGTGGACGTGGACGGGCTGTTACTGGCCAATGCGGTGGACCCGATGGGTTGCTTGTTTTCCCTGGGCCGGGTTCCACCACCGCGTGTAACGGATGACGTGGTTGGCACCCGTCACGTTGAGCCCGAGGCCGTCCCCTCGTCTAGAGAGAATGAGCATGTCAAAACCCTGGGAAGCGTTAAACTGGTTGGCGGTCTCGACTCGCTGGGATGACTCGCCGTTGATGACGTGAGGCCATATGGCAAACCGCTCGGTGATGGCGCGCTGAAGGATGATCTTAATTGGGCGGTAGTGCGTAAAGACGACTGCCTTTTCGCCCCAGCGCCTCATGTGGCCGAGGATCCAACAGGTACTCCGCTGCCAAGAGCCCCGAGATCACTTTAGCGCGGTTGGGGCCGTTTCGCGCCGCTGGTGGACCTCGCCACGAGCGAGCAACAACCGACCTCCCTCCGCTATGCCAAGCTCTGCGGCGGGTTAGGCCGGCCCGATGCGAAACGTGTAATAGAAATAGAAACTACTGGCTTGCCCCTGCGCTCAAGATGGTATATAAT
>JAAYLA010000169.1 GCA_012522135.1 Bacillota bacterium | reverse complement strand
GGTCTGTACACCGGCGAACCGCGAACGTTGGACCCGCGCCAACGAGCGGCGGCTTTACGCCCATCCCGAGCACGCCGCCATCATGCAACGTGTCGGCCGGGGCGGCCGGTCGTACGGCTCGTGCGACTTGGAGGCCGAAGCACCGGTTCCCGTTGATCGCCTGCACCACCTAGAGGCCGACGGAGCACGAACGTACGACCCGCCGCCTGTATGTTCCCCGCCTCCGTCAGGCATAATATTCACGCTGCACAAGGAGAGGAGCCGAGGGAAAACCCATGAATCCGACCAGAGAGCCCGGTGATACGCACGGCGCCGAGCACGCGGAGACAAACACGCTGGAGAATATTGAACGGCTGGGCCAAACCGACACCCCATCCGCTCGGAATGGCAACGACATTCACGTCCTTTCCGTAGTGGGCCAGGTCGAGGGACACATCCTCCTGCCGCCCAAGAACAAAACGACGAAATACGAACATGTGATTCCGCAGCTGGTCGCCATCGAACAAGACCCGGAGATCAAAGGGCTCCTCCTGGTTCTCAACACCGTAGGGGGCGACATCGAGGCCGGATTGGCCATTGCCGAGATGGTGCGGGGCCTGTCGAAACCGACCGTCTCGCTCGTTCTCGGTGGAGGCCACTCGATTGGTGTGCCCATTGCCGTCGCCGCTCGCCGCAGTTTCATCGCCGCGACCGCGACGATGACCATCCATCCCGTCCGGCTGACCGGTATGGTGATCAGCGTACCCCAAACCTACGAGTACATGGAGAAGATGCAGGATCGGATCATCCGGTTTATCGTCGATAACTCACGTGTTCCGGAGCACGTCCTGCGTGAAATGATGTTTCGTACCGGTGAATTGGTTCGCGACGTCGGTACCGTATTGGTTGGAGCTGAAGCGGTGCAGGCCGGCATCATCGACGAGGTGGGAGGGCTATCGCAGGCGATCGCGACGCTGCGCTCCATGATCGCGGCCCGCAATCACACAGGGCCTCAAGAGACTGTTTACCTTGCGGGCGTCAGGGATCCCGCCGTGTCCGGTCCGCTGTCCTACCCGCACCCCGCGCCGGCCGCCGCTCCTCCTCCGCGTTTTCAGTAGGAGTGAACGACCGTGACTCTTTATACCATCATGTCTCCAGAAGAAGTGTTCGGCGATGAAGGGGAACCCCATATCATGGAAATCGCTCGCGGGACAATGCGACTTCTGGTCACCCCCACGGAGCGCGGGCAGGCCCAGATCGTGCGCATCATCAGTTCAAATCCCGTCGACTATTTGAACCCGTCCTACCAACCCGGTGCCGTTATCGAACTCATGGGACACGATTGGCAAGGATGGGCGATGCAAGGGGGCAAGGAAGAGTGAGCCGGGACCAGATCGGGCCGCAGCGCACCGTGCAGCTTCTCGTTGCAGTGCTGCTCGTGGCCAGCGCGCTTTTCGGTGCATCGAGAAGGGGTCCAGGCGAAAGTCCGGCTCCCCTGGCCGATGGTGCGGACACATTCCCCGTACAAGCCGCAGCAGGCTATACGGTGCGCGACGATGAGTTGGAGCTTCTGGCCCGCACCATAGCCGCCGAAGCCGAAGGGGAACCGTACATCGGCCAGGTTGCAGTCGGAGCGGTGATTCTCAACCGGGTGCGGGATCCGCGCTTTCCGAACACGATTTCAGGCGTGATCTACCAGCCCCATGCCTTCGAATCGGTCAGCAACGGACTGATCTGGCGCAGAACGCCGTCGACCGAGGCCCGCCGTGCAGCTCAGGACGCGCTCAATGGCTGGGATCCTACCTACGGCTCACTTTTCTTCTGGAATCCGTATAAACCCGTCTCGGCGTGGATATGGAGCCGTCCAATCGTCATTCAGTACGGCAACCATGTGTTCGCGCGCTAAGCAGGGGGGATGACCGTGTCGCACAGCGTGCGGTGGGGAGGAATACTGCTGTCCGTCGCCCTTCTGGCTTCGCTTGCGTGGGGCTTGTCGGAAAGGGCGGCCCGCCGCGAGGCCGAAATGCTTCTTAGCGCCCGTTACCAGCAAGCCTTCTTCGGTGCTCTGGGTCAGATCGAAAGCGTCGAGCTACTCTTGACGAAGGCCCTCGTGAGCGGATCGGAACGGGAGCGTATCCGGTATTTGACGGAACTTTGGCAACAAGCATTTACGGCCCAGGCCAATCTGAACGCGCTTCCACTGAGGCAAGGCACCCTGATGCGGACAAGCCAGTTCCTCACCCAACTCGGGGACTTTAGCTTCGTCGCGGGTCAAAAGATCGCGGCGGGCGAGCAACTATCGGATGAAGAGCGGCGACAGCTGGAGCGGCTCCGCGGAGAAGTCGAGGCCCTTGCATCCGAGCTGGCGCAAGTGGCAAAGGCCGCGGCGGACGGTCAGATGCCTTGGGAAGAGATCAGACGGCGCAGCAACCTGAACCTGAATCCGCTCTCGAAAGGTCTTGAAGCGCCCGAGGGATCCTCCGGGTTCCTCCGGATCGAACAGCAAATGCAGGAGTTCCCCACGCTTGTCTATGACGGTCCCTTCTCGGATCACGTGAGAAGCCATAGCCCACGCGCGTTAACCGGTCCGGAGGTGGGTGCCCGGGAGGCCGAAGGCATCGCACTCCGCTTTGTGGCAGGTGGTGAAAGCGAGGGCAGCGGCAGAGCGGAAATAGTTACCGAAACGGGCCCGGACGCACCGATC
>JAAYLA010000016.1 GCA_012522135.1 Bacillota bacterium | reverse complement strand
GCATGTGCACATGGCGGCATCCAACGCGTGCCGCGACGTGGCACCGCTCGTGTGCGAGTTTCTGCGCGGCCGTCCCCGGTGGCCTTTCTTTGCCATGGTGGGATTCCAGGAGGCGCACCGGCCCTTTCCGCACGCGCCGCATCCGGTGCCCCAGGCGGCGGTGCCGCACTATTTGCCCTCCGCCGAAGCGGTGCGCCGTGATTTGGCCGGCTTGCAGGAAGCGGTTCGCCGGTTCGACGCGGCGCTGGGCGACATCCTGCGTGCCCTAGAAGAGACCGGAGCGAAAGACTCCACTTTGGTCCTGTACACGACCGACCACGGCATCGCCTTTCCCGGCGCCAAGGCGACCCTATTTGAGCCGGGAGTCGAGATTGCGCTCATCGCCCGTGGCCCTGAGCCTTTCCGCGGCGGCAGGATAGTATCGTCTCTGGTCAGCAACGTCGACGTGCTGCCGACGCTGCTCGAGTGGGCGGGCGTGCCGCCACCGGAGGGCCTCGACGGTCGGAGTCTCTTGCCCCTCCTCACGGGCGGGGCGGAAGCCGTGCGGGATGCAGTGTGGTTCGAGCTCACCTATCACGCGGCGTATGATCCTATGCGCGGCATCAGGACCGAGCGGTACAAGTACATACACAGCTATGAAGAAAAACCGGTTTGGGTCGGTGCGAACGTGGACGGCGGCCCCAGTAAGGACTGGTTCCTG
The DNA here is from genome assembly GCA_012522135.1 of Bacillota bacterium. Classification (GTDB taxonomy): domain Bacteria; phylum Bacillota; class Limnochordia; order DTU080; family JAAYLA01; genus JAAYLA01. The sequence continues at coordinate 2,153 of JAAYLA010000016.1, read as the reverse complement.
ACTCACCGTCCCTGGCTTTTCACGGCGCAGCGGCCGCGGGAGTACTTGTTTGATCTGGCGCAGGATCCGCAGGAGCGGCGCAACTTGGCGGACAGCCCGGCCCACTCGGCCGTGCTGGAAGAACTGCGGGCACGGGTGGAATCCACCATGCGTGCGAACGGCGATCCCCTGCTGGGCGGCACCGTCCCGGCGCCCGAAGGGGCCCGCGTCGACGGCTAGGCCCGCGCGCAACGTCGTAGCGCAAGCGGGACTGCTGGAAAGGAATATTCGGCCTCTTGCCGAAGGTATCCGATCGATTCGGTCAGTTCCAGCTACTGGTATGATCAGGCAGGGAGGCTATTGTTCCTTGTCCGGGAACGTGTTGCCACGCACGGGAGCGGTGCTCGCACGGCTGGGACGAGCTGTTCGTGAGGGACTGGATGCCGTCGTCTCCTTTTCCGGCCTGCTGCTGCGCACCGCGCCCGTAGCCAGCGCGATTTTCATCGTGAGCAACGTCGTGACGGGCCTGGCCACGCCGGTCGTAGTGTGGGCCCTCGACGGATTGATCACGGAAGTAAGCGGGGAGCTGGTGCAGCCCTGGCGCCAGGTGCTGCCTTGGCTGGCGGCCCTTTCGACGGCCCTGATGCTGCGCAGCGGAGAGGAGGCTTTGTCGGAGTATCTGGCCAACGTGATCCGCGAGAAGGTCGACGGCGAGCTCTACCGTCGCGCGCTGCGGCGTGCGACCGAGCTGCCCCTCGCGGCCTTCGAGCGCAGCACCTACTACGACAAACTGGAAACCGGCATGGGGGCGATCCGCGGCCGGCTTGTTTACGTGCTCGGCGCCCTGTCCGCGCTCATCGGAGCCGCCACGGGTGCAGCAGGACTTCTCCTGCTGTTCGCCCGGGCGCACTGGGGGATCGTCGCCGTTTTGGTCGGCAGCCTCCTTCTGGCCGGTATCGTAGAAGCGCGCCAGTCGCGCTACTTCGTCGAAGTGAATTACGGCAGCTCGCCTTTGCGCCGGGCAATAGGCTACTGGGCCGGGCTCCTGTCAGGGCACAAGCCGGCTGCCGAAATCCGCCTTTTTCAACTGGGCCGGCATTTTCTCGATCGCTGGCGGGCGGCTTTCGATGCATATTTGGCCGAGGTGCACACGGCACGGCGGCGCCTGGTGCTGCAAGGCTTTCTGGCCGGGGTCGCGCAGGAGGTCATTCGGTGGGTGACCACGGTGGCCGTCTTGGTGCTCGGCATGTCAGGAACCATCGGCATCGGGGCTATGGTCGCGCTCCTGTACGGCGTAGGCCGTTTCCGAGAACTTGCAGACCACTTCTCCTGGACCGTCGCCGAGCTCGTTGACCACTGGTCCCACCTCAAGCACTTACGCGCCTTTCTCGATCTGCCCGTGGAAGCAGACTACGCCGGAACGCGGCCTGCACCCCGGCCCATCCGCGAGGGCGTCACGTTCCACGACGTTTCTTTCACCTATCCCGGATCAAACAGGCCGGCCATTCAGAACGTGACGCTCACCCTGTATCCCGGCCAAAGCGTTGCCTTGGTAGGGGAGAACGGGGCGGGCAAAAGCACGTTGGCGCGCCTTCTCCTCGGACTTTACCGGCCGACGGAAGGTTTCATCACGGTAGACGGCGTGCCCTTGCACGAGATCGACCCGGTGCTTTGGCGGCGCGAGGCTTCCGTTGTTTTTCAGGATTACATGCGCTATCCAGCCACTGTGCGTGAGAACATCGCCTTCGGCGACGTGGACCTGCTGCGCGAGCCGCCGGGGCAAGGGGAACACCCGCGCATCCTCGCGGCGGCGAAGCAACGCGGCGTGGACGAGATGGTCGCACGGCTTCCGGATGGCTTTCACACGCTCCTCGGCAAGCAGTTCGAAGGGGGTGCGGAGCTTTCGACCGGGCAGTGGCAGCGCCTCGCCTTGGCCCGGGCCTACGTGCGCGAGGCGCAGATCGTCGTGTTGGATGAACCCACGGCCGCCCTCGACCCCAAAGCTGAAGTCGAGGTGTACCGTCAGTTTCAGGCGGCGGCCCGGGGTAAGTGCACGGTCTTCATTTCGCACCGCCTGGGATCTGCGCGCCTTGCGGACCGCATCGTCGTGCTGAAGGATGGACGTATCGTGGAGACCGGGACGCACGATGAACTGATCCGCAGGAACGGGGAGT
>JAAYLA010000168.1 GCA_012522135.1 Bacillota bacterium | reverse complement strand
CGTGCATGCGATGCCGCCTGGCCTGTCGGTGCAGATTCGGCTGCGAAGCGCCGGGGTCGCTCGCCTGAAGCGTGTTCAGTCTGGCTAAACGGCCAGGTAGGCGGCTTGACCGTTGTCAACGGCGGGCGCTGCGGGGCCGGGTGAAGCGGAGAATGAGACGGAATCTGCATGGAGTGGCCGGGGCTCCCGTAGCGGGAACCGGCTCCGGCGGGTCTGTCGGACCGTGAACGCATAGGCCTGGCCGCGTGTGGCCGGCTTTCGGTCTCCAAGCCGACGGCCATGGATGGGCCCTGGGTTCCGGGCCGCCGGATCGCCCCGTGGGCGGCGGGGACGGATTCCAGGCGATACCGCCTGGCCTGTCGGTGCAGATTCGGCTGCCCACCGCCGCCCAGCGCGGCGTCCCAGGCGTTTTCCAAGAGAAAACGCCCAGGTACTCGGCTTGCCTGTCTACAACAGGCCCCATTTCCCACCCGGCCGGGGCGTGGAGACGCCGAGAATCTGCATGGGCTGACCATATGCCCAAGCCGCCCGCCGCAAGGCTGCGCTCGGCCCAGCCGCGTAGCCCCACGCAGGGCATCTGCTCCACCGGCCCCGCCGGCCCCGCCCCCTGGGTTCCCCAAGCCTTCTCCCGGGCGACGGCGAGTCGGTGTGGGCACCCCCAACCCCACCCGTCAGGTGGTGCAGCCGCCCCCAACCCCACCCCGCCAGGCGGCACGCCCCCCAACGACGGCCACCTCTACGGTCCACCGAATTGCCGCTTCCCTCCCGAGTCGTCTAACGAAGGCCCCAAGCCGATTCCCGGCTACTTGCCTTAACCCAGCCAAAATGATCTAAAAACGAACAGGTGTTCCTGACTCGACGTCGAATACACCGACTACACAACCTCGACCCCATCCATCCCGGGGAGGGCTGGTAGATGGCTGTGCGAACCGTCCCGATTCGCCTTTCTCGTCTGCTTTGTCCTGACCTATCGCCCTGCACCAAACTCGTGGACATCGGGCTGCAGATGGACCGCCACCTCAAACTAAGAGAACGGCGCTCGCCTTCTCGCCTGCGCCGCCGCCTCGGTCCGTCCCGCACCACGATCCGCAAAGCCTTGGCCTGCCTCAAGGGCCCGTGCCATCCCCAGGTTCCCGAGGACCTGACGGCCCTCAAGCGCATGCAAGTGCGGATCCCGGAAAACCTGATTACCGACAAAGCCGTGCCGGCCCTTGCCCGGGTGATGTACTGCATCCTGCTCGGCCTGCGCCGGCTCAAGCGGTTCGACATCCTTTCCTCCTACGCCGCCATTGCCAAGGTGGTCCAACTGCAGGCGCGGACGGTCCGGCGCGCCGTGCGTGCGTTAGAGCAAGCAGGCTGGCTTGGCATCGCTCAGAAGAACAAGCATGCGCCCGTCCGCTTCAGCTTTCCCGATCCCGTCCTGGCCCGCAAGAATGCCGAAGTACGCCGGGCCCAGCAGTATCTAAGGAAAAACGGGTTGATCGGCGAATCCCTGACCCGCCTGTGGTGCGATGCGTTGGTGGTGCCCAGTCACCACGTAGACGACTGCTACTTGGACTTCCTTGTCAATCCCGAGACGAACGAGCTGCTCCAGGCCGACCGCTATTACGTCGACTACAACGTGATCGTCGAGTTCAACGGGCCGCAGCACTACGAAGCGACGGAGCATTTTTCCGAGGAAGAAGTACGGGCACAGATGGCCCGTGACCGCACGAAGCAGGAGATCTG
>JAAYLA010000167.1 GCA_012522135.1 Bacillota bacterium | reverse complement strand
TGGATCGGCACCTTACGGGCGGCCATGGCGATCCTCCTTGCCCTTTTGCGAACGTATATTCGGCAGCGGATTCGATATTCCTGCTGGCGCAGGCGGAGTTTTACATATTTTTGAGATTGGGTTTGGGTTGAGGCGGAGGGGCGTGAAGCCCCGTGGAGGGGAGATGCTCCCGTGGAGGGGAGATGCTCCCGTGGAGGGGGTGAGCAAATCACCGCGATTTCGGCCCCTCAGGGGGCCTGCGGGCAGGCGGGGAGGCCCCAGCCTTCGGCACCGCACAGCCTGTAGCTGTGGTTTTGCCTAAGGCCGCCCCTGCGGCCTGGGGGATGCGGCTTCGAAAAAGCGCGGGCTTGACCACCAGCGGGGCCACCGCCTGGGTGGCCTGGGGTGTGTGCGTCCAGATTGACACCACCCTCGGCGCTGTCCTACACGAACGGACAGCCGCCAGGGAAGGGTGAGCAAATCACCGCGATTTCGGCCCCGTAAGGGAGCTGCGGGCAGGCGGGAAGGCCCCAGCCTCCGGCACCGCCCAGCCTGTAGCTGGCACTTCGCCCGGGGCCGCCCATGCGGCCTCGGCCGCGCGGCTTCAAAAAAGCGCGGGTTTAACCACCCCCGAGGCCACCGCACCGATGGCCCTTGAAGAGCCTATCTCCGGCCTCCTACCATCCTGCCCTGCGGACCTACCAGAAGACCTGGCGCAGCCTTTCCGGCAGACCAGCCCATCCTTACCCAGGATTTCACATGTCCATGCCGAACCAAGGCCATGGGTTCGATGCGATCTTCGCATCGACGGCGTGTGAGGCATCGCCCCGGTTTGAACCTTGGATCCCGCATCTACGGCCCGGCGGACCCTCCCGGCCCGAACGGCCCCCCGCTGCCTGCAGGGCGCTGCTGCCGTCCCGCCCCTGCGGGCCCACGCGCCCCTTGGCCGCCGCGAGCCTTCGGGCATCCGCCGCTGCAGGCCCCTATGGCCACTGTCGCCCACGCCCACACGGCCCCCCGCCGCCCGCGCCCGCACGCTGCGTCCTCACCGCCACCGCGGGCCTTAGGGCATCAGGCCCCTGCGGCCTTCTCCGGGCTCACCAGTCCACCTGGCTCTCAGGGTTTCACGGCCGTGTGGTCGAAAGGAGGCATTATCCTTGGAAAACGCGCCGAACACGAGGAGTGTCACGACCGGTCTGGAAGTTCTCGTTGAGGAACACCTGCACAAACTGGAAGGTGCCCGGGTGGGCCTGCTTACCGTGGCGGCCGCGGTCGACAGGAGCCTGTCCGGCGCCGTCGAGGTGCTTCGGCTTGCGCCGGGCGTCAAGCTGAGCGTCCTGTTCGGACCGGAGCACGGCGTAAGGGGCGAAGCCCAGGCCGGGGCCCCCGTCGCCGACACGACGGATCCCGAGACCGGGCTGCCCGTCTACAGCCTGTACGGTTCCCGCCGGGAGCCGCCGCCCGAGGCTATGGCGCAAATCGACGTTCTCATCGTCGACCTCGTCGACGTCGGGTGCCGCTACTGGACCTATCCGTACACTATGGCCCATGCCATGAAGGCTGCGGCCCAGGCGAACATCCCCGTCATCGTCCTCGACCGGCCGAATCCCATCACTGGAACCCGTACCGAAGGGAACTTGCCCGACCCTGCCGTCGCCCGCAAGATCAACGACCGTCCGGTACAAATCCCCATCCGCACGGGACTTAGCTTGGGCGAGCTGGCCCGCCTTTTCAACGAAGACCTGAAGCTCGGTTGCAGCCTCACCGTCATCCCGTGCCGGGGCTGGCGGCGGGAGCAGTGGTTGGACGAGACGGGCCTGCCGTACGTCCTGCCCTCTCCCAACACGCCCACCCTCGACACCCTCACGGTCTATCCCGGCACGTGCCTCATAGAAGGGACGACGCTGTCCGAAGGCCGGGGCACGACGAAGCCCTTCGAGCTCATCGGCGCTCCCGGGATCCCGGCACGCCGCCTCGCCGACGCGCTCAACGAGCGGCAGCTTCCCGGAGTCCGGTTCCGCCCGGCCCACTTCGTACCCGTCTTTTCCAAACACGAAGGCGAGCTGTGCAGCGGCGTCCAGGTGCACGTGACCGACCGCGGCCGGCTCAACGCTACGGCCGTCGGCGTCCACCTGCTCCACGCCTTAAAGCAGCTCGCCCCCGATCAATGGCAATGGAGAAAACCGTACCGGGAGGGGGGTACCCACCCCGTCGACCACCTGTACGGCTCCTCCGACCTGCGGCTGAAGCTCGACGCCGGCGCCTATCCCGACGACATCATAGCCGGATGGAACGAGGACCTGGCCCTCTTCGCGCAGCGAACCGAAGGCCTACTTCTGTACGAGTAACCGAGGCGCGATGCAGGGCGGCCGATCACAAGCCCAAAAGGTCGGCCTGCTCTTGCATCGCTGCCAGCACGAAGGCGATGTGCTCATCCAACGGAACGCCCAGCTCCTCTGCGCCTCGGGCCATCTCGTCCCGGTCGCAGCCGCGGGCAAAGGCCTTGTCCTTCCACTTCTTCTTGACCGACTTCAAAGTGACTTCGGCCAGCTTCTTCGACGGCCGCACCAAGGCGACGGCCGTGATGAAGCCGGTCAGTTCGTCGACGGCATAGAGCGCCTTAGCCAGCAAAGTATCGCGAGGCACAAGGCTCGCATGGCCTAATATCGCATTCAGCACGTCCTCGGGATATCCCAGCTCGCGCAAGGCCGCGACACCGACTTTCGGATGCTCCGACATGTCCGGGTGTTTTTCGTAGTCCATGTCGTGCAACAGGCCCGTTACCGCCCAGCGTTCCTCGTCCTCGCCGAAGCGCTTGGCATAAGCACGCATCGCGATTTCGACGGCCAACGCGTGCTTGCGCAAGTTGTCGCCTTCCGTCCACTCACACAGAACGTTCCACGCATACTCCCGTGCTCCGCCGGGCTGATCGGCACCGGGCAGAGCTCCTACCGTTCCGTCTTGCACCTGCAACGCAAAGCCTCCTCACGCTTTTGATCCTGCGAAGTTCCACTCCGGCAGAACCGCTCCTCCTTCAATTTTTCCCTCCCTCACCGATTTCCCCCTTGACAGCTGTCCCGGCCTCCCATACCCTTAATAAACAACCGGATTATACAACTTTCACCGTTGAGGAGGATCCCTTATGTCCCGACGCCTCGGTCTTTGGCTCGCTCTCGCCTCCGCGTTCCTGCTCGCAGCTTCCGCCTCTACCTTCGGAGCCGATCCTATTTATATCGGCCTTTTCGCCCCCCTGTCGGGCGACAACGCGGAGTACGGCATCACCTTCGACCGCGCCATCACCTTGTACATAGAAGAGCTCAACGCCGCGGGTGGTATCGTCGGACGGCCGCTCGTACTCATCAAGGAAGACGACCGCTCCCTACCGGTGGAAGCCGCCAATATCGCCCGCCGCTTCGTCGCCGACGGCCGCATCGTCGCCACGATCGGCAGTTTCAGCAGTACCGCGTCCTTGGCCGCCGCGCCGATCTACGAGCGGGCGGGCCTCGTGCAGCTCAGTCCCTCCAGCTCCCATCCGGACTTCACCGCCCAGGGCACTTATATGTTCCGCAACGTCAACACACAGGACATTGAAGGCCCCCTCAACGCCCAATTCGTGGTCGAGCGGTTGGGTGCGCGCCGCGTCGCCGTCATCTACCGTCAGGACGACTGGGGCCTCACCGCCAGCCGGTCTTTCGTCGACGCGGCCCGTGACCTCGGCGCGCAGGTCGTGATCAATGAAGCGATCGTCGACGGGACCCGCGACTTTCGCCCCCTCATCACCCGGCTGCACTCCGCCAACGTCGACGTGATCTACCTGGCCCTTTTCTATGCCGACGCTGCGGTCTTCGCACAGCAGGCGCGGCAGGCGGGCCTGAACCTTCCCGTCGTCACGAACTCGTCGCTGAACAACCCCGAGCTCATCGCCTTGGGCGCAGACGCGGTGGAGGGGTTCTACGTGCCGACCAACTACTTTCCCGGAGACCCCGACCCGGCCGTACAGACCTTCCTGAAGGCCTACCGGGAGCGCTGGAACGGAGAGCCCGACCAGTTCGCGGCGATCGCCTACGACAGCATCGCGGTAATCGCCGAGGCCATCCGCACCATCTTGGAAGGCGGTGAGCCCCTCACCCGCCGGGCGGTGCGTGACGCCCTGTACGCCCTCGAGCCTTACCGGGGCGCGAGCGGCCTCATCAAGTTCGACGCTCAGGGCGACGTGGTGAAACCGATGACCTGGCTCGTCATTCGAAACGGACGGTTCGAGATCTTAGACGAGATCTTAGATCAGTAGCGGCAACGGCACGGCGAGCAGGTCCGGGGGCGTCGTAGGCTTCGTCGAACCGCCCTCCGCCCCCGAGCCCCCTAACCGTCCCCGGGCCCGCCGCTGCGAGGTGGCAATATGCTGGAATTCGTCAGTCAACTCATCAACGGCCTGGCCATCGGCAACGTGTACGCCCTGCTCGCCCTCGGCTACACCCTAGTTTTCGGCGTGGCCCGGCTCATCAACTTCGCCCAAGGCTCCGTCTTTATGTTCGGCGCCTACATCGCCTGGACCGCCGTCGCCCTGTGGAACCTGCCCCTTGGGCTCGCCTTCGTATTGGCCGTCCTCTGCAGCGCGTTGCTGGGTCTTCTGATGGACGCCGTCGCCCTGCGCCCGCTGCAAAAAGGTCCCCAGATCGCGCCGCTCCTTTCCACTTTGGCGCTGAGCATCATCCTCGACCGGGCGGCGGAGCTCATCTGGTCGCCTGCCACGCGGTCGTTCCCGAGCCCTCTGGCCGGCACCGTGTGGCGCGTCGGGGGAGCCTTCATCTCGGCGGTGGACGTGGTGATCTTCGCCGCCGGACTTCTCACGATGGCGGGGCTGGCGTGGTTTCTAAAGTCGACTTGGACGGGCAAGGCGATCCGGGCGACGGCCCAGGACCCGGAGGCGGCGCAGCAGGTGGGCATCGACGTCGCCCGGGTGCGTAGGCTGACCTTCGGCCTGGCGGCGGGGCTTGGCGGCACCGGCGGCGTGCTGGTGGGGATGTACTACCAGAGCATCTTCCCGTCGATGGGCCTGCCCTACGGGCTCAAGGGCTTTGCCGCGGCGCTCCTGGGCGGCATCACGAGCACGCCGGGAGCCGTCGCGGGCGGCATGCTGCTCGGCATCTTCGAGAGCCTCGCCAGCGCGTACGCCGGCACGGGATACCGGGATCTCGTGGCGTACGTCCTGCTCATGCTCGTCCTCTTGTGGCGGCCCCGGGGTCTTTTCGGCGACCGCCGGCTCGACGGGCTCGGCGGCTCCCAGGCGGCCTCGGGTGCCGTGCCGGGTACGTCGCCGTTGGCCTCGGCCGCGGCGGGGGCAGCCGCTCCCCGCTTCACCCTGCGGCCCAGGGCCTGGCACGTGGCCGCAGCGCTCGCCCTGGCCGCGCTCTTGCCCCTCGCCACCCGCGACTTTTACGCGCTGCAGGTGGCGGTGACGGCGGTCATCTTTGGCACGCTCGCCCTCAGCCTCACGCTCATCTCGGGCTCGGCCGGACAGATTTCCCTGGGCCACGCGGCATTGTTCGGAGTCGGCGCCTACACGACGGCGATTTTGGCCCGCAACTTCGGCCTGCCGAGTGAAGTAGTGCTCGCCGCATCGGGCCTGCTGGCGGCCGCCGCGGGCGTCTTGACGTCCCTGCCTACGCTGCGGCTTTCGGGTCACACCGTCGTCGTCGCCACGTTGGCCGTCGGTCAAATCGTGCACCTTGTCTTCTTGAACTGGATCTCCGTGACCCGCGGCCCCATGGGCATCCCCGGCATTCCGGCGCCCGAGTTTGCTGTGGCCGCCCGGACGCCCCTTTGGGACCTGAGCCACCACTACTGGCTCGCTCTCGCGGTCTTGGCCGTCGCCCTGTTCATCGGCCGGCGGCTGCTCACCTCGCCCATGGGCCGGGCGTGGCGAGCTATCCGGGAAGATCGTCTGGCGGCGCAGGCGGCGGGCATTCCGGCTTCCCGCTATCTTTCCCTGGTATACGGGGTCGGGGGATTCCTCGCGGGCCTGGCCGGTTCCCTGTACGCGTACCTGCTGTCCTTCGTGAGCCCCGACTCCTTCTACACGGACACGTCGATCCTCGTCCTCACCATGGCGGTCCTGGGCGGGCTCGGCAATCTGGCGGGAGCCGTCATCGGAGGCGCCGCGTTGGCCAGTCTGCCGGAGCTGTTCCGGCCCCTGGCGGATTACCGGCTCATCGTTTACGGGCTCGTGCTCCTTGTGTGCGTGCGGTTTCGACCCCAGGGAATCGGCGGGACGGAGTGACATGGGCACTGCCCGGAGGTGGTTTACATGCCGGCACAACGTGATGTAAAGCCTCTCATCGTCGACCGGGTGACGAAGCGGTTCGGCGGTGTGACGGCCGTAAACAACCTGTCGTTGCGCGTGGCGCCTGGCGAACTGCTCGCGATTGTCGGCCCCAACGGTGCAGGCAAGTCGACGCTTTTTCAACTCATCAGCGGCGTCATCCGGCCCGACGGCGGCCAAATTTGGCTCGGCAACACGGAGCTGACGGGTAAGAGTCCCGAACGCATCGCTGCCCTCGGTGTGGGCCGCACCTTCCAGACGTCGAGGGTGTTTCCCGGCTTGACCGTTTGGGACAGCGTGCGGGTCGGCGTGCACATGGAGCTCATCGGCGGCGGCAGGTTCGGCCGGCGCGTCCTGCCCTTCTACGAGCTCGCCATGGCCCTCGTTCCCAGTCGCCGTTACAAGAAAAAACTCGCCGAGCTCGACGCCAAGGCCGAAGCGGCGCTGCGTCTTTTCGGCGACCGCCTGTGGCCCCGGCGCCTCGATCCGGCCGGCAGCCTGTCCTATGCCAACCGGCGCCGCCTAGAACTCGCCCGGGCTCTCGTCAGCGAACCGATCGTACTGCTCCTCGACGCACCGACGGCCGGCATGAATCCGACGGAGACCGCGGAGCTGGCCGGCATCATCGCCGAACTGCACCGCACGCGGCCCGCGATGACCATCGTGCTAGTGGAACACAAGCTGGAGGTCGTGCGCGATCTGGCGGGGAGGGTCGTGGTGATGGAGTACGGTTCGATCATCGCCGAAGGAAGCCCCTCCGAGGCCTTGGCCGACCCCCGCGTCGTCGAAGCCTACCTCGGGCGGAGCCGCCGGGCGAACGGAAAGGTGGAACCGGTGTATGCCAGCTGACCTTCTGCGTTTAGAGAATGTGAACGTATTTTACGGACCGGTGCAGGCGCTCTACGACGTCAGCCTCCGCGTGGCCCCCGGCGAGCTCGTATCGGTGCTCGGCGGCAACGCTTCGGGCAAGTCGACTACCGTGAAGACGGTGCTCGGACTCGTGCGGCCGCAAAGCGGGGCCGTGTTCTTGGAAAGACGGCGCATCGACGGCCTGGCCGCGCACCGGGTCATCGGGCTCGGTGTCGGTTCGATCCCCGAAGGCCGGCGCGTCTTTCCCGAGATGACCGTGCGCGACAATTTGCTCCTCGGTGCCTATACCCGCCGCAAGGAAGATCACGCCGCGGACCTCGAGCGGGTCGTGGCCCTATTCCCCGCCCTAGCGTCGCGCTTGCACCAGGCCGCGGGAACGATGTCCGGCGGCGAGCAGCAAATGGTGGCCATGGCCCGGGCGTTGATGCGGCGGCCGAAGCTCTTATGCATCGACGAGCCGTCGATGGGCCTTTCCCCGCTCTACGTGGACAAAGTGTACGACGTCATCCGCCGCCTAAAGGAAGAGGGCGTGACGATGTTGATGGTCGAGCAGAGCGCGAACCGGGCCCTGGAGGTTGCCGACCGCGCCTACGTGCTGCAAAACGGCCGCGTCGTGCTGGAGGGCCCCGCCCATGAGCTGGCCGCCGATCCCGCGGTACGCCGTGCCTATCTGGGTGAAACCGCCTGAGCCGAGGGCGAACAGTGCAAAGGAAAGGAAGCGCGCCAATGACGAAGTTAGAACGTTTTCATGCCGCGATTCAAGGACACAAAGTGGACCGGCTGCCCGTCAGCGTTTGGCTCCACTTCGCCAGCGAACATCATCCGGGCGAGGAGGTGGCCCGCCTGCACCTCGCCTTTTACCGGGAGTACGACTGGGACTACGTAAAGGTGATGAACGATTACCGCTACCCGCTGCCCGGCATTGCGGAAGTAGGGACGGAGGCAGACCTTTTGCGCTTTGAGCCGTTGGACATGGACCATCCCGTGTTCGCCGAGCAGCTTAAGGCGTTGAGGATCCTGCGGGAGGAACTCGGACCCGACGTGCCCATCGTGGAGACCGTATTCAGCCCCATCCAGACGCTGCTGCGCGGCGCCGGGAACGCGGCTTGGAACGTAGTCGTCACGCATCCCGAGGCCGGTCACCGTATGCTCGCGGCCGTGACCGAGACGCTCATCCGCTACGTCGCCACGATCAAACGGCTGGGCGTCGACGGCATCTTCTTCTCGGTCAACGGCGCCAACGGGCCCCAGGCAGCCGGCGGCTTGCCGAAAGAGCAGTTCGACGAGTTCGTCGCACCGTACGACCGGCAAGTACTGGAAGCCGCTCGAGGCCTTGTACGGATCGGCCACATCCACGGCTACGACCTCGATTTTGACCGGGTCCTCGACTACCCTCTGGAAGCGTACAGCTGGTCGCACCACCACACGGCCCCGTCCTTAGCCGAGGCACGCCGGCTCACAGACAAAGCGCTCGTCGGCGGCATCGATGAAGTGCGGGTCTTCACCCAAACGCCGGGGGAGGTCGAAGCCGACATCCGCCGCGCCGTCGACGAAGCCGGACGCACTAAGCTGCTCATCGGCCCCGGCTGCACGGTGCTTCCGGATACGCCGAAGAAACTGCTGCACCACGTCGTGAAAACGGTTCGGGAATTGTAAACCTCCGCCGGCGGGCCGCCTCCCACCACGGGCGGCAAAGGCCGCGCGTTTTCCCATGCCGCGGGGCGGTCACGAAACCTATCGGGGCGGCCGGCGGTACAGACCCACTGCCTCTACCTGCAGGTTTGCCTATCAGCGGCCCGGCGCCTCGGTCCCCCGGCCCCTGCCCCTACGCAAGAATGCGCGACCTTGGCCACCGGAGCGCCGCCGCCGCCAACCCGAGCCGTCTCCACCCCGGCGTCACGGAAGGGAACACGCTCACCTGGTGCAGCGCCGTCTCGGACCACTCGTCGAAAACGCAGGCATACGTGTAAAAGGTGTCGTTGGGCAAAAAGTGCAGCGCGGTGCGGTACCAAGCTTCGCCGGCGCCGTCGCACCTCGGAAAGTGGGTCAGCAAACGATCGTACAAAGCCACCGCGTCGGGCCGCCGTCCTCCGTCCTAAGCCCGGCGCGCCCTCGACAAAATGAGACAGTTCGTGCCGTACGTAAAGGCGACCACCGTGCACGCCACAGCGAGCAAGCTCGCCAGCAAGTACTTCATCTTCATGCGAATGACTCCGCCGCGCACAAGGCTACCTCCTCGCACTCCTCTCACCCCTTAGTTGCCCGGCGGAGCAATTCGGTTCCCTAAATTTCAGTCAGTCGCCACGGCGCTCCTCTCATCCCTTAACAGCGCAGGATGGGCCCACCAAGCGAGCACCGGCAAGAGCCCGACGATCGCTACGAAAAGGCGCACCCGGTTCGGCACGCCGGCCATGTGCGGAGCGGCGTAGATGAAGGCCGCAACGCCGAGCAGCCTCCCCAGGTTCAGGGGAATCTCCCGGGCGACCATGTACTCGACCCGCATGTTCCCGGCGTCCGGATCGGTTTCCAGGGCCTTGTAGCTGACCGCTTCGAAGGGAATATCGTACAAAGGTGAAAACAACGCCTCGACCAGCGTGAACAGCAAGATGCCGAAGGGCGAGGGGCTCCATACCAACACCAGCGGGGACAGAGCCGTACCGAAGAAGCCTACCGTGAGCGGGCGGCTGCGGTTCGACGAATTGACCCGGATGCCCACGATCCACGACATCATCACCGTGACGGCGCCGCCGAGCAGGACGAGCGTGCCGACCGCGAACTCGCTTTCCGTGGCCATGTACAGCAGCAGGCCGACGAAGAAGACGAACACGCCGTCCCGCACGCCGGTGAGCCCGTTGATCCACATGACACGGCGCCAGTCGGGATTGTCGTCCGAGCGCAGCGCGGTCCAAAGGTCGAACGCGCCGTCTGCCGACCGCTCGCGCAAAAGGAGTGTCACGGCCGCGCTGCCGGCTAAGAACAAGAGCGAAACGAGGAAAATGATGCGGTAGCCCGGGGTGCCCGGCACACGCGCCAACACCGCGCCGGCGATGAAAGGGGCGATCATCGTGACGAGAGACGCCAGTACGTTGTACAGCCCGTAGAAGCGGTCGCGGTCCTCGTCGCTTGTCAAGTCGAACATCACAGTATGGGAGCCCAACCAAAAGAAACCGCCGCCGACGCCGAGGAGCAGGCCCAGCTCGCGGACGAAGCCCGCCGCCCCCTCGCCGAGCAGCAAGATCACGAAAAAGAAAAAGGCATGGG
>JAAYLA010000015.1 GCA_012522135.1 Bacillota bacterium | reverse complement strand
CGCTATCGTTCGACGGCGACGTGGTGATTCGGGGCAACGTCCTCGACGGCAGCAAGGTGCGGGCTAGCGGCAGCATGGTGATTCAAGGTGCGGTTTCGGGTGCCCATTTGGTGGCGGGTGGCGATGTGATCGTCCACCGCGGCATCACCCGTTCCGAGGTGTACGCCGGCGGCGAAGGGGCAGCTTTCGCGCGGATTCACCGGCAGCTGGACCGGGTGATGCGGGAGTTTTCCCCGCTGCTCAGGAAGATGCTTCAGGCCCGCACCGGCTCGGACCCCCTCGTGTCGGTGACCCAGGACGCTGCGGAATTCCGGTTCGAAAGGCTCCGCGCGGCGCTGAGCGGGCTTTTCGATGCGACCGAATCCCAGTGGGAGCAGCAGATCCTCGGCCCGCTCGAGCACGCCGTGCGCCGGTTGCAGAGGATCCTCGACCGGACGGCCGTGTCGCAAACCGTCAACGTGAAGGATCTGGCCGACCTCTACAAAAGCCTGCTGAGCTGGCACGGGCGGATGAACGGGGCCCTGACAGGAGCTCGGACCATTTTGGCGCCGCATGTGCACAACTCGCGCCTCGTCGCCTGCGGCGATATCGTGATCACCGAGTCGGGCTGCTGCCAGTCGCGCCTCGTCGCGACGCACGATGTGTTGCTGCAGGGCGACCGGGGATTCTTGCGGGCATCGCAGGTAACCGTCGGAGGCCGTGTCGAGGCAGCGGAGATCGGCACGTATGCGGGCAGCCCCACCGCCATCGAAGGTGCCGCCGAGACGGAAGTGCATGCCCACACCGTCCATCCGGGAACGGTCTTGAAAATCGCCGGCGAAACGCACCGTTTCACCGCCATCCACCGTAGTGTGGTCGCGCGCCTAGCGTCCTCGGGTGCGCTTGAGGTCTCATCGGTGCGAGACGATAGCGGGCAGTCCCCGGCCCCCGGGGTGGACCTTTCGTCTCATAACCCCGGTGGTGCTCGCGAGTCCGCCACTGCACCGCGTGTTCGCCTGCGCCATGGGCGCAGCCTCGTTGCCCAGCCGGTGCTCGCAGGCGGCGACGGCGTGCACGGCGGATAAAGCACGCTATTGGTTTCGATCGGTTGGCTGCACCCGTACCGCGACGGCGGCCGACCCGAGAAACCACAAGGGCGCCCGTCACAGAACCCGGCTGCGCGGCGAGGACCCTGCCGGGCAACGTGTGGGCGCCCTGTTTCATCAGGATACAATACACTTCTCACGGCAAATAATGAAGCCGAACCACCGGGTGGGGCTCGGCTGATCCATCGGCGCAGTGGAACGATGCTACTCTACTCGTAGGTACTGCCTTCGCAATTCATCCCAGTCAATGTCGACCGGAACGTGACGTCGCAGAATCTCTGGATCCGTCCGACTAAAGGACATGACCGTAACGCCCTTAACGTCGTTCTGCACTTCACTATAGCGCACTAGAATACCAGGATAATCCTCCGAGTACGAGGAGGGTTCTGGAGCACCAATCAACACATACAGAATATCGTGTCCGCTATCGTAACGGGAATCAATCCTTGACACGCTTGCGGCGCTCATAAATAACACCTCCCGTACTTGACAGCGTTATCTTTCTCATAAACATCGCCGTGACCACTCGGGCTGGATTTTCTCCGTACTCCACAACAACCTTCATCGGTCTAATTCTATCAATGGCATGAGAGGGCACAAGTCCGAACAAATGTTCCCGAGTAGTATACTGTGGGTCGTACGCTACAATCTCGGGGTCCTCTATGATTCCCCGTATATCGTCCACGTGGTCCTCTAGCTCAGGATGACCAGGTTTTCCGGATCTTATGTTATACAGGATGTGGTTATGCCACGTTTCGTGACGAAGGATGACCTTACGCTGCTTATAGTCTTCCGTCTCGAAGACGACAGGCTCGACATGCGCCGGGTGCTGTTCCAAGCCGTCGGAGGGAGTCCCGCTATTCGTCACGAGGCATCTCCTCCAGAGTTGCGGCTGCCTGTTGTACACCTTCCTTGCCCGCGTCAATGGGTAACTTATCCAGGAGTGGGATTTGCCCAACGGCCTTCTCGTAGCTATTTACGAATTCGCTCAACGCCAGTGCGAGTCTCTTTGCATAGGGCCATGACAAGAAGACAATAGTCGGATCAGCTGCAAGGCCGTCCGGCGAATGCGTTTCAAACTTGATCACAACGTCGCCTGGACTGCTGGAGATCTCAATGTGGTCCTGCATGGCCACGAAGTGGGCATTGGCTCTCCGCCGCACGACTCCCGTCATCTCTACTCCCCCGCCACCGCGGCCTCCCGGTATCCGCTGCCGGCCACGTCCAGCGCCGCCTCGACTTCCTCCGGATCCACGTCGTAGTGCTCGGCGGGCTTGGTTCCCACAATGCGGTACAGCTCGGCCTTCAGTCCCTCCATGTCGCCCTGCTCCAGCTTGCGCTCCAGGGCTTCCAGGTGCAAGCGGACCTGCGCCTGCGTAGGGCCAGTGCCGACCAGCTGCACGATCTTCTCATGCGGCGTCCGGGAAACCGCTTCGTCGGCCTGGATGAGCTCCTCGAACAGCTTCTCACCCGGCCGGGTGCCCGTAAACACAATCTCGATATCCACGCCCGGCTCGTACCCCGAAAGGCGAATGAGGTCGCGGGCCAGGTCGACGATCTTCACTGGCTCGCCCATATCGAGCACGAACACCTCGCCGCCCCTGCCGATCGCCCCGGCCTGCAGAACGAGCTGCACCGCCTCGGGAATCGTCATGAAGTACCGTTTCATCTCGGGGTGGGTGACGGTGACGGGCCCGCCCTTGGCGATCTGCTTCTTGAAAAATGGGATCACACTGCCCCGGCTGCCGAGCACGTTGCCGAAGCGCACCGACACGAACCGGGTCGCGCTCACGCCGGCCAGAGACTGCACCACCATTTCGGCCATGCGCTTCGTCGCACCCATGACGTTGCCCGGGTTCACGGCTTTGTCGGTCGATACCATCACAAAGCATTCGGCCCCTACCCTGTGCGCGGCCTCGGCCACGTTGCGGGTGCCGAAGACGTTGTTGGTCACGGCCTCGTCGGGGTTCAGTTCCATGAGCGGCACGTGCTTGTGGGCCGCCGCGTGGAAGATGACCTGGGGCCGGTACTGTTCGAAGATGCGGTCGATCTTCTCCTTATCCCGGATGTCGGCGATGAGGGTGACGGTCTCAAGGCCCGGGTGCAGCTCGCGCAGTTCGTGGAAAATCTCGAAAATGCTGTTCTCGCCGTGTCCGAGCAGGATGAGCTGGGCCGGTCGGAACGCACCGATCTGCCTGCAAAGCTCGCTGCCGATGCTGCCGCCCGCGCCCGTCACCAGGATGCGCCGGCCCGTTATGTAACCGCTGATGGACGAAAGGTCGGTCTTGATGGGCTCGCGGCGCAGAAGGTCTTCGATCTGCACGTCGCG
>JAAYLA010000166.1 GCA_012522135.1 Bacillota bacterium | reverse complement strand
TATTCCCTCCCAAATCGTTGGTCTTTGTGTAGTCGCCGAACCGCAACCGGGACACAGATTTTTCGCTGCCCGCCCGTGGACCCTTTCACCGGGCCGCGTCGCCGGTGCACTACCTGGAAACCGACACTGCGCCGCTAGTCCCCCTTCACCTCGTCGTATCGTCCAACGGCACGGGCGGTACGTGGCGCCAGTCCATCGTCCTGTCGACTCGCTTCCATTCACTGATCAACACGCCGTCCAACTGCTCGGCATACCGCTGTGACCGGGCTCGCGCCGAATCGCGCCGCTCGAGGAAACAGATGCCCGTCGCGCGGTCGAAGGCAAAGAGAGTGTAGCTCAACGGGCTGCCGGAATAGATGCGCGCCACCACGTCGCCGTAACGCCTGAAGTCATCCGTAGCGTCCGGGTCAAGGAGCGGCCCCACGTACCCTTCCAACTCCATGTAGTACATCTCACGCCAATGGGTGTGTCCGAGGGAGGGGCAGTTTTCCAGGCTCCCTTCGATATCCAACCACACCGGATCGGGTATGAGCTCGGCGTCGTCGGGTAACTCGGCGGCATGTAAGGTGCGACGTGCCTGCGGCAGGCTCTCCGCTACCTGAGGCGGAACCAGACCTTGCTGACTGTAGAAGGATGCGATTTGTTCGGGGGTAATGCCGATTCCCAGCCCCGGCCCCAGGCGGAGGGCAAGCCAGAGCGACACCAGGACGACGGTGCCCAGGCTCACCGGCACGGCCCGGGGAATGGTGAGCGGCTCCGGTATGGGCGGCGACTCGTACCCCGACCGCTGCAACGGCTCCCGGTACGACTTCCAATACAAATCCTCCGGCAGGGTCGTTTCCGTACGAACCCGAAGCGGTGTGGTGAAGCCGGTGGCGATGAGGTCCCGGGCCCGTTCTTCGTCGACCGCGTCCAGGGGCCCCCGTACCGTAAGGCCTTCGGCGTCCGGCTCCACTTCAATCTCCAAAGGCGAGCGAAGCCGCAGCTGACGGTAGAGCATCATGCGGGCCGTGACTGCAATCTGTTGCCGGGGAGAAAAGGCGCGCCGCCCGAGCCCTTCTGCCCACAGGTCGAGATGAACCCGCCAAAGGAGGATGTAAAGGAGGCCGAGCGGCAACGTAATAAGCCGGCCGAAGGAAGAAAACAACGCCAACGGTTTCATGAACAAGACGATGCGGAGGCCTAGGTCCAACCCGCCGTACACGGAATAGACGCGGTGAAGCCGAAACCGCCTGCCGTACAGGGGCACGGTGATATTCCGCCGCACGCTGAGCCGGGCCAGGAAGACGTAGAGCAACCCCCGGAGCAGCAAGATGCGGGCTAGGACGAGCCACTGCCCTCCGGCCAGATCCGGAACCCAGGTGCATGCCCCGCCCGCTGCGGTGAAATCGTCGACGAAAACGCAGCGGCCCAAAAACCACACGGGCGCCGCCACGAGAAAGCTCAAGGCAGCCTGGGAAATGGCAGGCAAAAGCAACCACGGCAGCGGCAAGAACGCGACGGCGCCTTCGCACAGTAACCCTCGCAGCTGCCGATTCCGCTGATCCTGCTCGTTCATGCGGCTCCCCCCGTGCCACGACGACCCGAGCTCCTCAGCAAGAAGTGCTCGTGAAGCTACTGCCCTACTATGCATCATCTTCCAGACAATGTCGTCATTCTCCTTGTAGATGAGGCGTTACCGGGAGAGCACGTGCCCAAATCGAGACACAGACCTTTCCATGCCCGCGCCGCAGGCCCTTTCCCGTGGGACCACTCCATCGAACCTCGTCGCCCCGGGCCGGCGGGGCCAACCGGCGGACCGGGCGATTTTGCGGTCCGGTGGTCACGGCCTGTTCAGCGCACTTCACCGCTCATGCACCGGGGACGGAATGCGATGTCCACAGCTGGTGCCTCGCCCGAAGATCGGCGGATCCCGTCCCCGGGCAGCCGCCGCAAGAGCGTAAGAATCGCGAAAAAACGCCCGCGACAGGAAGGCAACAGGCCACGGGCTCGTAATGATGCGACCAAGAGGCTGCTCGGACCGGTGGTCTTGTCGGGCGGGCCTACCGCGAGCGCACAGGTTCGCTCGTCACATCCTGGGCTCCGCCCCCTGCAGCCCACGCCGTAACCTGCGGCCCACCGGGCCCGAGCACCGATCCGTCGATGGAGGTCAGGTGAGTGGCACATGTTTCCGATGCGCAGGGCCGACGTACCCCTCTACGTGCAGCTGAAACATCACATCCGTTCCATGATCGCATCCGGTGAGCTGAAACCGGGCGACGCGCTGCCCGGCGAGAGAGAGCTGGTCGCAAAGTTCGGGCTCAGCCGTACCACGGTGCGCCAAGCCTTGGGCGACCTCGTGGCCGAAGGGCTGCTCTACCGTCACCACGGCAAGGGCACCTTCGTCGCCCCACACGACGTGAAACGGAACCCAGCGCCCCTCGCCGACGTACCCGAAGTGATGCGGTCTATGGGCCACGCTCCCACGGTCGAAGTGCTGACCTGCGAAAAAATTAAGCCGCCCGGCGGCGTGGCAGCCGCCCTCGGCCTCGCCGCGGACGCGCAGACGACCTTCATCGTGCGGCTGGTGCACGCCGAGGGCGAGCCCGTCGTTGTCGTCCGGACCTACCTTGTCGAGTCCGTAGGAAACCTGATCCACGCCGAAGACCTGGCGGTGGAGCCGATGTATAGCCGCCTCGAGCGCCTCGGCTATCCCGTACACGAAGGGCTGCAAACAATAGGCGCCACGAGGTTGCATCCCCGTGACGCCGCACTGCTCGCCGTCGAGCCCGGCACGCCCGCGCTCTTGCTCCAACGAGTCACCTTTATCGACCCGGGCGCGCCCGTCGAATATTCCGAAGCCATGTTCCGGGCCGATCGCTTTCAATACCAGACGCAGCTGCGCCGGACGGCCTCTTCGTGGTAGCCGCAGCCGCTCGCGGGTCACTGCGAGGCCGTCCGCAGCCTCCTCCCGCTTAGTCGGCTTCCGACAGGGGCTCCTTCTTAAACACGCGGAAGAGAAGAAAGAGCGAAGGCAGCAAGATCGCCATGCCCACGGGCACCACCTGCACCACGAAGCGCAGCGTGGCGTCGGGGGCCTTGGCCGCCTCGAACGTCAGGTCCGGATAGATCATATACGGCCACTGCGCCAGTACCCAACCGAGAAGCAGCACGAGCACTTGGCCCGACGCGCTGATGCGGGCCAGTACGTACTGCTTCTGCAACACCAGGATAAACGAAAACAGGTACAGCACGGCTCCGATGAATAGCAGCACTCCGCTCACGCCGTGGGTGAACCCTTCCCAAAGCCACGGCGTGTAGCGGGCCATCATCCAAAGCATCGCCGCCGACAGCACCGCGGTCGCCGTTCCGCTGGCAAAGGCCCGGCGGTGAAAGTCTTCCCGCAGCTCGCCCCGGGTCTCGGCCGCTAGGAACACCGCCGCGAGGTAGGCGGCCAGCGTCAGCACGAAAATCCCGAGCGCAACGGCGAAGGGGCTGAGCCACGTCTCGAGCGGCGGCGCGCTCACCTGGTCTCCATCAATCCGGATCCCGCCGGACGACACGGCTGCGAGTCCCATTCCCAACAGCAGAGGCGACACAGTGCTCGCCACGCCGAAGACCCAGCTCCAAACCCGCTCCGGCGCGCCGGCACGCGTGATCCCCGGCGAGCGCAGCACGAAGGCCGCCCCCCGCAAGATCACACCGACGAGCACCAAGTGAAACGGAATGAACATGGCCCGGCTCAAGGCGGCGAAGGCTTTGGGAAACGCGGTGAGCAGCAGGATCATGAAGAAGACGAGCCACACGTGGTTGGCCTCCCACACCGGCCCCATCGCCTTGGCGATGGCTTCCCGCTGCTCCCTCTTGCGAGGCCCCGTCGCAAACAAATCCCACACGCCGCCGCCGAAGTCGGCAATGCCGAAAATGGCGTAGGCTCCGAGCGCGAGAAACATGAACACGCCGATCCACTCGACAAGCGTCACCGGCCTGCACCCCCTTCTGCCGTCGCCGGCACCTTGGGAGGCTCTGCGCCTGCCTCCGGCACGTCATCCACACGGGTCGTGCGGCGCAGCAGCCACACGAGCGCGGCCGACAAGGCCAGGTACAGCACGATGAAACCGATCAACGTGGCGAGCACATCCTGGGACTCGGTCACCGCGTCCGCCGTGTACATGTAGTTGTAAATCACCCACGGCTGCCGTCCCACTTCCGTCACGATCCAGCCTGCCTGGAGCGCGATCATGCCGAAGGGTGAGCCGGCCACGACGAGCCGCATGAGCCACGGCAGGTCCATGATGCCCTCCCGCCGTCGCCGGTACACAACCCAAAAGGCCGCGGCCACGAGAATGATCAAAAGGCCGGACCCGACCATCACCTGAAACGCAGTCCGGGTGAGGCCCACGTGCGGCCAGTGCTCTTCGGGGAACTGGTCGAGGCCCGTCACTTCCGCGGCCGGGTTTCCGTGGAGCATCAGGCTGAGCAGGCCCGGAATGCCGATCGCGCCCCGCACCGTCCGCGCTTCGTTATCGGGCCAGCCGCCGATGAGAAGTGGCGCATACGGTCCCGTCTCGTAGTGCCCTTCCATCGCCGCGAGCTTGGCCGGCTGCACCTCGCCGATCAGCTGCGAGTAGAAGTGCCCGCTGACCGGCATCAAGACGGCAGTCACAAGGCCCACCGCAAGGGCGATGCGCATGCCGGTCATGGCCATCTTGGTGCGCTTGCCCTTCAGCGCCTGGTACGCGTAAATCCCCGCCACGGCGAAGGCGGCCGCCGTGTACGTGGAAAGCGTCGAGTGAATGGCCATCATGTGCCAGACGGGGTTGCCGAAGAGCATGGCGTTGGGGTCGATGGCCTCAGGATTGGCCAAAACCTGCTCAAGGCCGACGGGGTTTTGCATCCACGCGTTCGTGGCGACGACCAATACACCCGATGCCGCACCTGCGATGGCCACCGGCACGCCCGTCCACCAGTGAGCCTTAGGCGACAGCCGGTTCCACCCGTACAGGTACAGCGCGAGGAAAATGGCCTCGACGAAGAAGGCGAAAGCTTCCATCGCGAAGGCGGGCCCGATGATGCTGCCGGCGAACTCCATGAACGTTGGCCAAAGGAGTCCCAGCTCGAAGGCGAGGGCCGTGCCGCTCACCGCGCCGATGGCAAACAACACGAGCGTCGCTTTACCCCATCTTTTGGCGAGCTCCAGGTAGTGTGGCTCACCGGTCTGGAGCCAGCGCCGCTCTGCGATCAACATAAACAGCGGCATGGCGATTCCGAAGGAGGCGAAGATCATGTGGAAGGCCAGGGAAACCTCCATCTGAATCCTTGCCGCCGTAAGCGCATCCATCCCGTTCCACCACCTTGCCGAGTAGTATGCCCCTTCAGCTTAGGTGATGGACGACACCCGAGACAGATACCCATGTCCCGCGCCCGGCAGGACAGATGTCCTTTGTGACCTAACCTGACTGGCCTTTCGTATCGTCCGTGCCTTCGTCCCCGGCCTTGGTTGCATCTCTGCCCAAACCGGCGTAAATGCGCTCCATGATGGTGGCAAAGGGAATCCCGCGGTCGGGCCAAGGCGCAGGCGGGCAGAAGACCCAGCTGGGCGGCCCATGGCCTGTGTCCTCTCCTTCAGCCAGCAGCCGATCCAAAGCATGCGGGTCGCCGTGCCAGAAGCGCTGCGCGCTGACGGTTCGCTCGGCCGAGGCCGCCTCCGCGGCTTCGCCGGTCCCGCCGCCCCGCGCCACGTCGTGCGGACCGCTCCCCGTCGTGCGCAGGGCCGGTCCGTCTGTGCCGATGCCCCGAAAACGCAAGAGATGTTCGGGTTCCCGGGCAAAACGCTCGGCCGCGGCGAGCCAAAGGGCCACGCCGTGCTTGCACGGATCCCCCCAGTCGGGACAGGAACAGACAAACTCCACATCGTGGGGGTTCGGAATCAGCTGCGGCACATGGTCGAGCACCT
Organism: Bacillota bacterium; assembly: GCA_012522135.1. GTDB lineage: Bacteria > Bacillota > Limnochordia > DTU080 > JAAYLA01 > JAAYLA01. The sequence continues at coordinate 8,003 of JAAYLA010000166.1, read as the reverse complement.
CCTGCATCGCTTCAGGCACGTCGAGCAAGAAGTGGAGCATGCGCAAAAGGGGCTGGTCCCTCAGGAGCGGCGCCGATATTTGCACGTCGTACGGGCGGACCCGCCTGCCTTCCACCTTGCCCACGATGCGCCCGGGTACCACGAAAATCCGCACGACCATATCGGCGTCGTAATAGTGCACGCCACGGCGCCAACGGACCGGATCGGCATAACCGCGCAGCGCCTCACGCCAAGCCTCGGCCCAGATTGAACCCCTCTCCTGCTCCACCTACTTCACCTACCTCACCAAAGTGAACAGCTCGCGCAGTTCCTCATTACTCAGCTCGCTCAACCACACCTCGCCCGTATGGATGACGTTTTCCGCTAGAGTCCGCTTTGCCTCGATCAGCCGGTCGATGTGGTCTTCGAGTGTGCCCGTGCAGATGAACTTGTAAACGTTGACCTGCCGCTCCTGGCCGATGCGGTACGCTCTGTCGGTCGCCTGGTTTTCGACGGCCGGATTCCACCAGCGGTCGAAGTGAAACACGTGGGTCGCCCGGGTCAGGTTCAAGCCGACCCCGCCCGCCCGCAAGGACAAGACGAAAAGCTGCGCCTCGCCCTTTTGGAACCGGTCGATCATCTCGTCCCGCCGCTGCCTGGGCACCCCGCCGTGGAGGAACAGCACCTCGGTGCCGAGTTCTTTGGCCAGCGTCCTTTGCAGAATGCGGCCCATCTGCGCGTACTGGGTGAACACGAGCGCCGACTCGCCTTCCCGCACCAGCTCCCGGACGCGGGCGACGAGCTCGCGCATCTTGCCGGATCGCTGCACTTCGTACCGCTCCTGCTTCAAGAACAGCGCCGGATGGTCGCAAATTTGCTTCAGCCGGGTGAGCGACGCCAGCACGAGCCCCCGGCGCTTCATCCCGGTGGCTTCTTCGATTAGGTGCATCATGCGCTCGACAACCGCCTGGTACAACGCCGCCTGCTCGGTAGTCAGCGAGCAGTACACCTTGCTTTCCAGCTTGTCAGGAAGCTCCGGTGCGATCGCCGGGTCGTCCTTGCTGCGGCGCAAAACGAGGGGATGGATGCGCCGCTGCAGGTACTCCAGCGCCTCCCGGTCGTCGTGGCGCTCGATGGGCCCTGCGATGTGCCTGCGGAACCACGTGAGGCTGCCCAAATAGCCCGGAAGCAAGAAGTCGAAGATGGACCAAAGCTCCGTCAGGCGGTTCTCGACGGGCGTGCCGGTGAGCGCGATGCGGTGGTTTGCCTTTAGTCTCTTGAGGCTGCGGGTTTGCTTTGCCACCGGGTTTTTCAAGTTCTGCGCCTCGTCGACCACGATGGTGTCCCACTCGATCCGGGCCAGCTCCTCCACGTCGCGCAGCACAAGGCCGTAGCTCGTCAGCACCACGTCCGCGCCGCGGGCCCTTTTCGTCAGCGCCGCACCTTGCTTCCGCTGCGGACCGTGGTGGACGTAGACCCGCAGCTTCGGCGCGAACCGCTCCAGCTCGCGGCGCCAGTTTTCCACCACGGACGTCGGACACACCACAAGGGCCGTGCCCATACGCCGCTGTTCCTTCTCGTGTTGGAAAAGGGCGATCACCTGCAACGTCTTGCCTAGGCCCATGTCGTCGGCCAAGCAGGCGCCCAGGCCGAACTGCCGCATGAAAAGGAGCCACGAATACCCCCGCTGCTGGTAAGGGCGGAGTTCCGCGCGCAGTCCCTTGGGCGGCGGCACCAGTTCCCACTTGCGGTCTTTGCCCAATGCCACGAGAAGACGCCGCAGCCGCTCGGTATTCTCGCCGGCACGCAGCTCCAGTTCGACGTCGTCCTCCAGCTCCTCCCAGGCCAAGTCGGCGACCGTTGCCCGGCCTCTGCCACCCGGGCCCGCCTTCTTCGCCCGTTCGATGAGCCTGCGCAGCGCGTCGGGGGGCAGCGCGATCCACTCGTGGCCCAAACGCACGAACGGGAGCCGGGCATGGGTGAGCCGTTCAAACTCCGCTGGGTCTACTTCCCTGTCACCGATCGCCACACGCCATTCGAACGAAACCAAGGTGTCGAGGGAAAGGGCGCCCGAACCCGGATCGACGGTAAGCCGCGTGCGCAATGGCTCGGGACTGCGCTCCATCCAAGCCGGCAACTGGATCAGCACGCCCGCGTCGCTCAGCCGGTCGGCAGCCTGGTACACGAACTCGGCCGCTTCGTCCGGCGTCAGCTCGCACTCGACCGGCTCGGCCTCGTCGAGGGTCCGGCCGATCGGTGCGAACACGCGGGCAGCTTGTTCCAGGAGCCTGCGCAGCGTCACGCCGTAGCCTTCGTCGGGATCGGCCCAAAGGTCCTCGGCAGCGATCGGACCCGCCGGGCGCTCGGGATCGTGCACCGCGTAGTGTAAGGACCAGGCCGTGGGCGTCGTGAGGCCACCGGTTCCATCGCGGTGGTCGCGCACGATTGGAGCGAGCTGCAGCACCAAGCGGAGGGGCCGCAGCAAGGCGTCCGAGCGGATTCCTTCCTCGTGCCACCGCCTGACCGCTTCGGCCAACCCCTCCAAAGCCGGCGAGGCGTAGATCCTGCCGTCGGAATGCTGCAGCGCGGCGACCCACCGTTCGATCAGGCGGTTGGTCGAAGAAGGCCGCACCGCCCCCTTCGCGACGAGCCGCTCGCGCACGACTAGGTCGACGACGAGATCGGCGTAAAACAGAAGCCCTTGGCTCGGGTGAAACTGCCCATATCCTTTCTGCTCCGTGTACGGCAAAGGCGCCCAGCAAAACGCCGCCATCGGAAAAGCCTCGACGATTTTCTCCAGGCGCTCCCAAATGGCCGGTGTGCGGGCGAGGATCCAGCGGGCGTAGCTTGGCCGTCCCTCGTAGACCAGATCGGGGATCACTTGACGCCGGTCCACTTGGCGGACGACCCACCCGGTGAAGCGAGCCAGCGCCGCAAGTTCGGGCGAAATGATCAATTCTTCGCCGCCGCGGGGGAAGCGTTCCACGGCCGTCATGAGGGAAAGGATGGAACGTGCGTGCAGCCAGACCCCTTCGACGACCCAAACGCGCAAAGGAAGTGCCTCCGCCGGTGCCTCGGCACCGAGAACGGGCTCGGTGGATGTGGCCGGCAAGAGCAGCGGACAGCGCGCCTTGTAGCACGCCAGATTGGGGTCGAAGCGCTGCTTCAGCTCGGCTTCCGTATGGCTTGCGTCGAACGCGTACGGATGGTCCGCCCGCTCGTTGGGCGGCGGGCCGGAACGCTTGGCCGGTTCCATCCAGACGACGAGGGGGGCTTCCAGACTCAGCTGTCCCTGTGTCCGGAGGGCTGCATGGAGAATTTTCACGGCATCACCATCTCACCTGAAAAGGCGCGGCACGCAGGGTCGATCCGGAAAAAGGCGGGTTGCATAGACAACACAGCGCCGCCCCCACCGGTGAAGACGGCGCTGCGCCTACGTGCCACGCTTTGGCGGGCATTATTCGGGAATCCGCATGATTGCGCCGGTGTTGGCCGAGGTGACGAGCGCGGCGTACCTGGCCAAATAGCCTGTCTTCACCTTCGGCTCCCGCTTTACCTGTTCACGACGCCTTTGCTCGAGCTCTTCCTCGGACAGCTCGACGGTGAGCGTGCCTTCGTCGAGGTCGATGGTGATGATATCGCCGTTTTTGAGGAGGCCGATGGGACCGCCGGCCGCCGCCTCGGGCGAGATGTGGCCGATAGAAATGCCCCTTGTCCCTCCGGAGAACCGCCCGTCGGTGATGAGGGCAACTTCCTTCTCGAGGCCCATGCCCGCGATGGCCGACGTATGCCCTAGCATCTCGGGCATGCCCGGTCCGCCCTTGGGCCCTTCGTAGCGGATGACCACCACGTCGCCCGCCTTCACTTCACCTTGGGCAATGCCGGAGAACGCTTCCTCCTGCGAATCGTACACCACGGCCGGACCCCTGTGCCGCCGCACCGACGGATCGACCGCGCCGCTCTTGATCACCGCACCGTCGGGCGCGAGGTTGCCGAAGAGCACCTGCAGGCCCCCCCATTCGCTGTGCGGGTTGTCGATGGGCCGGATCACTTCGGGGTCCTTAATTTCGGCTCCGGCGACGTTTTCGGCCAAAGTCTTGCCCGTGACCGTGATGCAGTCGCCGTGGAGCACGCCTTCCTTCTTCAAAAGCTCGTTCAAAATCGCGCTGATGCCGCCGGCGCGGTGCACGTCTTCGATGTGCCAGTTGGACGCCGGGCTCACCTTGCACAGATGGGGCACCCGTTTCGCAACTTCGTTCAGGCGTTCGAGGGGATAGTCGACGCCCGCCTCGTTGCAGATGGCCAGAGTATGCAGGACGGTGTTGGTCGAACCGCCCATGGCCATGTCGAGCGCGAAGGCGTTGTCGATGGCTTCGGGCGTCACGATATCCCGGGGTTTCAGATCCATCTCGATAAGCTTCATGAGTTGGTGGGCCGCCTGACGTGCGAGTTCCTTGCGGGCCGGGTCGGTAGCCAAAATCGTGCCGTTTCCGGGAAGGGCTAGGCCCAGCGCTTCGGCCAGGCAGTTCATGGAGTTAGCCGTGAACATCCCCGAACAGGAGCCGCAGCCGGGGCACGCCGCATCTTCCAATGCCTTCAACTGTTCTCCGGTAATCTTGCCGGTCTGGTAGGCGCCGACCCCTTCGAATACCGAGATGAGGTCGACGGCCTCACCGTTGAGCTGACCTGCACGCATCGGCCCGCCGCTAATAAAGATGGTGGGGATGTTCACCCGCACCGCGGCCATCATCATGCCGGGCGTGATTTTGTCGCAGTTGGGGATGCAGATCATGCCGTCAAACGCGTGGGCCATGAGCATGGTCTCCACCGCATCGGCGATCAGCTCCCGGCTCGGCAGGGAGTAGCGCATGCCGATGTGTCCCATGGCGATGCCGTCGTCGACCCCGATGGTGTTGAACTCAAAGGGCACGCCGCCGGCTTCGCGGATGGCTTCCTTCACGATACGGCCGAACTCTTGTAGGTGGATGTGGCCGGGCACGATATCCACGTACGAGTTGCAGACGGCGATGAAGGGCTTATCCATGTCCTCGTCGCGCACCCCGGCGGCCTTCAACAAGCTGCGGTGGGGTGCCCGCGCCGCGCCGAACTTGATGATGTCGCTGCGCATAGGACGTCGTGGCTGCTTCTCCATGGCGATACCTCCCGATACAGAAAGCGGCTCGGCGCTCCCGCCGGGCAGGAGCGAACACGAGCGCTTCCCGTAGTGTTCTCGCCGGAGTGCGGGCTTTCCTGCCCGAAATTTGCGTACTATGTGTGGGCAGACGGGGGCTGTCCCGAATGCACTTTTGGGACAGCCCCACAAGCTCACCCTTTGGTTTGTTGGCCTAACCTCACGATTGTGAGATTGAGATTCTCAACTTCTTGCTAGCAGCGTACTCTCCGACTGGCGTGGCCAAATCGCGCACCGGCAACATCAATCACACTGAGCAAACCGTTTCTTCCACGGCCTCTAACCCAATACACCTGAGCACCTTAGCCACCTATGCGGGCTAGATCGCTTCAGACGCGAGCCCTACCCATTCCGGTTTTCCCTTCTCGGATAGGATTCTGACTAAGTGCACCTACTTTGCTGCAGTCATCTCGGCAACCTTGGCGTCCACGATCTTCGAGATTTCCTCCATAGTACCGATAAACGACACGTTGCGACGCAAGATGGACGGGAACACGCGGACCAGCTCGGCATTGTAAACGTCCATCGCCGGAATGGCCGGACGGTAACGGGTAGTTGTCAGTACGATGTCGGCGTACGGTTGCCACAATGGATCGGTGCCCAGAGAGCGGAAGTACGGCACTGTGAAGTTCGCCGGCACCCACGACCCACTGGATGCGAAAGTCTCCACTCCTTCCGGATCAGCCGTCAAGAACTTGATGACGTCAAAGGCGGCGTCGGGATTTTCCGCACCGGCGCTCAGGCCTAACACATATCCGCCGATCCACTGTGCATTTTCCACACCCGCCACGGGATTGTTGAACATACGTGTGACCCCAACGTCCATTTCCGGGAAATCGCGCATGATCAGAAACGCGTTGCTCGGTGTGGACAGCATCATTGCTTCCCGGCCCGATGTAAAACGGTTGTATCCAGGTGGAATGTTGGCACTCAAAGCTGCCCTTACGGGCTCGTAACGCTCCCAATACTGCGTGAGATACTCCAACGCATCGATGACGCGCGGGTCGTGGGCCGTCGCTTTGCTTTGCTCATAATCATAGAACTCGCCGCCGAAGAGCCAACCCCAGGTGTAGATGGTGTTCGCATGGCCGCGGGTCAAAGTCCACGGAATCATCCCTACGCTCACCGGAGTTCCGTCGGCGGTACTTCGGGTGAGGCGCAGGAACATGAGATCGAATTCCTCGACCGTCCGAGGCGGTGCCTCCGGATCGAGCCCCACAATGCCAAAGAGCTCCTTATTCCAGATGAGCCCGAAGTTTGGATCGACCTGAATCGGAATCGCATGCAACGTTCCTTGCCAGAGGTTCTGGTCCCAGGCAGCCGGTATGAAACTGTCACGGGTCACACCCGCAGCCTCTGCCAGGTCGTTCAGTGGCGCGAGGAAGCCGCTGACACCCCAGGCCGGAGCTTGTGGGCTGTCGACGAGATAAACTTCCGGAGCGTTCCCTGCGGCCACGGCAACCTTGTACTTATCTACCGACCACCCGGGTTCCACCTGAAGCTCAATACCCGTCTCCCGCGCGTTGAAAACCTCGGCGGCCTGGGAGAACGCGAGGTGCCACTTATCGTTCTCGGGGAAGCGATGCCCAAGGCGTACTATGACCGGATCGGCCGCCTCGGCGCTGCTGACAGCCAACACAAGACAAATGACCATCGATACCAGACTAAGCATCGAACGCATCGTGTGGTCGTGCTGACCTGCCTCGGTACCCTGCTGCTTCGTTGCCCTTAGCCGCATGATGACCCTCCTCCACGTGTGTAGGACTAGTTCATAACACGTCTACCTGGACCCACTCTTGCCGGCTGTAAGTTCATCAAGGTTCCAGCCATCGTAGAAACGAGACACCTTTCCCGTGGTCGTGTCGATGAGCAGGCGACTGGTAAAGCCGTTCGGATCCAGTTCGTCGGCGTACACACCCAAATACGGCGAGTAGATCCGGACCTCAAGCAGGCCGTCTGGATGGAATGTGAGCAGACCCAACCAGCCGTTCCCGCCGCTTGGTTGGTTCTGGAAGTCGAAGAGCAGCGCAGGCACCAGGTGCCCCGACTGCGTGCGCTCGGTGAAAAACGGCACGGACACGTTGGCGGGCGAGGCATGGCCGCTCAAAACGAGAAAACTGTTCGAATGATGGCTGATCAGTTTGTCCCATATGTCGCACGCCGTATTGACAGTGGTGGTCGGCTAGCGGGCAAGGTTTTCATTGGCCGGACCAGTGCTCTTCGTTCCCGCGTGGGTCAGGTAGGCATGCGTCAGATAGATCACCTTGTGGTTGGGATGCCGAGCAACGACTTCGTTTGCCCAGGCCAAGGCTTCGTCCGGCGGCAAATATTCCAGGGAAATGACCAGATAATCGGTTCCCGCCAGTGTAAACAACGCATAGTGGTTGTCGAGCCGGCCGGGCACCATGGTCCCGCCCAAGTTCGAATACCGCTCAGCTGCCTGAATAGAGAAGTATTCGTTGAGCAAAGTCCGCCCCCGCTCGCGTATGACACCCCCGTCGAGCATGTCGTGATTTCCGATAGCCAGGACATACGGCACCACACCGTGCAAAAGGCTCATGCTCCGGTACGCGTTCAGCCACTGCGTCGGCACGTTGGCGTCCGTGATGTCGCCCACGTGCAGCACAGCGGCGAGGTTCTGATCGGCAGCGTGAGCAGCCACCCAGTCGGCCATACGCGTCAAGATGTCCGGATAGGTTCGGGCAAAATACTGGGTGTCGGGAAAGACGACGATGGTGTAGTGGTCGCCTTCCGCTATGTCCGGGGGCGGATAGGTGGACACCAGGTGAGTCTGGCCGCTGACGTACGTTGCGACATTCAAACCCACGGTCGG
>JAAYLA010000165.1 GCA_012522135.1 Bacillota bacterium | reverse complement strand
CGGTCCGTATAGGGGATGACCTGGCCCAAGGTCCGCTTCTCGCCGATCTTCTCGAAGCAGCGGTGCAAATACCCGATATCGCACGAGGCATCGACGACACGCTCTCCGTCGAGGCGCGCCAATACCCGAAGTACACCGTGCGTGCTGGGATGCTGCGGACCCATGTTCACGAGCAGCTCTTCGGTACGCAGACCGGATCCAACCTCAGTGCCGCCATTTTCCGCGAGCGCGGTCACGATGTCTTCGCCCAAGATACGATCCCCCTTATGTCGACCCCGAAGCGACGAGCCCCCTTCTCTCGTCGGTAGGGTACAGGACAAACCAACCGATCCACTAACCGGAGCGCCCTATCCAATCCTCTTTGAACTGGCGCTCCCGTACGGGGCGCCGATCCTGGTAATCTTTGCGCAAGGGATGACCAACCCAATCCTCGCGAAGCAAAATACGCCTGAGGTCGGGGTGGCCCGTGAAGCGGATTCCCATGAGATCCCAGGCCTCACGCTCGTGCCAGTTGGCCGTGGGCCAGATGTCCGTCACCGTCGGCACTTCGGGATTATCCCGGTCGCCTGCCGGAGTCACCTTCAGGATCAGCTTGCGCCTGCCCTCGGGGAGGGAGAGCAGGTGATATACCACCTCGAATCCCTTCTCAACGTAATCGACGGCCGCGATCGAGGACAGGAAGTTGAACTGAAGACGGGCATCGTCGCGCAGGAAGCGGGCTACGGTCGGCAGCTCGTCTGGCGCCACCCGGGCCTCGACCCACTCGTCCTCCTTGTGCACTACATCGAGATGGGGAAAGCGTTCCCGGAGCACCTGCATGACCGTAGCAACGGCGGCCGGCATCTCCACACCCACTGCTTCGCCGGCGCCCTCGGTTCGCCTAGAGGTCTCGGCTGATCTGGCTTCGTCCCGACGTTCGTCGGCCACTGACCAGTGCACCCCTTCCTATCCGGCTCGCAACCCTCTCGACCGACCGGTTATTCGATCGGCGGATAGGCGTAGACAACGGTTTCTCAGGCACGCAGAGCTTCCCACCGGATGCCCTCGTTGGCAATGATTTCCTGCAGCTTCAACACCCCGTGCATCAAAGCTTCAGGGCGTGGCGGGCAACCGGGAACATAAACATCCACGGGGATCACCTTGTCGATCCCGTCGACGATGTTGTACTCGCCGTGGTAGGGGCCGCCGTTAATGGCACAGCCGCCCATGGCGATCACCCACCGCGGTTCCGCCATCTGATTGTACAGCGTCCGCACGCGGTCGGCGATCTTCTCGTTGACGGTGCCCGGTACGATCATAAGGTCGGACTGCCTGGGCGAAGCCCGGAAGATCATGCCGAAGCGGTCGAAATCGTAGCGGGAGGCGCCCGTAGCCATCATTTCAATCGCGCAGCAGGCGATGCCGAACAGGAGATACCAGAGGGAAGACTTTCGGCTCCAATTGATCAGGCGGCGTAGGGGCAGAGTGATGACGCCGGGGACGTGCTCGTTGTCGATCAGACCCACTTCAAGACCCCCTTCTTCCACGCATAGACAAGGCCGTCGAGGAGCATGATGAGGAAGATGAACATCAGGATAAAGGCGTAAACTCCCAGCTCGCGCAAAACGACGGCCCACGGATACAGGTAGACCGTCTCTACGTCAAAAATGACAAAAACGAGTGCGTAAATATAATATCTCGTGTGGAACTTGACCCGGGCGTCGCCGATGGGTTGCTCGCCGCACTCGTAGGTTGTGAGCTTCTCCGAATACGGACGGTGTGGCCGAAACAGCCGGCCGACGGCGAGGTTGACGATCACGAACAGGGCACCTACCGCTAAGAATACGGCGACATCTGTGTATGCCTCGAGCACCTGGCGTGCCTCCCCGAACCTAAGTAATGGCGAGGTATCTGCCCAGCCTCCGCGAGACCGGGACCCAAGGCCTCTGCGACACGGCTTCCGTCCGGATGCCCACTTTCCGTCACTTTGTGCGCCGAACCGAGTTTATGAAGATCTTCACAAAGCTCTTTACAGACAGATTCGGGCACTCAGCATCGAGAGATCACGCTCGGGACATCTGTACCGCCCGGACAAGGACAACGTCCCCACGCCGTTCCCATTATAATTGGTACCTATAGGGGTGTCAACCATCACACGATTGTCATGCCAGCTTGCGGCTGTTCTCGCCACATTGGGGGAGAAACGTCCCGTGCCGTTCGGCATCTGATCGACATCCACCGGTCCTGCGGAGCAGATGTTACCAGCTTTGACTCCCTTCCATGCCCATTTATGCTAAGATGGAAAGAGTGATGCTCTCAACATGGCGGAGGCACTGACCGGTCGGTTCCGGCGAGCCGGCAATCACCGAGCTCACCCAGAAGGCACGCCATCTCGGGGAGGTCCCCACGTGACCCTTGCCACCTGGATCACGCTCTTTCGCATATTTCTCGTCCCTGTCTTTCTCGGTGTACTGCTTACGGCGGAGCAGGTTCCATACCGCGTCTTTCTGGCAGCCGCTATTTTCGTGCTGGCGGCTGCGACCGACGGGCTCGACGGCTACGTCGCGCGGGCGAGGCGGGAGGAGACCAAGTTCGGCGCCCTAATCGATCCCATAGCCGACAAACTGTTGGTCTCGTCGGCTTTGATTGCGCTCGTGGAACTCGACCAGGTGTCGGCTTGGGTTGTCGTGATCATCATCGGACGTGAGTTTGCCGTGTCCGGTCTGCGCCTCGTGGCCGCGAGCGAAGGACAGGTCATCGCGGCCAGCATTTGGGGAAAGTTGAAAACGATGACGCAGATCGTGGCGATCACGGGCGTTCTGATCGGTGTGCCCGGTGCCAACGCACTCTTGTGGATCGCCGCCGTGGTCACGGTGCTGTCGGGGGTTGACTATTTCCTCAAGGCCCAATTTCTCTTCCGTTAGGCTGTCCGAGAAAGGGAGGGCGGAGCGGTCTGCAGGCACGGCACTCCGCCCTTAAGCCACTCAGACGGCTCGCTCTTCGGTGTCCGTTGCTTCCGCCAGCACGCGCTCAAGTTCACTAAAGAACGTCTCTTTATTTCCAAAGGCGTACACGATCTGACCGTATTTCAGGCCAGCCTCCCGTGCGACGGCCGCAAGGCTGAGCCGCTTTCCTTCCTCGTGCATGCGCCGCCCGGCTTCAAGGGCCAAGCGAGCTGCCTCTTCCTTAGCCAGACGTCCGCGCTCGAAGGGGATCGCGCCCTCACGCGACTGACCCGCCTCACGCCTGAGGTCCTCAAGCTCTCGAAATGCCTCGAGGGTGAAGCGATCAATCCGCTTCACGCCTGCCTCGATAGCGGCCAGGCGCGACTCCGTGCTGTCGAGCCGCTCGCGCACGGCCTGCAATTCCGCGACGAGACGATTTACCGTTGCCACCGCGTTGCGCAGCTCGTCCTTCAGCGCCGAGTTCACCTGTCTCGCCGCTTCACCCGTGCCGAGCCGGCCCAGGAAGTCCAGGCAATTCGTGACGGCTACGTACGCCTTCAGACCGAGCTCCTGATATACCATGTCCAAAGAACGGAATTCGTCGCCGTCGGCTTGCGGTCGGCTAAGTCGCTCTTCCACGGTATCGCCTCCCGTATGGAGATGTCTCTCGAGCACGCGCTCCGCTGAATTCTTGCGATCGAGCGCCTCGTAGTATCGTTGTTTTGCTGAGTTCACCGGAACCACTCCTTGAAGTCCCCCCGGAGAATCTCCGTTTAGAGCCAACAGACGGGATCCTGCCCACAACGGTGCAATAGGCGGACGTCCGGTGTTGGAACGTCAATTCTCCAAAAGTACGTGGACACCTTTTTCTATTATCCTTATGTGTCATACTTTACTTTGTTATTCCCAAAGGAAAAAATCCCTCGTCAATGGAAAAACGTTTTCTTTTGCCGGTGAGCCGGGTGCCGATAAGTTCCAATATTCACGGGAGGACCGCTATGCATCGACAAAGGACGATGCATAGCGGCCGAGGAGGCGACGGCGCAGGCGTACAAGGCTTCAGCCGAGTTGTTTGGCCAGGAAGTCGGCGGCCGTCTGGCCTAGCGTGATCTCCACGTTGCCGAGTGCACGGTCTTTCGACACGAGCACGACGCTCCCTGCTACGTCCCCTTCGTGGATGATCGGCACCGCGACCTGGTGTGCGGTCTCAAATCCCGGAATGGCGAGATGACGTCCAGCCTCTTCGCTAGTAAACACACGTCTCTCTTCCAGTACCTCCGATAGGTCATCCGGGATGGGCTTATTCATGTACGCTTTTTTTCCGACCCCTGCGACGGCGATGAAGACATCCCGGTCGGTGATAAAACAGGGATGCTGGGTTGACTCGAACAGGGACTCGGCATACTCTTGCGCGAAGTCCTCAAGGTCCGCGATGGGAGAATACTTCTTCAAAATGACCTCTCCGTCGCGGTCGGTGAAAATCTCAAGGGCATCTCGCTCCCGAATTCGCAAGGTGCGCCGGATTTCCTTCGGAATGACGATGCGCCCTAGATCGTCGATGCGCCGAACTATTCCGGTTGCTTTCATGGGTCATACCTCCCGCAACTAATTTTTAGCAGTTGCCGGGAATATATCCGTGGCTCTATCAGGAAGTTTGTGTTAGCTGGGCCTTCGGTTGCTACGTCTTGACGCCGAAATGTTGGGCAGAGGGAATCGGCCCCACAGGTGGAAAGCCAGACGATGCGGAGGTGAGGTGAGGACCTATGGTCAGCAGAGAGTCCTTGACCGCATGGGTGTCTCTTCACATCGCCGAGTTGGTCGTGTTGCCCGTGGCAGCGATCTGCGCCGTCACTTCTTGGGCGTACGTGCTCTGGCTTGCCTTCATGCCCGAGGCCGGGACCAGCGTCGTTCTCGGCCTTCTAGCGCTCGTGTCCACAACCGTTGCGGGCACCGTGCTCGTCGCCTCGTTGCGCCTGCCCCTCTCGTTGCACGCCGCGGGCGTGGCCGTATTGGTCTCCTTGTCGCTGTCCGGCATGGGTCAAGGCTCTCCGTTTCGGATAGCCCTTCTCGGGCTGACTTGGCTCGCAGCACTGTTCCTGGGGTCTACCGTAGCCGGCGCAACTCCCTTCCACGGCGCTTTACCGAAGGGCGAGAGCGAAGTATTTGCCGAACGCGTGGGGGAACTCAGCACCGAATGGCACATCTACGCGCCCAAACGGAGCCTGTGGCGGCGCAAAGCAGGTTACAGGCGAGGTACGCTGCTTCTCGCCTCGGCCCTGATCGGGTGGCTCGTTGCCGGCGGGTTTGGACTGACGTCCATAAAAAGTCAACTGTCGTTCGCCTTGGCCAGTGGGGTGCTCTTCGGATCTCTGCTCGTGCTGACCGCGCTCTTGGGCCTGCACCAGCGCAAAGTAGAGTGGGAGCGGGAGAACGGTCTGTATATAGATGCGGCATGTTCCCGGCCCTGGCCTAGGACCGTACTCCTTTGCGCATTGGTCGTCGTTGTCGCGGCCGTTCTTTTGCCTGCCGACGTGTCGCCCCTGCACGCCATCGACTGGAACGCGGTGATGAGCGACTTCACGGTGCGCCTCTTCAGCCGGGTGCGCATGGGCCGCGGGGGAAGTATGGACGGACTGCAGTCGTGGTCGGTAGACTCCGCGACGCCCATAACCGGCTTCGCTCCGGGCCACCGTGTGCAGCTTTTCCCTATGCTGTACGCGGTCGTCGCCGTCGGCACCGTGGCGTACGTCCTCTGGAGACTCGTCGGCTTGCTTCTGGAGGTCGACCTGGAGCGTCGCCGTGGCGTCTGGACCGTCCTGCGTTTCGTGCTGCAACTGCCCATTTTACTCGTACGCCTTCTTATCGACCGGCTCTTCGCCAGGATCGCCGGGCAGGCTCAAGTTTCGTCAAGCCGCCGCACGCATCAATCGCCAAGGGCAAAGTCCAATGGAGGGCCGGGCCAGACCGGTTCAGCGCGCGCCGCAACCGTCCGCCGCCTCTTCGTGCTCCTGTTGCTTTGGGCGAAGGAGCAAGGCGCGCCCAGGACCGCTACCCAAACTGCCGCGGAATTTGCACGCTTTTTGGCCGGACGTTTCCCTACGGTGGCCGATGACATCGCATACGTGACGGACGTATACCAGTCCGTGCGCTATTCTGCCGATCGCGACGATACACCGTCGCCCGAGAGAATGCGGGCGTCCGTCCGTCGCATCGTGACCGAACGGGACAACTAGCGGGCGAAGGGCGGTCCAACTTCGGGCAACCTTGTCATCGCCAATGGCATCGCAGTCCTCGCCTGCCAAATGGGCACGAAGCCTCCACGGACTGACAGCCCGTCGCACCCCTTGCACATGTTATAATGGGCCTGGATTTCAACATCTAGCAGGCATTTTGAAGGCGAGGCGGTTTTCGTGCGCTCCGCGCGACGGCGTACATTTTACATTATCTTCCTGTCTTTTCTGCTCTCGTTGCTTTTATTCTTTCTCATTGATCATGTCGTTTACGAGCGCCTCGTCGTGGGACCGCTGCGGGCGGAGCTCAGTGCGCTGCCGGGCATCGACAGCGTGACGGTATCGGGACGGGGCGACTCTCTGCGCGTGATCGTTACGCCCGAAGACGACGCACCGTTGGCCGCGCTGTATGCTGACGTGCTTGAGACTACGACCGCACGGCTCGGAGCGGGTGCGGAAAAGTCCATCGAGCTCCTTGACACGAGGACACCGCTCCTCGAAGAAGTGTACGAGCAGCTGCGTTTTGCCATCGAAGAAGCCGTCGCGACCGGCAGATTCACACGTCTAACGGCCTCGGTCGGTGAAGCAGCGCAAGCCTTCGGCCTAGACCGACACGCAATCTACATCGATGCGGAGCGCATTTACCTAGAGCTCGAAACCGATCGTCATCGCCTGCTCGCGGTCATCCCGCGCCACCGGGGCCCCACGGACCCGGCGCGGAGCTAGGAGGTCGTTCGAGGTGTTGTCACGAGAATCGCTGATTGGCATGTCCGCCGCGTTCATCGTTTTTCTCATCGCGCGCGGCGTCGCCGTGACGCCGCTTCTCATGCTCGGCGGGCTGGGGCTACTATTCTATTTTGCGCTCGATCCGCGCGGGGCGGGGAAGCGCTTTTCTTTGTCTCGGGGTGCGGGCGAGGTTCAGGCGACCGCACCCGTCACGTTCGACGACGTCGGTGGTCAAGAAGTCGCGAAGCGGGAACTGCTCGAAGCGCTCCAGTTCGTGCGCGATACGCAAACCGTAGAGCACTTAGGCATTCGTCCTCTGCGAGGCATCTTGCTCGTCGGGCCGCCCGGCACGGGCAAGACGTTGCTGGCCAAGGCTGCGGCCCACCGCGTAGGAGCGAGCTTCGTGGCCGTATCCGGCAGTCAGTTCATTGAAATGTACGCGGGTGTCGGCGCCCGGCGTGTTCGCCAGCTCTTCAAGAAGGCTCGGGAGCAAGCAGCTCGCCAAGGCCGAAATTACGCTGTCATTTTCATCGATGAGCTCGAAGTTTTGGGCGCGAGGCGCGGCCAACACCTAGGTCATCTCGAGTACGATCAAACCTTGAACGAGCTCCTCGTTCAGATGGACGGCCTAGCGGGGGACCAGGAGGAAGTCCGCGTCTTGGTGATCGGCGCGACGAACCGTCCGGACCTTCTCGATCCGGCCCTGCTGCGTCCGGGTCGCTTCGACCGAACGGTCCGGGTGGACCTTCCAGACAAGAAGGGGCGGTTGCATATCCTGCGCATCCATTGCCAGGGACGGCCCCTTCACCCCGAGGTCCGGCTCGAGGAGATCGCCAAGGAAACGTACGGTTTCTCCGGGGCCCACCTGGAAAATCTGGTGAACGAAGCGGCAATTCTCGCCTTCCGAGAAGGGGCGAGGACCATTGAGCCGCGTCATTTTAAGGAAGGAATCGAAAAGGTGATGATGGGCGAGAAGCTCGATCGCAGCCCGAGCGCCGAGGAAAAGGAGCGGATCGCTTACCACGAGACCGGCCACGCCCTGCTCAGCGAGATCGTGCGCCCGGGTTCCGTGGCGGCCGTCACGATCTCTTCCCGAGGTCAGGCGTTAGGTTACATGCGCCAAATGCCAGCCGACGACACGTACCTGTTCACGAAACAGGACCTGCTCGATCAGATCGCCGTGGCTTTGGCCGGCGCCGTGAGCGAGGAGGTTTTCCTCGGATCCCGCAGCACCGGTTCGGTAGGCGATTTCGAACAGGCCGTCCGCTTGGCGGAGCGCATCGTCGACGCGGGCCTTTCGGACCTCGGTATCGTGAACCCGCAGACACTAAACCCTGAAACACGGCACGATGAAGTTTCGCGCATCCTTTGCGCGCAGGAGGAATACGTGAGACGATGCCTCGAAGGATTGCGCGAGCGCGTCGAGAAGGCAGCCGCCCGTCTCATCG
>JAAYLA010000164.1 GCA_012522135.1 Bacillota bacterium | reverse complement strand
TTGGCACCTGCAGAAAAACGGAGACGGCATCGGCACCGGGAGTAGCCTCGGGTGCAAAGCGCAGCTCCACGTCCATGCCAACGGGCGAGCGGCTGACCACGTCGACCACCAGCGCCAAATCGACCAGACGCGCGTCGAACAGAGCCGCTTTCGCATCGCCGTCGAGCGCAATCTCGATGGCTCCGCCGGGCTCGATCCGCAGCGGTTCCGAGGGCATGTGCACGTAAAGGGGCGCCCACAACTCGGCTGCAACCGCCACGCGGTCTCCTTGCTGCACGTGGACCCATTGCGCGGGTATGTCGATCACGTAATGCAACCGCAAGCGGTCCGGCCGGGGACTACCGTTCAGCAGCGATCCCAAGTCGATGCGGAGCGGTCCACCATCCGTCAAATCTTGCTCTGCTACCGCCCGCGCCGTTTCCGCACCGCCGCTCAGCGCCGCGACGTGCACACTCACTTTACCGGTTAAGGCGGGTGCATTTTCCACGGATATGATGAGCTCCGCGGTCAATATTTGGACGTCGGGCAAGTCGGCCAGCCCCGCTACACTGACCTCGATGCCTTGTGCCGTTTCGACCGTGGCGCCTTGAAACGCAATGCGCTCCGCCTTGTTGAACGTCAGCTCGGGCGGAGCAAAGGTATCCAGCGGATAATGAAAACCGATCTCGTTGTCGCGATTTGCAATAGACTCCAGTTTCCCAAGGTCGAAACGAGTGTTTGGAAAGAGGGGGACCGCGATGGGAATGTCCCAGCTCGGGCCGGTGAAGTCGCGCCAGCGGGCCGGCTCGAACAAGACGCAGCCGGTAACAAGCAGCGGCAATGCCGCCAGGCTGAGCCCCAAGAGCACTCGACTTCTCATCGGCCGCACTCCTTTCGGCAGGCTCACAAGTGAAGCAGAGCTACACTCGAAGCCTTACGCCGAATTTCCCCACGGCCCCCCCTCTTACCTGCCGTTCCAAACCAAAGCGGGCGAACCATTTCCCGGAAATGTGGCACCCGTGGATCCCTACGACGGATCCCAATCGGTGAGAGCGCACATACCGATGCGCGTTGCCCACGGATCGTCGTCGCCGCTCGCCGGTCCCGTGCACACGGTGGCCGACTCGAGAAGCCGGGTCGCCTCCTGAGGGCCCCACGTTCCGGCCGGATACATCGACAGCGGCACGACGTTCTCATCCCAACCGGCCCGGACGGCTTCGATGTAGCGCCACGCGGTCTCGGCCTCATCACCCCGAATGAACATCGTCGTGTCGCCCAAGATGGCCTCCAGCAGCAGGTACTCGTATGCCTCGGCCGACCGCTCTTGGAACGTCCGCTCGTAGTAGAACTCCATGTCCACGTTGCGCACCTGCATCTCGGCCCCGGGAACCTTAGCGCCGATGGAGAGCGTGATGCCTTCGCGGGGTTGAATGTGTATGACGAGGGTATTCGACCTCAGTTCGGGCACCATGCTCCGCTTGAAGGCCAGGTGAGGCGGGCACTTGAACGAGACGACGATCTTCGACGACCGCTCGGGGAGCCGCTTGCCGGTGCGCAGCAAAAACGGCACGCCGGCCCAGCGCCAGTTTTCGATGCCGACCCGCAGGGCAGCGAAAGTCTCCACTTGCGAGTCGGGGGCCACGCCGGGCTCGTCGCGGTAGCCGGGCACCGTCTCGCCGCCGATGCGGCCCGTCGTATACTGGCCGCGCACCGTGTTGCGAGCGATGCTCTCCACGGTGGGCAGGGGCATCGACCGGAGCACCTTCACCTTTTCGTTGCGGATGGCCCTGGCGTCGAAGGAAGACGGAGCCTCCATCGCGATCAGGCTGAGAAGCTGCAACATGTGATTTTGCACCATGTCGCGCAGGGCACCCGCTTCTTCGTAAAACGCGCCCCGGTGACCGACGCCGATCGACTCCGCGACCGTGATCTGCACGTGGTCGATGTAGTGGCGGTTCCAAATGGGCTCGAAGATGCCGTTGGCAAAGCGGAACACGAGGATGTTCTGCACCGTCTCCTTGCCCAAGTAGTGATCGATGCGGAACACTTGGTTTTCCTCGAAATAGCGGGCGAGCAGTGCGTTTAACCTGACCGCTGACTCCAGATCGTGTCCGAAGGGCTTCTCTACGACGATGCGACCCCAACCCTCGTTGCGGGACCGTTCCAGTTCGCCGATTGACGTGATGAGCGCTTCGTACAGGCTCGGCAAGGTGGCCAGGTAATACAGGCGGTTGCGATCGGGCCGGGCTTCCATGCTTTGGCCGATCTCGCGCAGTTTGGCATCTACGCGGCTGTACGTACCGGGCTCGTCGGCATCGCCGCGCACGTACACCATGTTGCGCGTAAGGCGCCGCCACGCATCTTCATTGAAGTCCTTACCTTCCGGGCCCGCCAAGACCGCCTCACGCAGTTGGTCTCGAAAATACTCATCCGACCAATCGCGCCGTGCCACGCCGCAGACGATCGTCTCCTCCGGCAGGTGCCCGTCGAGCATAAGCCGGTACAATGCCGGAGCCAACTTGCGGTGGGTCAGGTCGCCCGTCCCGCCGAAGATCACTATGCTAAACGGATCGGCCTTCCGAAACCGTCTCTTCACAACCGCATCCTCCCTTTCTCCTTGCTTGCGCAAGCCGTCCGGCGTCCGGTATGGAATCCGTCGCGCAGGAGGCCTGACCGCTCTGGGGGAATATGACTACGACGAAAAGGGGGGTCTGGCCATTCAACTCGTCGCCATCCAAATGCGCCTCGACGTCGCCGATTTCTTGACGGAGGACGCCTTCGCCGCCAAGATAGACGGCCTGTTGGCTCAAGCTGCCGAACGGCTCGACCCGAAGGACCACACCTTGGTCGCTTTCCCCGAAGACGTGGGCCTGATGCTCATCGCCCAAGGCCTGCGTCGCGAGCTCGCCGGCGTCTCGGAAGTAGCCGATGCCATTCGCCGGGTTACCCGCCGCTTTCTCGTCCCCGCGGCATGGCTCAAGTTCCGTCACGGCGTCTCCTGGGTGCCCGCGATCTTTCTCCTCCGCCACCGCACCGTGGCATCCGCCTACTTCCGGGTGTTTTCCGAAGCCGCCCGCAAGTACCGCGTGTGGATCGTCGCGGGATCGGTACCGCTGCCGCCTTACGCCGTGGAAGCAGGCCGCGTGCTTTGGGAAGAGGGCTGGCTCGCGCCGGAAGTGTACAACAGCTCGTTCCTGTTCGGACCGGACGGCAAAGTGGTAGGCCGCCAGGACAAGGTGCACCTGATCGAACTCGAACGTGAGGCGGCCCTCGACCTGACGCCGGGTTCCGTCGATCGGCTGCGCACGTTCGAGACGCCGTTCGGACGCATCGGGATCGCCATCTGCCTAGACGCCTTTGAAGACGACGTGGTAGACGCCCTCACCCGCCAGGGAGCCGACATCCTTGTGCAGCCTTCGGCCAATCCGGGGCCGTGGACCGCCGAGCAACAGACCGACTGGCTCCGAAGCAGTTACCGGCGGGTATATTTGGAGCAGCGCTTTTCCTATGCTCTCAATCCCATGATGCACGGCACCCTCTGGGATATTCCCTTCTACGGCCAGTCCAGCATCGTCACGCAGGAAGACGGCACCGCCCTCCACGGCTACGCCGACTTAGGCCCGATGCCGGGTTTTCACTCCGTGGCGGCAAGCGACCGTGAAGAGGAGGTGCTCGTCGCCAAGGTGTGAGTGGCCGGCAACGCCGGGCGACACGGGACCGGCAGCCGGGAACCCCTCAATACCACGGGCGGAGCAGGAAGAACACGGCCACGCCCGTGATGGAAACGTACATCCAAATGGGGAACGCGATGCGGGCGATGCGCCGGTGCTTGCGAAACGTGCCGCGGAACGCGTGGAAGAGCGTAAACCCGGCCAGCAGGGGCAGGAACATCGCCAACACGAGGTGAGTCCCCAAGGTAAACAGGTATACCGTCCGCAGCCAGCCGGTCCCGCCGTACAGCGTCGTACCGTGCAGGGCCGTCTTCACCAAGTACGACACGAGAAAGAGGCCTGACAGCGCCGTGGCGGCGACCATGCAAACACGATGCCGTTTTCGATCGCCGCGCCGGATCATGACGTAGCCGAGGAGCAAAAACAAGGCCGCCATGCCGTTCAAAGTAGCATTCAGGGCGGGAAGGAAGGTTGCCGTATTCATCGCTCTCCACCTGCCTGCTCGCGGGCACTACCGCCCGACCGCTCCCTGAAGTGTCGGCTCGCATGCAGCACCCGTGTGAAAACCCCCTCCAACCGGCCGAAGGGCCGCATCAAGAGGCTTCTCCCCACCGCGCGCACCACGTCTTGCCCGGCCAAAAGCGCCTGGCCGTTTCGCGCCTTTTCGCCGTCGACCGAAGCGAGGACGCGGACCCCGATTTGACGGCACACCCGGGCCTCCAGGGATCCTTGCAGCATACCGGAATGGCCGAAGTCGGGGCCCGCCGTGGAGATGTATCCTTTCCAAAGGGCCGCGGCTGCCGCGACGTATGCATCGGCTGCGCCGTCCGCCGTGCACGCTCGGACGAGAAGGTCGGCCAGCAGCGTGCTCACGTCGACCGCGGGATCGCCGCGGTGCGCCGTGTCGAGGCCGAGCCAGACTGGGCTTTCCGACGCGAACAGTACCAGCTCGGCCGCTCGCCGCCCGAGCGCAAGAGCGAGCCCTAACCCCGTCATTTCCTTCACGACCGCTTCAATAAAGCCGGCCAAGTCGGGATGGGACCGGGCTGTCACCTGAAAGTCGGGACGCAGGCGCCCGGTTCGGAAGGCAGCGGACGGCGCGATCGTAGCGTCCCGGTGCGCAAATTCCGTATGAAGCATCGCGAGGTCGCTGCCGAGCCGCTCTGCGAGCGGCAACCGCTCTCCCAGCTTTTCCGCCAGCGCGGGCCAAGGCTCCGGCTCGCCGGCCAGCGGTCCTACCAGGACCCACTCGCCTGCGCTCCCCCCTTGCCCCTCCGGGCCAACGGGCAAAGACAAGGGTGAAGCGACGCCGCGCCCCTTCTGCCATGCCAACGCTTCGCGCCTGCCCGGAATCAGTATAAAATGCCTTCCGTCGCCCTGCACGTGCAGCCAAGTCCCTTCTGCCACGTCGAGCCAGGGCCAGATTTCCAGGCGAGCGGTCCCGGCAAACGGTTCGCTTCGAGCCAGGCCGCTGCGTATGCGATCCAACCGATACCGCAAAGGCGCCACATCCCTCGCGCTAAATCTCGACCTCGCGGGCACCCGCACCGGGCCAGAGGCCTAGGGGGCCAGCGGCGCGCGTCTAGAGTCATTCGCCACAGGCGGCAGAATGCCTGCAAGTGGCAAGTGCAACACAATCGGGCAATCCGTTTCCGCCCAACCGGCGCAGGAAGTGAACCTTTTCGCCTCGAAGAGAGTAGTTAACGCGAGGAGAAGAAGAAGGCCGTGCGCCCTCTTACACGACAGGTAAAGGTGGATGGATGCACGTGAAGACTATCGTAGGAATCTTGACCGTCATTTTTCTGGCAGTAGGCTACGTCGTGCAGAACTGGATCATGAGCATGATTCCGAGCGACTGGTCACCCACGGCTTGGCAGACGGCCGGAGTGTTCGCAGCCATCGCCGGTATCGGTGCGTTAATTCCTTTCATGCTCTACGTCGTCGCCGTGCTCTGGCTGATCCGCCGGCAGGAGCGCTAGCCTGGCACACCAAGCCGACGGGGCGGCTGCGCACGTGGCGAGCCGCCCCGTTTGTCGTTGCGACGGGCTTTCGAGTGGCGCATTACGCGGCCCGGTAGACGATGCGGCCCTCGACCATGGTGGCCGTGCAAAGCAGCGAGTTGGAATCAAGCAGCACCACGTCGCCGTACTTGCCCACCGTCAGGCTGCCCCGGCTGCCGTCCAGTCCCACCGATTCCGCCGGCGTGAGCGACGCCATGCGCACTGCCGATACGAGATCGACTCCTACCAGCTTTACCATATTCGCGACGGCGCGATCCATCGAGAGCACGCTGCCCGCGAGCGAGCCTGACTCCAGCCTGCACTCCCCGTCCTTCAGAATGACGGCTTGACCTCCGAGCTCATACACGCCGTCGGGCATGCCCATAGCCTCCATGGCGTCGGTGATCAGGCAAAGCCGTTCGGGCCCCTTCGCCTGCGCGAGCACCGCCATGGCCGCCGGATGCACGTGGATGCCGTCGGCGATCAGTTCGGCATATACCCTCCGGTCCGTCAACAACGCACCGACGACGCCGGGATTGCGGTGATGCAAGCCGGTCATCGCGTTGTAGGAGTGGGTCGCATGGCGCACGCCCTGTTCGATCGCCTCGATCGCTTGATCATACGTGGCGGCGGTGTGGCCCATCGAGACGGCCACGCCCCGTTCGTAGAGCCAGCGTACAGCGTCCAAGTTGCCCTCTACCTCGGGCGCCAGGGTGACCAGACGCAAACCGCCTTCCAAGATGTCGTAAATCTCTCGGAGTTCGTCCATGTCGGCCGGCCGGACGTGCTTCGGATGCTGGGCGCCGATCATTTTAGGGTGGATGTACGGTCCCTCCATATGCATGCCGAGCACCCGGGCGCCGCCCCAGTCGCTCGCCGCCGAGGCCACCATCGCTTCCTTGACCGCCCTCGTCGCGGCCACGATTTCCTCCCGGCCAACCGTCATCGTCGTCGGCAGCAGCACCGCGGTGCCGTGGGCGGCGTGCACCTCGGCAATGCGTGCGATGGCCTCCACCGTACCGTCCATCGTGTCCGCGTGGCCGCCGCCGTGTACATGCACGTCAACGTACCCCGGGGCCACGATGCGGCCCTGCGCGTCGATCTCGCCGAGCCGGGCGGTGGGGAACCTCTCGTGGCCGTCCGGTTCCGTGAGCACCGTAGGAAGCTCCTTTGCCGGGCCGACGTAGGCTATGCGGCCCTTGCGCACCACGACCGCTCCGTCGTCGATGACCTTATCCGGCGTCACGACCGCTCCGCCGCGAATGACCCAATCTCGTGCCATGTTAATCGGTCTCCCTCTCTGCAAGCTTCGTCTCGAGTACACTGTACATCACGTCGACCGGCGCCCTCTGTCCCGTCCAAAGTTCGTATGCGAGCGCCGCCTGGTGCACGAGCATGCCCAGGCCTTCTAACACACGACAGCCCTGCGCTTTGGCCGCCCGCAGGAGCGTCGTCTCCCGCGGCGTGTAGACGATATCGCAAACGAGGGTATCTGGACTCAAGGCGTCGGAGGAAATAAGGGGCGGTACGTCGGCTTGCGGTGCCATACCCCACGACGTGGTGTGTACGATGACATCGTACCCGCGCAAGACCTGCGGCGTCAGCTCGTCCAAGGCGTAGGCCCGGGACTGCCCGCCGGCCCCCTGCGTCAAGTGTTGCGCCAAGTCCTTCGCCTTCTCGTACGTACGGTTTGCGACGTCGACCCGGGACGCACCCTCGAGCACCAGCTGGACGCCGATGGCCCGTGCGGCTCCTCCCGCGCCGACGAGCAGCAGGCTGCGGCCCCGGGGCTCCGTCCCTGCGTCGCTGCGGAGCGAGCGCAAAAAGCCGGCACCGTCGGTGTTGTAGCCGATCAGACGCCCGCCTTTGTTCACTATCGTATTCACCGCGCCGATCAAACGGGCGCTTTCATCCAACTCGTCCAGGTACTCCAAGACGGCTACCTTGTGTGGAATCGTGACGTTGAGACCCGCCAGGTTTAACGCCCGCACGGCCCGGACCGCCTCGCCCAAGTGCTCGGGTGCGACGCGGAACGGCACGTACACCCACCCGAGGCCTTGCGAGGCGAAGGCCGCATTATGCATGGGCGGGGACAGGGTGTGGGCCACGGGATCGCCGATCACCCCGGCGACGCGGGTGGTACCGTCGATCACCGTCCCCTGCCTTGCCTCTTGACGTACGTTCATGCGTTCACCCCTCGTGAAAGCCCCGAGACGGCGCCTGCCCGTGCACGCGGGACGCGCACCTCGCGCGACGGCAAGAGCAGCTCCATGGCCTCTTCGATCCGGTTCACCGCGCAGACCTCGATTCCGGGCAGGTCGGGCGCCTCTGCCTCGTTCTCCTTGGGGATGATTACACGCCGCACTCCGGCTTGTGCTGCGCCGTGCACCTTCTCGTACACTCCTCCCACCGGCTTGACCCTGCCCTGGATGGAAATCTCGCCCGTCACCGCCACGTCCTGCCGCACCGGGCGGTTCCATACGGCGCTGATGATCGCGAGCACGATGGCCGCGCCCGCCGACGGCCCGTCGATACGGCCGCCGCCGACGACGTTCACATGCACGTCCCAGTCCGCTATATTCTCGCCGGTCACCTGCCGCACCACGGACGCCGCGTTGAAAACCGAGTCTTGGGCCATGCTACCCGCCGTCTGGTTGAAGCGGATGGTGCCTTTACCGGCCTGGGCGGCTTTGAAGGCGACGGCTTCGATCTCCAACACGCTTCCGACGAACCCGTGGACGCCCAGGCCGAGTACACGGCCGACCTCGGGTTCGTCCGCTACGATCGCCGGAACGTACGGCGTGAGCCGGCTCACCTTGGCCACCCGCCGGACAGCTTCCTCCGTGATCGTCACACGCGGCGGCTGCCGGTCTCCTTGCCGCTCCTCGCCGCCTTCACGGTGTGCGACCGCTTCGGACAGAGACAGACCGTAGGCGTCGGCCAAAATCCCCACCGCACGCCTTCCTTCTCGCGTGTAGGTACCGATCAGGCGCGGCACAGCAGGGTCGAGCCCGGCGCCTATCTTCTTCGCTGCGCCGATGACGATCCGTCCGATCTCCTCGGCCGTCAGCGGGTCGAAGAACACTTCCGCGCAGCGGGATCGCAAAGCGGGGTTGATCTCGCTCGGGTCGCGGGTCGTCGCGCCGATCAAGACAAAGTCGGCCGGCGCCCCGTCCTCGAACAGCTTCTTGATGTATTTCGGCACGTTCTCGTCGTGCGGATCGTAGTAGGCCGACTCGAACCAGACCCTCTTGTCCTCAAGCACTTTAAGCAGCTTGTTTTGTAACATCGGGTCGAGTTCACCGATCTCGTCGATAAACAGTACGCCGCCGTGAGCTTCCGTGACCAGACCCGGCTTCGGCTCCGGAACAGCCGTCTCGGCCAGATCCCGCCGCGCCCCTTGGTAAATCGGATCGTGAACGGAGCCCAGCAGGGGATTGGCCACCTCCCGTGGGTCCCACCTGAGCGTCGATCCGTCCACCTCGACGAAGGGGGCGTCGGGGCCGAAGGGAGTAAAGGGCAGCTCCTTTGCGTGCTGCAGCACAAGGCGTGCCACGGTCGTCTTGCCCACCCCCGGCGGGCCGTACAAAATGACGTGCTGCGGATAGGGCGATGCGATCTTCGTCAGCAAGGCCTCGATCGCATGGCGCTGGCCGACGACTTCGTCCAACGCGGCCGGGCGCAAGGTCTCGAACGCCGAGCGTGCCAAGCGGATCTGCTCTTTGATCTCGAGCTCGGCATACTTGCGCAGCGTGCGGGCGTTGTCGGGTCCGTTTTTTTCCCTGAGCACCTGGCTGCGCAAGTCGCGAACATACTCTTCGTGGCGCTCTTGCATCTTGAGGGCGACGCGCTGCTCGATCTCTTCCTCCACCGCCCGGCGGGCGATGTCGTCCGCGAGCCTCTCCTGCAGCTCATCCAATATTCCGGGAATGGCTTCGGGCACAACCGGCCCGGACAGCGTGGGGTCGTCCATGACGATCCGCTGCAGTGCCAGCACGCGCTCTTCGATCCGTGGCGAGCGCATAAGCGGCAGCGCGTCGAGCTTACCGGCTTTCAACACGAGGCGGTCGCTGCCGTACAGTGAGTCCAGCAGATCGAACAGCGCATCGACGCGGCGCTTCGTCTCGGCCGGGGCCAAGAGCGGCCTTTCCTCGCCGCCGGCAGACCGTTTGCGGTGACGACCCCAAAGACGCCTCATGCCGCCTCGACCACAACTTTCAGCTGCGCCGTCACGCCCGGATACACGCGCACCGTCACGGTGTAAGCGCCCAAGCTCTTGATCGGCTCGTCGAGTTCGATCTTCCGCCGGTCGATCTCGATGCCGTGCTTCGCCAGCTCATCCGCTACGTCGCCCGCCGTGATGGAACCGAAAAGCCGTCCCTTCTCGCCCGTCTTGACGCGCAGGGTTACGGTGAGCTGTTCCAGTTGCGCCTTCACCTGCTCGGCCTCCTCGCGCTCGCGAGCCTCTTTGCTCTTCTGGACGGCCTGTTCATGCTTCAGACGGCGCAAATTCCCCTCGTCGGCGGCCACGGCCAGACCGCGGGGGATCAAGAAGTTGCGTCCGTAGCCCTCCTTCACCTCGACGACGTCGCCCTTTTTACCCAGGGACTTCACATCTTGCGTGAGAATCACTTTCAAGGCAGAGCACCTCCAACGAAAATGCAGGCGTTATTCAATCCTCGTCGTGCCGGCGCAGATTCACTCCCGTGTCTAAGAGCCCGAGAAACGCAGCCAGCAAGTTGCCGAACGGTACGAGAAAGGCAAACAGCGCGAACCCGACAGTGAGCGCCGGATGCCAGCCCCATTTGAACACGTAAAAGGCGGCCACGGCGATGCCGGTGACGATAAAAACCTGCGAGAGCCCGTAGACCACATTAAGAAGCACCGCGTGGAGAAATGCCGGCAGCGGCGCAAAACCTAAGGCCAATATGACCAGGAAGGCGATCGCCCACGGAGCCGGAAGACGCCACGTCCGCAGGGGCGGAAACCAAGGAGTGTCGATCTTCAGCGCCCGGAGTACCCGTTGGATCCCCCACATGTTAAAAAACGTGTAAAATACGGCACCGCTGATTAGGGCCGCGGGATAGACCACTCGGAGCATCGCGATCTGGCCCGCCAGCTGCTCGCCCATCAGCTCCTGTAACAGGTCAAACAATTCACCGATCGAGGCGAAGCCGAGCAAATTCAGCAGGGTGTAAAAGAACGTGCCCAAGACGATTGTCGAAACGACGCTGCCGACGATGAGAAGCTGCACCGGCCGCAGACCTTCACGGAGTCCTCCGCCTAAGGCCAACCCCAAGGCCAGCAACAAGATAACGGTCACGAGGGCGAGCGGATCTCCGATGAAAAGGCCGGTCACGACCGCCGAAATCAGAGCGATGACGGTGCCGACCCCCATACCCTGGCGGAACGTGATGACGCCGAGCGGCACCGGCGCGATATAAAAGAAGGGCACGAGGAAAACGCCCAAGAGCGAGAAGAGCGCGGTCAGTGCCCCGAAGAGAATGCGCTCGTGAAGGGTCTGAGGCCCCTGCTCGCCGGATGCCACCTCAGACTCACCTCCTACAAAGTGCGTCGCGGAGGTCGTAGGCATCGGCTGGCCGGAAAGCGCACCGGCAACAGACAAGGGGCCCAGCCCTACCGGACGTACGCCCCCAGGATAAGCCACACCGCGGCATGCTCCCGTCAAGACCAGCGCCCTGCGCCGCCTCCAACGGTGGAAACTTTCTGCGATGCCGCGGGCTTCTCCTCCTCAAGCGTCTCGGACAATTCCTGGGGCACCTGGGCGGCGCCTCCGGCTTCGGCCTCCCTCAGCGCATCTGGAAGGCCGTCATAGGCAGAAGGAAGTTATTGACGATCTTGAAACCGTACTCTGCGTCCGTGGCCCATCCTACGCCGGCGGGGTTCTGACGCGCACCGAGATGTTCCACATACCTTGCCGTACCCCGGCGCACCAGTACGAAGCGGGGACTGTACAGCGTGCGCCCCGCCGGCAACGGAGCAGTGGTGGCATAGGCGTACAGATGCTGAACGTGCGCCTCGACTCCGATCTCCCGCGTGGCAAAGATCGCCCCGTGTACGCCCGCTTCAAAACGTACAACCTCAGGATCGGCTCCGTTCAAGGGCGTGAAGCCGTCGCTCGGCGTACCCGTCGCGCCGATGCCGGCGAAGTTGTTCTGCCACGGTTGGACCAGGTTGCCGAAACGAAAATAAGCTGTCTCGTGCGCGGCCTGGGCCAACGCCACTTCAGGCCGTATGCCGTAAAGGGGCGCGATATCGTAGTAGAGGTCCACCAGTTCCAGCCAATCCGAGTTGCCGATGCGAGCCTGCAGCCACTGGCGAGCTTGCTCCCGCGGCACGACCGATGGACCCATAATAGGATGCAGCACTTGGAAGACGATGTTATCGGTCGGAGCGGCCACAGTACGGGCGGCCGGAACGAACTCCGACCCCGGACGGTAGGGAGCGACGGTCGCCGGCCCGTCCAATCCGTCGATGCGCCACCTGCCATCTAGACCGCTCGTCACCTGAATGTTCGTGCCTTCGACCGCCACCACTACGCCTGCGACACCGGCACCTTGGGCGTTTACGATGCGTCCGCTTATCGAGTAAGACGGGGGCACCAGTTGGAACCGCAAGTTTTCCGTCCCTGCCGTTACGGTGTGGCTCATCGGTTCGAAGCGGCTGCCTTCCAGGTGCGGCACGATCGTCACCCTACCCCTCAGTCCATCGATACGCCACACGCCGTCCGGACCTGTCTGAGCGATCGCGTTCGCCCCCTGAGCAACGACCGTGACGCCCGGAACGCCTCTGCCGTCCACATCGACGATGCGCCCGACGACGGAATAGGTCGGTTCGGAGGGACGGAAGCCGCAGCCTGCGGCAACGACGGCGATGGCCAACAGAAGCAGCGCGTTCTTCAACATAGGACGACACCTCGATC
>JAAYLA010000163.1 GCA_012522135.1 Bacillota bacterium | reverse complement strand
GCCTCACGGGCGTACCGCTTGATAAACTTGCGCACGGTGGACGGATCGATACGCCGGCCGTGCTGGCTAACGAATAGGGGTTCGCCCAAGTCGTCCTTCGGTACATCGGGACGCTCCTTTTTGTAAGCCAAGACCGCCTGTTTGACTATGGGATGGACCGGCACGTAGCGTTCCTTGGCACCTTTGCCGACGAAGGTGATGCCCTCGGTGTGCTCCTCGATGTCGTCGACGTTCAGCTGCACGACCTCCGAAATGCGCAGCCCCATAAACAGCATAACGAGCACGATGGCGCGGTCACGGGGTTTGTCGATTACCGACAAGAAGTCCCGCGCCTCGTCGGGATCGTGCGCGATGGGAAGGCTGCGCTCGGGACGGATCCGCAGATCGTCCAGTTTCTCTAGGACTGTGGGATCTACGTTGTAACCTTCTTTGACAAGTAAACGCAGAAAGGAACGGAGCGAAGCGAGGCGCCGGCTCAAGGTATTCCGGCTTAGCCTGCGCATCGATTCCAGGTAACCGAAGTAGCCGACGACGGTCTCTTTCGTTATCCGCGACAGATCACAGTCGAATTCGTCCAACACGGCCCGCGGCCGTGCTTCGATGCGGCTGTTCTGCTTTTGGTAACGAGTATCGACGATTCGGCCGCCGGCGCGGTCAAGCTCCTCCCTTAAGACAGGAAGGCGATCGGACGAGCCCTTGCACAGAGTGTGCGGTTCGTAAAATACGAGGTACAGCTTGAACTGCAGCAGATCCCGGTAATATGCGTTCCGGGTCTGGAGCGACCGGCCCATCAGGGAATCCATGAAGTATTCGATCGCGCGGTTCAGCGACACGGCTTCTGCCAAAGATTCCGTCACCCTAACTAGATGAAAGTTCCTGTAGCTCCAGGGTAACATAATAGGCCGCAGCGTGTCATGCCACGGCCCACAGCGAGCGGTTTGGAAGTCGTTGTCGACTGGTCCGGTCCGGCTCGAGAGTATAACGGCGCACCGTAAACAT
Organism: Bacillota bacterium; assembly: GCA_012522135.1. Taxonomy (GTDB): domain Bacteria; phylum Bacillota; class Limnochordia; order DTU080; family JAAYLA01; genus JAAYLA01. Next base: position 1,405 of record JAAYLA010000163.1, on the reverse strand, counting down.
GCCCGGAAATTTATATTATCGGGAATTTGTCCGGAACCGGAACGAGCCGCCTGTGCAGGGTCACCGCATGCTTGTGCACGGACGTCACCGCAAGATTTCCGCGACGTCCCCCGTGCGAAGACCTGCCGCGTTGGCCTCATCCGTGTCGATGTGGAAATCCAGTGCGAAATCATCGCGCACGCGGATGACGACTTGGTCGAAGATCAGCGCCCGACTTCCGCCGACCCTTACTTTCACGACGTCGCCATCTTTCAGGCCCGTCGATTCGGCATCGGCCGGGGTCATGTGGATGTGGCGCGCGGCGACGATGACACCTTCGTCGATCGTAATGGAGCCCTTAGGACCGACGATCTGAATGCCCGGCGTCCCCTTGATGTCGCCTGACAGGCGTACCGGCGCGTGAATACCCAACCGAAAGCCGTCGGTGATCGAGATCTCTACTTGGGTCGCACCCCGGGCCGGTCCTAGCACGCGCACGCGCTCAATGCTGCCCTTGGGTCCGACGAGGGTAACGCATTCGTCGGCTGCGAACTGCCCGGGCTGGGACAGCTCCTTGATCGGGGTCAGCTGGTGGCCTTCACCGAACAGCTGCTCGACATGTTCCGGCGACAGGTGGATGTGTCGACCGGAGACGCCGACCGGAACGGTAAGCAATACGTCGTTATTCGCCATTTAATGCCCTCCTGCTATCACCATGACCATCCGAGAGCTTCTCCATCCTTGCCCGCATTCCCTCTTCATGAGCCGAGCCCTGAATGTCCATACTATGGAGGACGCATGTCACAGTCCCTTTGACAGATGGGAGTGCTCAGCCGTGGAGTACGTGGTGCGCGGCGTCTTTTCCCGTCCGGAGGCTGCACAAGCGGCTCTCGATGAAATGATCCGGTTAGGCTTCGATCCGCGGAGCGTCGCCTTTCGCGCCCGCTGGGCCGCTCGGTCCGGCGATGGCGATCCTCTTCTAGCGGTAGACTCGGACCTTCGGGGCGCCTTCCTTGCGGAGCGAATTATGACGAGTCCCAGCGCGACCGGCTTCAATCTCGGCGGGAACAGCACACTGTCCGGAACGAGCCTGGGTGATTTGGGCGCCTTGCTCGAGGAAGTGGCGGAAGCGGAAGCCCGGCCGGCGGCTGTTCGCATCTACGCCCTATTGCGCACCACGAGCCCCGGCAAGGCCGAAATTCTCGAAAACGTGTTGCGGCGGAACGGCGCATCTCGGGTGCGCACGGAAACGGTGGCGCATTGAAGCCTCACGCTGCAAAGGAGTTGACCGCGGTCGACTTCTGTGGTATACTCACCTTGCACGCAGGGGAGTAGCTCAATTGGTAGAGCAGGGGCCTCCAAAGCCCAAGGTTGCGGGTTCGAGTCCTGTCTCCCCTGCCAAGCGAAGGCGGATACCCATCGCATG
>JAAYLA010000014.1 GCA_012522135.1 Bacillota bacterium | reverse complement strand
TGGATCGGCACCTTACGGGCGGCCATGGCGATCCTCCTTGCCCTTTTGCGAACGTATATTCGGCAGCGGATTCGATATTCCTGCTGGCGCAGGCGGAGTTTTACATATTTTTGAGATTGGGTTTGGGCTGAGGCGGAGGGGCGTGAAGCCCCCGTGGAGGGGAGATGCCCCGTGGAGGGGAGATGCTCCCGTGGAGGGGGTGAGCAAATCACCGCGAATTCGGCCTCGTAGGGGGCTGCGGGCTGGCGGGAAGGCCCCAGCCTTCGGCACCGCCCAGCCTGTAGCTGGCATTTTGCCCTAGGCCGCACCTGCGGCCTGAGGTGTGCGGCTTCGAAAAAGCGCGGGCTTTACCGCCCCCGGGGCCACCGCCTGGGTGGCGTGGGGTGTGTGGCACCGAGGCGAAGGCCGCCCCCAGGCCGCTGTCTCCCACGCGCTGCCGTATGCGCACGGGCGGCTCCCCAGGGAGAGGCGACCAAATCGTCGCGATTTCGCCCTCTGCGGGGCACCGCGGCACAGCCGCGAGGTCCCAGCCTTCGGCACCGCGCAGCCTGTAGCTGGGATTTTGCCCTGGGCCGCCTGTGCGGCCCCGGCCGCGTCGCTTCGAAAAAGCGTGGGCTTTACCGCCCCCGGGGCCACCGCCGGGGTGGCCCCGTTCCGGCGGCCAGAGGCGTATCGTCCCGAATCCGCCCCCGAGGCCACCGCCCGGGCGGCTCCAGCAGCCCGGGCACCACGGCCCGGGCGCCACGGAGGACTCCGCCTACGTCGCTCCGGGACGGCCGCTGCGTTTCGGTTGCCACCCAGACCGGCCTGTGGTAGATTGTTGGGCAAGGACATCTGTCCTTGGCTGTTCGGGCCGTTTGTCACGTCGCTCGTAGTTTCCTAGGAGGGCTGCCCGTGCCGATACGGATTTCCTTTGGAGACATTCTCAAGCACGAGGCCGAGGCGCTCGTCTTGCCCTGCAACGGCTCGGGGATCATGGGCTTTGTCTCGCTGGCCGGCGAGGTACGCCGATTCGCGGGCCGGCGGCTGTACCTGGCCTACAGGGCCCAATGCCCGATGGATGTAGGCGACGTCACGGTTATCGACGCCGTCGCACCGATGAAACAGCGGCGCATCGTGCTCGCATGCACGATGATCCGGCCGGGCACGCCCATACCTTTGGAACATGTGACACGCACGACGCAAAGCGTGCTCGAGGCCGCCCATCGTGAGGGCTTCGAGTCCCTCGCTTGGCCGCTTCTGGGGGCCGGCGGCGGCCGGGTGCGCCCGGAGTTCTCCTTCCAGGCGATGTACGAGGGAATTGCCGCTTACCGCAATTCCCGTGGCTACGATCCGGATATTTGCGTGGTTGAACGCGACTACCACAAGTTTCGCGAGCTCGAAGCGTCCTTCCAACAGGTTGTGGGGGCTTAGCTCTCCTTCATCATGATGGCACGGGGCGGGGGCCACAACGGCACTCCCGCCCTTCTTTCCTGCAGGAGAACCGATGCGGGAAGGGAACTCCAATTACTGGCAAGCGGAAAGGGATGAGGGCGTATTCGTCTGTACACGGGGAAGGGCGATGCAGGTGAAACGGGCCTGTTGGGAGGCGAGCGCCTGCCGAAAGACGACCCGCGCATCGAAGCAGTCGGTTCCTTAGACGAGCTGAACGCCGCCTTGGGCTGGGCCGCTGCGGCCTGCAGCCGTGATGAATCCGGGTGGCTTGCGGAGGTGCAGAACCGCCTGTTCGACATCGGTGCCGAACTGGCCGCGGTTGGCGACGTGCGCCGGAGCTGGGAGCAGCTGGACGAGCACGACGTGCGCCGCCTGGAAGAGCTCATTGATACGTGGGACGCGGAGCTTCCGCCGCTGCGGAGTTTCATCTTGCCCGGTGGTTGTGAGTGCGCCGCGCGCCTGCACATGGCGCGAACGGTCGCTCGGCGAGCGGAAAGGCGCCTGGTCGCGCTGGCCTCCCGTGATGGCGTCCGGCCCGTGGTCCTCCGCTACCTCAACCGCCTATCGGACCTGCTCTTCGTCGCAGCGCGGCGGGCGAACGCACGGCACGGCGTCGACGAACCGAAGTACAAGCCCCGGCAGGCGGAGTGACCCGATAGGCCGAGTGACCTGATAGCCCAAGTGGCCCAGCAGGCGGTGTCACGGAGCGGCTGCGAGTGGTGCTGCTGCCCTTAGGCCCGGCGGCCGACCGGAAAGGGAGGAACGGAAATTGGCTTTGCGGGTGGGCTTCGTAGATTACAACTTGGAAAACTTCCACGCAAACAAGTTTATCGAGCTGTTCCACGGCGAGCTGCAGCAGCACGGCATCGAAGTGGCCTACTGCTACGGCATGATCGAAGAACCTTCCCGGGAGTGGGCCAAGCGCCAGGGGGTAGAGTGGCTCGCCCGTGCGGAAGAGGTCGCGGAGAAGGCCGATGCCATCGTGCTGCTGGCGCCCGACAACGCTGAAGTGCATCTCGACTTGGCCCAACGGGTGTTTCCGGCCGGCAAACCGACTTACGTAGACAAGACCTTTGCCGACTCGATCGCAACGGCGCAGCAGATGATTGAGCTGGCCGCAAAGCACGGCACGCCCCTTTTTTCGAGTTCGGCGCTGCGCTACGCGCCGGCTCTCGTCGAATACATTGCGAAGCCCGAGGCGGCCGAAGCCATCGATGCCGAAGGACAAGGTCCCGCCGAATGGGAGCGCTACGGCATTCATACGGTAGAGCCTTTGGTCACCCTTTTTGGCCCGGCCCTCAAGCGGCTGCGCACGGGCGGGCAGGGCGCGCTGTTCCGTGTCGAACTGGAATGGAAGGACGGGCGCACCGGTCTCGCCACCGTCAACGGCTACGGCGGCGTCAGCTTCGGTATGCGCATCACCAGTGAAAAGGGGTCTACCTGGCTCGACCTAAACGATGCCCGCTTCTATAATGGCCTGCTCGATGCCATGGCGACTTTCCTCAAGACCGGGGAAAGTCCCATCCCCATTAGCACGACGCTCATGGTCGTCACGATCTTGGAAAAGGCCCTCGAATCGCGGCGGAAGGACGGGGCCTGGGTGACGCTGTAGGGTGCAGGGATGCGGGTTGCGCAGGTCAGAGGGGGCCGACGTCGACCAAGGCGCCGAAGGAGCCTTCGACCGTCTGCGCCCGCACGCCGAATACTTTCTCCACGAGCGCCGGGGTGAGCACTTGCCCCGGCGTTCCTGCTGCTTCAAGACGCCCGGCGTTCAGGACGAGGATGTGGTCGCAGTAGCGCAAGGCCCAGGTGAGGTCGTGCAGGGCGACGACCACGGTCAGCCCGCGCTCGCGCTGCAGTCCTTTGATGAGCGAAAACACCTCGAGCTGAAAGCGCACGTCGAGGTTGGCCGTCGGTTCATCGAGCAGCATGATGTCCGGTTCCTGCGCGAGGGCCCGGGCCAAGAAAACCCTTTGCTGCTCGCCGCCCGAGAGCTCGGTGATGAGCCGTTCCCGCAGCTCGAGCGTTCGGGTCGCTTCCATCGCTTCCGCCACGACGCGCCGGCAGCGGGCAGTCAGGGGCTGCAGGCGCTTGAGAAACGGATGCCTGCCCATTGCCACGACCTCTTCCACCGTGAAGCCGAAGCCGACGGCGGGGCTTTGGGGCACAACTGCGATGCGCCGGGCCCGGTCGGCGCTGCTCCACTCCGTAAGGTCCCGCCCCTCGAGCTCGATCCGGCCCTCCGCAGGACGCCTCAGGCCGGCCAGGAGGCGCAGGAGCGTGGTTTTTCCCGCACCGTTCGGTCCGAGGAGCCCGGTTAAACGCCTGGCCGGGATCGCGGCACTTATCTTGTCTAAAATTCGCCGTCCGCCCACTCGGTACGAGACGCCGCGCAAGTGAAAAGGGGTCAGTTCCACCGGACCAGCTCCCTTCGCTTCGCCAGGAGGTACAGGAAAAACGGTACGCCGATTAGAGCCGTGACGATGCCCGGGCGCAGTTCGATCGGGGCGAACAAGGTGCGCGCTGCCAGGTCAGCCAGGACGAGCAGCAAGGCGCCGCCGAGTCCGCTCGCGGGCAGAAGCCACCTGTGGTCGGGTCCGACCAGCTGCCGCAGGATGTGGGGGACGATCAGGCCGACGAAACCGATCATGCCCGAGATCGATACCGCCGCTCCGGTGACGAGGGAGACGAAGAGGATAAGCCAGCGCTTTGTCCGTTCGACGTTCACACCCAAGGAGCTGGCCTCGTCTTCGCTGAGCAGCATCACGTTCAAGTCGCGGGAAAATGCCCACAGCCCGACGGATCCGGCCATGACGACGGGAAACAGGACCGTGACGTGTTCCCACCGTTTACCGCTCAGGTTGCCCATGAGCCAGTAGACGATCTGCCGCAGCACGCCGTCGTCGATAAAGTGGTAGATCAGCGAGATGGCGGAGCTGAAAAAGGAGCTGACCGCGATGCCGGCAAGGAGCAGCGTGGCGGTTTCGGTCCGTCCCCGTTGCGTAGCCAGGGCGTACGTAACGAAAGTCGCCAAGAGCGCGCCAAGGAAAGCCGAGGCCGGAAGGAGCCACGGGCTGAATAGCGTCCAGCCGAGGGTGATGGCAAGGACGGAGCCCATCGATGCGCCCGCCGACACGCCGACGATGTCGGGCGAGGCCATCGGATTGCGGAAAAAACCTTGCATTGCGGCCCCCGAAATGCCTAAGGCGAAGCCGACGAGAAGGGCGCACACGACCCGGGGCAGGCGCACGGCCCAGATGATTATTTCGTACTGACCGGGTACGTCAAAGTGAAGCCCTGGGATGCGGTTCAGCAAGATGAGCAGCGTCTGCCACGGCGGAACGGCCACGGCGCCCATCCCCGTAGCCAAGACGACGCTGGCTGCGAGCAATACGAGGAGCAAGGCGATGACGGCCAGGGAGCGGGCGCGCCGCTGCCCCGGCCCGATCTGCTTCACTGCGGCGAGGTTCATTGTGCCGCCCCTGCGAATACTTCCGCGTGCAATACCTCGGCGAGCTGTTCAATCGCCAGGATAATGCGGTGGTCGAGCGCGTCGGTATGGTCGATGTGGTAAACCTTTCCGCTTTGCACCGCCGCCACAGAAGCGAGGAGCGGATCCCCTTTGAGCTGCTCGACAAAGGCCTCCCCGGAATCCGTGATGATCACTTCGGGGTTGGTGTGCAAAATGAGCTCATAGTCGATCTGCGGCCAGCCTTCGATGCCCATGGCGCTCACGACGTTGATGCCGCCTGCGTAGCGGATCACATCGTCGAGGACCGTGCCCGATCCGACCGTCGACCCCCAGGAGTTGTAGTACAGGACGGTTGGGCGCGGACGGTCCGCGATCAGGTCGGAGATCCTTCCGGCGCGCGTTCGGAACTCGGCGACGAGGGCTGCAGCGGCTTCCTCTTCACCCGTGAGCTCACCGAGGCGGAGCAGGTTGTTTAAGCCGTCCTCGACCGTGTTGAAGTCGGTAAAGGTGTAGACGGGGTAGCCGAGCCGGCGGACTTGCTCGACCGAGTCCGGGTCGTTCCAAACTGCAACGAGCACGAGATCGGGATCGGCCGCGACGATGTATTCCGGACTGAGCGCGTCGACGAGGATCATGTGGGGCGCGACTTGGTCCGCTACGTACGAGCCCATGGCCGGATCGGTGGCGAAGCGGGTTACGCCGACGACGCGGGCCGGGTCGACGAGTGTCAATACCATGTTGTCCATCGCGAGGCCGGTGGAGAAAATGCGCCGGGGGGGAGTTTCGAGGTGCACTTCGTTACCGAGGCCGTCGACGACGGTGCGGGGAAAGGCAAGGCCGGTCGCGCCGCAGGCGAGCGAAGCGAGAAGCGAGACGACGACGAACAGGACAGCGGGACGAAGTGGTGTGCGGTTCATGGGACAACCTCCTGTCTGATCTGGAACGCACATCACTTCGGGAAAAAGAAAAACCTGTCCGGGGACAGGCACGGCAAGATGAGGGCACGGTGGCCCTTCTTGACCTACTCCCCTTAGTACCCGAAGTGGAGCAGTTCCCGTGCTGTCAGGCAGGTCTCCTGGCTTCCGGACACGTTGGCGTCAAACCTTCCCACGGCGAGCCGCAGTGGTTTGACCGTGCTGATACTCCGGTCACAGTGGCGGGTCCGCTCGGGACTTGCACCCGATTCCCTATTCTCCCCTTGCACGTGAAGGGGCACCTGACAGCTTTCTGTTTTACCCCAATTATACCACGGAAGGGAAGGGCGGCAAGCGCGAATCTTGGCCCCGCCGATCTAGTCCCCTCCCCAGGCGGTCCGCACGTCGGCCTCGACCGCAAACGGTACCGAGGGGAAAAATTCGTTTCCCGCAGCTTCCATGTGGGCGCGCACGAGGGACGCCGCTTCCGCCGCCGCGACTTGGGGCACCTCGACCAACAGCTCATCGTGGACGACGGCGACAATGCGTCCGTGCAGCGGTGCTAGGGCATAATGGAGCCGCACCATGGCCCGTTTCATAATGTCGGCCGCGCTGCCTTGCACCGGCGCGTTGAGCAGGGTGGAAAGGCGCGCCTCGGCATTGAAGAGGTAGCGGCGGCCGGCGACCGAGCGCACCTCCACAGAGCCGTGAGCGGCCTGCGCGAGGAGGCGACGGGCCGCGTCGTGCCATTGGCGGATGCCGGTGTAGGCGGCGAAGAAGCGGCGCCGGAATGCTTCCGCTTGCTGGGTGGTCATGTGCACGCCGTACTGCGTTGCGGCGTACCGGGCGAGCCCCGCCGCGCCCATGGCATAAAGCAGTCCAAAGTTGACCGCCTTGGCCGCTTGGCGCTGTTCCTTGCCGACGCGGTCGACGGGGATGGACGATATAAGGGATGCGGTCAGCTTGTGCAGGTCCTCGCCCCGGCGATAAGCGGCGAGCATGCGCGGATCGCCCGAGAGCGCGGCCGCGACGCGCAGCTCGACCTGGGAGTAATCGGCGACGATCAAGACGTTTCCGGGCTCGGCGCGGAAGCAGGCACGGATCTCCGGCTCGCGGGGCACTTGTTGGATGTTCGGATCGTGGCAGCTCATCCTTCCCGTCCGGGCGCCGATTTGATTGTAGCGTGCGTGGACGCGCCCGGTCTGGGGATGGACGAAGCGCGGGAAAAGGTCGCCGCAAGAATCGATGAGCTTGGCGACGTCGCGGTACTCGAGCAAAGTGCGCACCGCGGGATGCCTTTGAGCAGACGGGCGCAGGTGGCTTTCCCCTGTATTTGTCACGGGCAAGCCGAGCCGCCGCAAGGCTTCGAGAGTTTCCTGGTGTGAATCGGGATTAAACCGCGGTGCGCCAAAGAGGGACTGCTGCTCCCGGTCGCCGAGCAGGTGTGCCAGCTTTTCGGCCAAGGCGGAGCGGCGGGCACGGTAGGGGGCCCACACCTTCTGCCAGCGATCCATGTCGATGGAGATGCCGGCAAGTTCCATGTCGGCCACTGCCGGTACGAGATCGAACTCCAGCTTGCCGACGCGCACCATGTCCCATTCGATAAGCCGGGGGCGCAGCACTTCCCGTAAGGGCAAGAGGGCAGCGGCCCGGGCGGCTCCTTGCAGAACGCCCGGAGAAAGCAAAGGGCTCTCACCGGCGAGTTTCGGCCGGGGCAAGCCGGAGGGAAAGTGCTGTTCGACCAGATCTTCCACGCTATGGCCGGCGGCGTTCAGGTCGAGAAGCTGCGACGCGATGTAGGTGTCGAAAAGTGACGGACTCAGACTGCCCAACGCGCCCGTCCAACCGAGCAGGATTCCCAAAAACGATAAGGTGTGCTTGCCGTGATGGAAAACCTTTAGCCTCTTGCCGTCCGTGATAAGGGGCAGGAGAGGCGAAAGGTCTCGCACGGCCTGCAGATCGACGCCGTAGACGGTACCAGGGGTAGCGATGTAGAGCGTTTCGGCACGGTCTGTGCGGGGATCCGGACCTTGGGCCTCGAGGTGAACGCCCACGATGTGCTGGTCCGCCAGCGCGGATACGACGCGGCCCAAAGCCCGGGAATCGCCAATCAGGTGCAGGGTCGGAGTGCTCGCTTCGGTCATGGACGCATCGGGCATGATTTCACCCCGATGACTACATTTCGGAAAGGGTGTACACACATCCTGCCCTGCGGCCGTGGGAGGAGTCACCCGTGCCGCCTAGAATGGTGCATCAGCTTGCATACAAATTGGGAGGGATGGAGATGAAAGCCGTTATCGTGCGCGAGCACGGCGGGCCCGAGGTGCTGCGTTTCGAGGAGACGCCCGTCCCGAAGCCTGGCCCGGGCGAAGCCCTCGTGCGTGTGGAGGCCGCGGGCGTGAACTTCATCGACATATACTACCGCAAAGGACTTTACAGCACTGCATTGCCCTTCACGCCGGGCGCCGAAGCCGCAGGGGTTGTGGAAGAGGTGGGCCCGGGCGTCGATGCGGTACAACCGGGCATGCGGGTGGCCTGGGCCATGGGTTTGGGAGCGTACGCCGAATATGCCCTGCATTCTGCGGACCGGCTCGTCCCGGTTCCCGACGGTGTTTCACCTAAGCAGGCTGCGGCTGCGCTGCTGCAAGGTATGACGGCCCATTATCTTGTGCGCTCCACCTACAAGCTGCGGGAAGGGGACCGGTGCCTTGTCCACGCGGCGGCCGGCGGAGTGGGGCTCCTTCTCGTGCAGATCGCCAAGAAGCAAGGCGCGACCGTCTACGGCACCGTCTCTACCGAGGAGAAGGCGAAGCTAGCCCGTGAGGCCGGCGCGGACCACGTCATATTGTACTCCGAAGAGGACTTCGCCGGGCGGGTAAGAGAGCTGACCGGCGGCGAAGGGGTTGACGTAGTATACGATTCGGTGGGTGCGGCGACGTTTGAGAGGAGCCTGGACTGTCTGCGGCCGCGGGGAACGTTGGTCCTGTTCGGCCAGTCCAGCGGGCCCGTGCCGCCCGTTGACCTGCAAGTGCTCAACGCCAAAGGGTCCCTGTACGTGACGCGTCCTTCCCTGTCGCACTATACCCTCACCCGGGCGGAGCTGCTCGAGCGGGCAGCCGACCTTTTCGCATGGTTAGCCGACGGCTCCCTCAAGGTGCGCATCGACACGGAGCTGCCCCTGGCCGAGGCAGCGACGGCGCACAGGTTGCTCGAAGGGCGCAAGACCGCAGGCAAGGTGCTCCTCATTCCGTAGGGGCAGGTAAACGGGCAGCCCTGTGGTATATGTCTAGAGACTGCCTTGCGCCGTCGAAAGACAGATCGGCAGCGACGAAAGGATGATGAAGCCACTTGCAGCGGGACTTGGAGCAGGGGCAGGCTCCCCTTGACCCTTACGAACGGTTCGTTCAAGAGCGGCCTGCCGAGGCGATGCGTGTGCAGCAACTGGTCGACGAAGGCCGCGTTGCCCTCGAAAGCGGAGAAGGAGAGCGGGCCCGCGGCCTTTTCATGCGGGCGCTGGCGATCTTTCCGTGGGTGCCGGCGGCGCTCACGAACTTGGCCGCGCTGGCATTGCAACGCAACGAACCGGAGCAGGCTTGGCGGTACCTGACGGACTTGTTTGCCCGGTTTCCCGACGACCCGTCGGGAAACGGCGTCGCCGTCCGGTACTGGCTCGGCCGCAGCAGCACGCCTATGGCTTATTTTCACGCGCAGCGGGCCCTTGCGGGACTCGCGGCTCAGAAAGGACCCGCGCGGGCAAAAAGCGATTCCTCCGCCCGGCAGCGTGCCGCAATCATTCTGCTCTCGACGTTCGCCGCCTTCGACGGTGACGACCTTATATGCGATCTCTACAGCCTCGCTTACGACTGCGATTGGGACGCGACGGCGCTTTTGACCTTTGGAATCGCCTTTTACAACCGCGGCGATCTGGCACAGGCGGAGAAGCTCTGGCTCGCTTGCGCCGACGATGAGCGTGCCGTGAGGTATCTCACTCTGTTGCGCTGGAACAAGGAGGGCGTGGTCCCTCCGTTCCGGCTCGACTACCACCTGGGCGCGCGGATGCCCACGTTGGACGAGCTGCGGGAGATATTGCAAGCCCGGATGGAGGGAGCCGGTCCCTTGCGCAGCTTGGCCGTTTTGCCGAGCCGGTTCTTCGGACTGCAGCGGGAGGAGGGAGG
>JAAYLA010000162.1 GCA_012522135.1 Bacillota bacterium | reverse complement strand
GCCGGCGACTGAGAGGGGCCGAAATCCATCTGGACCTGCCGAGCGTAGGGGCGACCGAGAACATCATGATGGCCGCAGTGCTAGCCGAAGGTACCAGCGTGATACAGAATGCGGCCCGCGAGCCAGAAATCGCCGACGTCGCCGCTGCGCTCAACGCGATGGGAGCGCGCATCCGCGGAGCAGGCACAGGCGAGATCGTCATCGAAGGTGTCACCTCGTTGAGGGGGTGTGACCACACGGTGGTGCCCGACCGCATCGAAGCCGGTACATACCTTGTGGCGGGCGCCATGGCGGGTGAGGACGTCGTCGTACGGGCCGTCGTGCCGCAGCACCTGGATGCCGTCATCGCCAAGCTGCGCGAGGCCGGCGCTCACATCCAGACGGGACCCGACTGGATCCGGGTCCGCCGCGGCTCCTTGCGGCCTATCCAGCTGCGGACACAACCGTATCCGGGCTTTCCCACGGATATGCAGCCCCAGTTCGTCAGTTTCCTAACCCATGCGCACGGTACGAGCATGGTAACCGAGACCGTCTACACGAGCCGCTACAAGTACGTCGACGAGCTACGCCGCATGGGTGCCGACCTCGTCGTAGAAGGCAACGTGTGCATCGTGCGGGGACCGAAGCGACTTTCGGGCACGCACGTCTCGGCACCCGACCTCAGGGCGGGAGCCGCTCTCGTGATGGCCGGTTTGGTCGCCAGCGGCACGACGGTCGTCGACGGAGTAGAGCATATCGATCGCGGCTACGACGGTCTAGAAGAGAAGCTGGCCGGGCTCGGAGCGTCCATCCGGCGCTTCGGCCAGGGACAGCAGCGGACCGGTTGACCGGCAGGAACCGCCGGGGCCCATGTGAAAGATTTATGCAAGCCCCGCAGGTCGGTATGCACGGCCGCGGGCTGCCGAAGGAAAGGCTCGACGGGTGCAGCCGCTTAGCCCGCCAGTCTGTTCGGCACGCCGGAAGGAGCAACCACGTTGGACATGCCTCAAGACCGTGAGACTATGGGCCGCAGCTTCACACTGGCGGTCACACTCTTCGCTATCACCTTGGCCCTGCTGTTCGTTCTGCAGTCGGCTCTCTTCGCCGTCAGCAGCGTGCAACTCGTGGGCGCTCGCCACTTGACCGAAGAGGAGATCCTGTCTATTGCAGGCATATCGATGGGTGACAGCCTGTTCAACGTCGACGTGCGCAGGGCTCGGGAACGCCTGCTGGCCCATCCCCGGATTGAGCAGGCTACGGTGCGCCGACGCCTGCCCGCCACCATCCACGTCGAAGTCGTCGAGCGCGTCCCCGTAGCGATCATGCCCCATCCAGAGGGTTTTGCCGCACTGGACGCGCAGGGAAGGGTCTTGATGCTGTCGGAGGAGCTCAGGCTGCCGTACCCCCTTCTCACCGGATTTGATCTGCCCGAGGGCAGCGGCCCGGAGCCCGGTACGGAGCTCCGTTCGCCCGAGCTCAACAGGGCGCTGACCGTGGCTTCCGCCCTGCCGCCGAGCCTGCTCGCGACCGTCGGCGAGGTGGCGGCTACTGCCCAAGGCGTCACGCTGAAGACCCGTGACGGCATCGACGTCTTAATCGGCGATACGTCGCAGCTTGAGGAAAAGCTCCAGACCTTGAGCGATATTCTGAGATCCCTGGCAGACGGCCGGGAATCGGTTCGGCAGATCGACGTCAGGATTCCACGGACGCCCGTATTGCGGTAACCGAATTCGGACTGCGGGGTTCCTGCGGTGAAGGAATCCTATCCCGTCCGCCGAAGATAGCTAGGGAATTCCACCGTATTCTGCGGCTTTCACAGAGAGAGAGACCAGCCATTAGGACTGACCTGCCATCAGACGTTAACAGGCCTTGCGCTGTCGGGAGGAGAACCGAATGCAACATCTGAACGGGGACGGACAAACTTTGGCCGAAATCCGTGTCATCGGCGTCGGCGGAGGCGGGAGCAACGCCGTCAATCGCATGATCGAGGCCGAATTGAAAGGCGTACGCTTCATCGCCATGAATACGGACGCTCAGGCCCTGGAAAGCTGCCTGGCACCGGAGAAGGTGAGGCTGGGCGAGAAGCTGACCCGCGGTTTGGGCGCAGGGTCCAATCCGGAGATCGGCAAGCGGGCTGCCGAGGAAAGTCGAGAGGAAATCCGCAGCTTGCTCGACGGCGCCGATATGGTTTTCGTTACGGCGGGAATGGGCGGGGGAACCGGTACCGGCGGGGCACCCATCGTCGCCGAGATAGCCAAAGAAGTTGGAGCCCTGACTGTTGCCGTCGTCACCAAGCCGTTCTCGTTTGAAGGCCGGCCTCGGATGAACCAAGCCCTGGCAGGCATCAGGGAACTCAGCGAGAAGGTCGATACGCTCATCACTATCCCCAACGACAGGCTCCTCCAGGTGATCGAGAAGGGAACGTCCATACTCGACGCGTTCCGCTTGGCCGACGACATCCTCCGCCAGGGCGTGCAGGGCATCTCCGATCTCATCACGGTACCGGGCTTGATCAACTTGGACTTCGCCGACGTACGCACCATCATGACGAACGCGGGCTCGGCCCTTATGGGCATCGGGCGCGCTTCGGGCGACGACAGGGCGGTCAAGGCGGCGCAGGCTGCGATTACAAGTCCGCTGCTGGAGGCTTCGATCGAAGGTGCGAAGGGCATTTTGCTCAACATATCGGGCAGTTCGTCGCTCGGACTTTTCGAAGTGAACGAGGCGGCCGAAATCATCGCCGAGGCGGCCGACCCGGAGGCCAACATCATTTTCGGGGCCGTCATCGACGAGGACTTAAAGGACGAAATCAGCGTCACGGTCATCGCCACGGGTTTCGACAGCACCGACCAGGAACGGCGTTCGGCTGACAGCGCTCGCCCGAAAAAGCCCCTCGATATCAAGCCCTTCGCCACGGACGACTTGGAGATACCCGCGTTCTTGCGCAGGCGTACGTGATGTAAGAAGAACGAGGCAAGGGGGTGGGACCAGGTGCCCACCCCCTCTTTTTCTACTCCATCCGTCTGATCTCGCGCTGCAGTTTCTTAAGAATGCGTTTCTCCAACCGCGATATATATGACTGCGAGATGCCGAGCTCGTCGGCTACTTCCTTTTGGGTGCGTTCCATTCCCCCCGAAAGCCCGAAGCGCAGTTCCATGATCCTGCGCTCCCTCGCATTCAGGCGTTCCATGGCTCCGTACAGAAGGGCTTTGTCCACTTCTTCCTCGATATGCTTGATCACGTCGCTCTCTACGCCGAGGACGTCCGAAAGCAGCAGCTCGTTTCCGTCTCAGTCCGTATTGAGGGGTTCATCGAAGCTGATTTCTGCCCTGGTCTTGCTATTCCTCCTCAGGTACATCAAGATCTCGTTTTCGATACACCGCGAGGCGTACGTTGCCAATTTGATCTTTTTCGACGGGTCGAACGTGTTGACTGCCTTGATGAGACCGATGGTCCCGATGGAGACCAAGTCTTCAATCGGCACGCCCGTATTTTCAAACTTGCGCGCGATATAAACGACGAGCCGCAGATTCCTTTCGATCAGTACGCCGCGGACGGAACAGTCGCCCGCGCCCAGCCGATCCAGAAGGTGCATTTCCTCTTCGGACGTCAAGGGAGGTGGCAACACTTCGCTGGAGCCGACGTAATGCACCTCGACATGGCGCCAGCCCAGTTTGCGCGCCACCTGTACCAGAGCGACTTGCAGCAACAGGCGTCTTTGGAATGGTCGGATGATCACGGCTGTCCCACCTTTTAGTTGGATTGGACCTCCACCGGCCGCACCTCGGCGTCGCCTCGCCCGGAGGGAGCGTCTTCGAGCTGGGCTGCACCCTCTAAGAGCCCAGGATGGAGCAGGCCTTGATACTCTCCCGCAGGGTCGAGGACCTGTGGCGCGACGGCGACCACGATGCGGCGGCTTATCTCTATCGTCTTAGGGAGCAGAATCCGGAAACGATCCGGGGTAAAGCCGACGAGCAGGCCGTTTTCCGCTCCCAACGACGTGAACGGAATGAGCCGCACACGGGATGCCAATACATGGTGCAGCATAATGCCCCCTACACGGTCGAAATCGCCGCGCACGAGTCCGTCGAGATCGTCGCGTACTGCTTCCGGGAACAAGGGCCGAATTGCGCCGATGGTCACCACGACGACGGGCGCGCGGGAGAGGGGGTCGGTCAAGCTGTTTCCTGTGTCCACCAGAGCCTTCAGCCGCACCCGCTCCGCGCCGAGCACGATTTCGACGGGTACAAGGCATCGCTGTCGCCAGATGCGGCGCTGCACCACGCCCCAGCCGGTCTCGGCTGTCACGACCAGTGCGAGGACGGCTCCGACTTGCACAACTGCGGGATTGGCCTTACCGCCGTAGGCAAGCATGTTCCCGAGCGCAAATCCTGCACCCGAAGCGACGAACAAAATGACATAGAACGTCCCGGCAAGTCGCAGCAGGCTCCTGGCCGTGCCCTGTGGCGCGAAGGTTACCGTGAGCATTGCCGCCGAGACGAGCGCTACAGTGACGGGAAAGCGCAGCAAGCCGTAACCGCCGATCAGTCCGTAAGTGGCAAGCATGTAAAGGACGTAATGCACGCTGCCACACAGAGTCCCGCCGAGGAGCCGCAGGGGTGTCGTGGAGGTCTTGGTTACTTCAGCCGTAGCCCAAAGAAGCAGCCAATCGAAGAGAAAGTTGGCACAGATCGCGGCAAGCAGTACGTCGATGTAAATGACCTGTTCCGAGCCGTTCACCTAGTCCGCCCTCCCAAAAACTGCCACCGGGCCGCACTCCCAAAGTCACCGACCATTCTACCGGCCGCCTCTTACGTTTCCTTTCCCGAATACCTGCCGAGGCGACGGG
>JAAYLA010000003.1 GCA_012522135.1 Bacillota bacterium | reverse complement strand
TCGGATGACTATTACAAGCAGAGCGACTGGAAGGGCACGTGGGATAAAGAAGGCGGCGGCGTCCTTATCGACCAGGCCATCCATACGATCGACCTGATGCAGTGGTTCGTCGGCGAGGTCGAAAGCATCCGGGCGACCTACGACACCCGGGCGCACGAGTACATCGACGTCGATGACGTGGCCGAGGCCTACATCAAGTTCAAAAACGGCGCCATCGCTTGCGTCTACGCGAACTGCTTCTACGTGTACGATGCTCCCATCTACCTCGAGATCGTCGGCACCGAGGGAAGGGTCGAGCTGATCGGCAGCGAAGCAACTATCCGTATAGGGAACGAGCGGCGCATCGTGCAGCAGGCTCCGGACAAGATCGTCGGCAAGGACTACTGGGGCAACAGCCACAAGCGGCAAATCATCGATTTCTACACCAGTGTCCTGAAGGGTGAGAAGCCCGTCATCGACGGCGAGGCCGGCAAGGTGGCCATGGAGATGGTACTGGCCATGTACGAGTCGGCCCGGACCGGACGCCCGGTGCAGTTTCCCTACGTGCCGGCCGAACAAACCGCCGGGATTTAAGTGACGCAGCCTCCCAGGGCGCGGTCGGCAGCGTGAGCGCGAGCGCCAGCTGTCGACTGCGCTTTTCTTTTGCCGGCGCTTTTCGCAATTGAATACATAGAAAGGCGGTCATCCTATGCGGCTCACTTTTCACGGCGCAGCGGAGGTCGTCTCGGGATCGTGTTTCCTCCTCGAGGCGGGAAGTACACGCCTGCTCGTCGACTGCGGGCTCTTTCAAGGCAGCAAGGCCCTGAACGAGAGGAACTACGGCTCCTTCCCCTTCGACCCCCGCTCGGTCGATGCCGTCATTTTGACCCACGCCCACATCGACCACTCCGGACTATTGCCCAAGCTGGTGCGCCACGGCTTTTCGGGACCCATCTACACCACGGGCCCGACGAAAGACCTCCTGCACATCATGCTGGCCGACTCGGCGCACATCCAGGTGAGCGAAGTGGAGCGCCTAAACCGGAAGAGGGCACGCCAACGCAAGCCGCTCCTCGAGCCGATCTACACGCCGGAGGATGCCGACCGGGCCTGCACCTTAGTGCAAACCCGCGATTTCGGCGAAAGCTTCCAGGTAGGTCCCGACCTGACGGCGACCCTGTGGCCCGCCGGGCACATGCTGGGCGCGGCGAGTGTGACTCTGACTTACGCCCCGGCCGGAGCGCAGCCCCAGCGCATCGCCTTCTCGGGGGACATCGGCGTGCCGGACCAGCCGTTGATCGTGGACGTCGCCCGCCTGCCCGCAGTGGACACCGTGGTGATGGAATCGACGTACGGCGACCGGCCCCGGGACGACAACGAAGACCGCTACAACCAGCTCGCCGAAATTGTAAAGAAGACCTTCGCCCGCGGCGGCAACGTGATCATCCCCGCCTTCGCCGTCGGCCGCGTACAGGACTTGCTTTACGGACTGCACCGTCTCATCCACGCGGGGGAACTCGACCCGGCCAACATCATCGTCGACAGCCCTCTGGCAGCGAGCGCGACCGACATTTTCTGCAACCACGTGGAAAGCTTCGACGAGGAGGCCCAGCGGTTCGCAGCGGTGGTAGGCGATTGCCCCCTGTACCTGCGGGATCTGCGTATCACCCGCAGCGTGGAGGAATCGAAGGAGCTGAACAAGATCAAGTCCGGCGCCGTGATCATCTCGTCGTCGGGGATGTGCGAGGCGGGACGCATCAAGCACCACCTGCGGCACAACCTGTGGCGGCCGGAATGCTCGGTGGTAATGGTGAGCTACCAGGCGGCCGGGACCTTGGGACGTAGGCTCGTGGACGGGGCGAAGGTCGTGCGGATTCACGGCGAGTCGGTGCGAGTTGAGGCGGAGATCCACAGCATCGAAGGATTTTCGGCCCACGCGGATCAAGGCGAGCTGATGGATTGGGTGAAGGCGTTCCCGGTGCCTCCGAAACGGATCTACCTGGTCCACGGCGAGCGCAAGGCCCAGGACGCCCTGGCCCGCCGCATACGGGAAGAACTGGGGCTCGACGTCCACATACCGGCCTTGGACCAAACCGTGGAGCTGGCTCCTGCCCGGGTCCGGACGGTGCGTGCGGGCCGGGAGCTGCCAGTCGAGCCCTGGGACAACCGGCTGTGGGAGGCCTTCGCCGAGCTGCGTGACGCCCTTGACCAGCTCGAGCGCCGCGGCGCCCCGGCGGAGACAATGGAAGCCGTCATCGCTGCGCTGGAGGAGGTGCGACAGAAGGCCCTGGCGGTGTAGCAGGGTGAGCGGCGTGCGCGTCGGGCTCTACGGGTCGTCCGCCGGCCCTGCTGCCGCTCTTACTTGGCAGCTCGGCTTTCGCACCCAACCTTGGCAGCTCAAGCGGAAAATGATACGCTGGCAACGGGCGCCGGTCATGCGTCAGTCCACGGGAACCCCGACGGTGTGCTGAGAGGGGTGTGCCCGTGTCGTTGTATTCGCAGTTCGTGGCTACCGTGTATGATCGCTTGTTCACCGATCCTGAGCTGCTTTCAACGGACGTGAAGGTGTACGGCGTGCTGTGGAACAGGCCGGGTCATTCCATGCGGGCGACTGCCCGGGAGAGCGGCATGCCGTACGAGACGTTCCGCTCTGCGGCAAGGCGGCTTGTAGCAACGGGCTGGGCGTACGAAGTACGGCTCGCCAACGGCACGGCGGTCATACCGTGGATGCCCCTGGGAGTCGAGGAGAGCTTCGTTACTTTGCTCTCCCGCATGAGAGACGGAATACAGTACAGGGGCGAGTGGCTCATGCGCTGCCTCCTCGACTTGCTTCTGCGCAGACCAGATTACATCGATAATGCCCGCCCCGAATGGCTCGTCACGGGCGACGGGTCGGGCCGACTTGAACTTGATAGGTGGTACTGGTCCGCCAATCTGGCCTTCGAGTTTCAAGGGCCGCAACATTACCGGTTGGGTACCCCGTATACCGCCACGGCGGACCAACTGCTGGAGCGACAGCGACTCGACTCCATCAAAGCGGAGCTGTGTGAAGCCGAAGGGATACAGCTGATCAGCGTGTATGCGTCGGACCTCAGCCTCGAGAGGATGGAAGCCAAGTTATGCGGGACCGCGCCCGTCGTGCCGCTACCTGCGGGCAGTGCCCTCGTCCGCTTCTTCGAACGACAATGCCGCGCCTACCGCAACTACGTTGCCCGCATCGAACGGGATGGCACAGTACCGGAATGACTTGGACGCAGGCATTGGCCCGGGTAGACGCCTGGGTGCAGTGAGGGAGCGCAGTGAGGGGCCGCGGTGAGATGCGGACCCCGGTCCGTCTGCCGGACTCGGACGGCCGGGGCGGGTCTGCCGGGCTGCGCCTGCCTGCTTGGGACTGCTGGCCTACGTCTGCCAGGCTACCTCTGTAGGGCTGCGCCTGCCGCCTGTCCCACTACGTGGGACAGGATTTTTTTATTTGGATGGCGCATGTGCCCGTGGGTTGGGCGGGAAGGCTGGGCCGCTCGCCCGGCGCATCGGGCGTGCACGGAGCGGAGGCAGCGCCCGGCCCACCGGGCGCCCACCTACCTGCGGCTTGGGCCGAAGCTCCAGCTCACAGCGTGCCCGGCCGACGGGGCACTCCCTACGCTGGCAATTCCACCGAATTGCCTGCTCCCTCCCC
>JAAYLA010000161.1 GCA_012522135.1 Bacillota bacterium | reverse complement strand
GCGTTGCGGCGCCATCCGGGGGCTGCGGCAGAAGGTGTCGCAAGAGGCTGATTTCTTGAAGGTACTCTTATCTATTGCCACGAAACAAGAGATGAATTGATCGCCGTCGATCGAATGAAGGAAAGGATGACAACGACTCGCACATGGCCGGTGAGGACGGTAGCAAGTGAAAAGCGGGAGGGAAATCCGGTGCGCTTGTTCGAAACGGCCGCTGGTCGCATCGTGCTGTTCGGGGTTGTGGCCGTGGTGTTGTGCGGGGTTTTCGCGTGGGGCGTTCACCTTCTGAACGTACGCTTGGCGGCGCTCGAGACCTCCGTCGCCACCCTGACCGTGCGCAGCGAAGTGGAGCGGTCGGAGCTTGAAGGCTTGCTGCAGGCGTTGCAGGAAATGGCGCAGCTTGCCGGTGCGGCGGAGGACGAGCTTACGCACGTCGCTTCCCTGGTGCAGGAAGTGCGCACGCAAGTGGCCGATCTTTCTTCCCTCTCCCGGGAAGCCGGAGGGCATCTGGATACAGCCGTATCCCGCTCCCACAGCCTGGCGGACGGCCTGGAGTCGCACGAGACGCGCCTCCGCACGCTGGACACGCAAACGCTGGAGCTGCAGAGCACTTTGGATGAGGCGTTGACAGCACTTCGGTCCTCCGACTTGTTGCAATTGGCCGCCGCGAGGGGAGGCCGGGCGCCCGCGGACGAAGTTGTCACCGCTTCGGGTCGCTTGGCGCTGCAACCGCCCGCCCTGGGGGTAGGTGGCGGTTCCTCGCGTGGTGCCGGCACCGACGACCTACCTGAGTGGATTCCGTACCCCGTTCGCCTAGGCGACAACTTGTGGAACATCAGCACGTACTTTACGGGCAATCCTTTGCTGTACCGGGAGATCGCCGCGGCGAACGCCTTGGAAGAAGGGGCCCGCATCTACCCCGGCCGCTGGCTGCGCATCCCGTCACACATCATTATGCCCGAGGCATGGGAAGCTGGAGGTCAGACGCCGGGTGCTGCGCAGGGCCTGGACAGGGCCTTGGATTAACCTCAGACGAGGGAATGAGGCACCGCCGTCGAAGCGTAGACGGGTTACATTTTCTGCTGAAGGACCGAGGTCATGTCGCCTTCCTGCGTGCGCCCATGCCCCATCGGACAGCGCATTCACGTCGTCGGCAACAGCGGTTCCGGCAAGAGCACGCTGGCAGAACGCTTGGCTTCGCTGCTGGCAGTGTCCTTCGTCGAGCTGGACGCGCTCAACTGGGAGCCGGGCTGGGTGGGCTTGAACCAAACGGATCCCGCCGAGTTCGAACGGCGCATCGCCCTGGCTACGGCAGGCGACGGCTGGGTCGTCGCGGGCTCCTATATGGCATTTTCGCAACGCATCTTTTGGCCCAGGCTGGACACCGTGATATGGCTCGACTTGCCCCGGTCGCTTCTCATGCGCCGCGTGCTCGCCCGTTCGTGGCGGCGCTGGCGATCGAAGGAGCTGTTGTGGGGCACCAACTACGAACGCTTCTGGCCGCAGCTTGCTTTGTGGCGCAAAGAGGAATCCCTGCTGTGGTGGGTCTTTACGCAACACGAGCGGAAACGGGAGCAAATGCTGAGCTATATGACAGACCCCCGGTGGCGGCATATTCGGTTTGTGCGCCTCACGTCGGTCGCCGAAGTGGAGAAGTTTGAGCGGGCCGTGGAAAAGTGGGCGGCCGGCGTCGAACCGTAGCGCAGCAGTGGAGGAACTTTGTACGGTGACGTCGTGTCGCGGCTGTGGGCGGTCTGAAGGAGAGGGTCCCGTGAGCAATCCATTTACTGCGCAGGTCGGTGCCGTATTGAGCGCGGACATCGCCGTTCCGGACCACGAGCGGGAGATGCAATTTTACTCGCGCGTGCTGCGGACCGGTCCGAATCCGCCGTGGCGTGAGGACCTGTTGAACAACTTGGGCCTGCCCATTATCGGCTTGGGATCTGCCGACGGAGAGAACGCCCGGCTGCCGCTCCAGTGGATGCCGCACATTCAAGTGGCCGACGTGGCGGAAAGCGTGCGGCGCGCGGTGGAACTCGGCGGACGCGATCTGATGCACGCCAAGGGAGAAGACGGCAGCAGCCAGTGGGCGGTGCTGGCCGATCCCAACGGTGCGGCCTTCGGCGTCATCCCGGTGATTCCCGAGGACCATTTGCCGCCGGTGGCTGTGGTTCCCGCAGATGTCGGCGGTGTGGGACGCATCGCTTGGCTCAGCCTGACGGTGCCCGACGCCGATGCGATCCGGGACTTTTACACGCAGGTCGTCGGTTGGACTTGGCAAGAGGTGCAGGTGGCAGACGAGGCCGGTCCGTACGCCGATTATACGATGCTCGCGGCGGACGGCACGCCGGCGGCGGGAGTTGCGCGCGCCAGGGGCCGGGATGCCGGTCTGCCGCCGGTTTGGCTCATCTACCTGCCCGTCGGCGACCTCGACGAAAGCCTGCGCCGTGTAGACGAAGAAGGCGGCAAGGTAATCAGGAGGTTGGCGCGCGACGGGGGCGCCCGCGACTTTGCCGTAGTGCAGGATCCCGTAGGCGTGTACTTGGCGTTGACTCAGGCCGAGACGAAATAAGAACGTGGGCGGTAGGTCGGAAGGTGTAAGACTGAACGGCCCGGACCAAGAAGGGAGCCGATAAGAGGTGTCGGAGGTACCGCGTCTCGAGTTCGACGGGATTGTCGTCCGTCCGTATGAGCCGTCCGATGAAGAGGGCTGGGTGCGCTGCCGCGTGCTGTCTTTCCTGAAGACTCCTTACTTCGACAACGTGGAGCGGGAGAAGGAGCGGTACGTGCGCCCTGCCATCGAGCTCGTGGCGGTGTCGGACGGGCACGTTGTGGGCCTTTTGGACGTGGAATGCGAGGACGTTCCGGGGGAGGTGTGTTCGCCCCATCCCGCCTGCTCGGGACCGGCGGGCATGATCTGGCACCTGGCGGTACATCCCGACTGGCAAGGCCGGGGAATCGGGTCCGCCCTGCTGCGGCGTGCGGTCCGTGAAGCTAGGAGCCGGGGGCTGGAGCGTCTTGAGGCCTGGACCCGTGACGACTCCACGGTGCAGCGATGGTACGAAAGGCAAGGGTTCGAGCTCATGGACGCCTACTGGCACGTTTACATCACCGAGCGGGCCGAGGTGCGGCGGATCGCCCACGGGGACTTGCCCGACATCCGGCCCGTGGCCGTATTTGCCCACTACATGGGAAACGACCCCGCCGTGTTGGGACGGTTCGAGCGAGTGCACCGGTGCCATCGGTACGACCTGGTCCTTCGGAATGCCCTCTCCTAGCGGTCCGCCGGGAAACTCGATTTAGGCCTTGCCCATTCCGGCCTGCAGATCGTCGCCGCCTCCGACCCGATCGGAGCCGGCGGGCCCGGCCGGGCGCAGCATCGCGTCGAGTAGCTGCAGCAGCGGCGCCCTTTCCTCCGGCCGTCCCCGAGTGGGCGAGTAGATGCCCCGCGGTCCGGAGAATACGTACGCCAAGATGCAGGCCGTGGCGGGGTAGACGGGCGTTCCGCTTCCGAAAAGCTCCATTCCGAGCATGATGCCGGTCAGCGGAGCGTTGGTCCCGCCGGCCAACAGCGCCACAAAGCCCAGTTTGGCCATCATGTCCGCGGGAAGTCCCAAGAGGGCGCCCAAGACGCTTCCCGCCGTTGCCCCGACGAAGAACAGAGGCGTCACTTCGCCGCCGACGAACCCGAAACCGATGGTGACGGCGGTAAAGACGATCTTCAGCAGAGGGGCCAGGAGCGGGACGTCGCCGCCTTGCAGCGCCTTGTCGATCGCCGCCATACCGAGGCCGTTGTATGCGGTTGTGCCGGCAAGAAGCGTCAGTCCGATTACGATCGCACCGCCCACGACAGGCTTGAGGACGGGGTTGGCGACGCTGCGCCGGGCCAAAGTGCGCACGGTGTGCACCGACGCGACAAACAGCCGTGAGACAAGGCCCAGGGCGATGCTGGCGATCACCACTTTGAACCAAAGGCCGGCTTCCATGGGCGGCAGCGGTGTATAGCTATACGTGTGCCGGGGAACGCCCCAAAGCTGGGTCGTCACCCGTTCGGCGAGCACGGAGCAGAGGAGGGAGGGGAGCAGCGCGGCGTAACGGGGTGCGCCTTGGCGCATGATCTCGACGGCGAAGATGGCACCCGCCACGGGCGTGCCGAAGATCGACCCGAACCCGGCCGCGACCGCCCCCGTAAGCAGAATGGGCCTCTCCGCCGGGGTCACTTTCAGCCTGCGCCCGATGGGATCGGCCAGGCCGGCGGCCATCTGTACGCCCGTCGCTTCGATGCCGGCCGAGCCCCCGCCCAGAAGCGTCATCAAAGTCCCCCAGGCGCTCAAAAAGGTCATCCGCAGCGGTATGGGCTGCTTAGGCGCCGTCACTTCGTCTAGAATCAAGGTCATACCTTGGCGCGCCGGGCCGCCCCAGCGCCGGTAGACGTAGGCGGTGACGGCGCCGAGTAGCGGCAATAGCCACAGCAGCCACGGTTTGG
>JAAYLA010000160.1 GCA_012522135.1 Bacillota bacterium | reverse complement strand
TCGAGGGACGGATCTGGCCGTCGCCCAAGCATCCAATCTGATGCTCTTGACCATCGCGGCGGGCTGGGGCATCGAGCACGCGGGTGTGCCTTTCAATCTAACGGGATTGCGGGTGTACGTCCTGCCCGCTTTTGAAGAGAGCATTCGGCAGAGCGTGGAAGAGTCGACCTTGCTCGCCTACCTTTACACGTACCGTGACATCGACCTATCGGATCTCGAGCAGTACACGGCTTTCCTCGAGACACCCGTCTCGCTTAAGCTGAACGATGCCCTGGACCGGGCGTTGAACCGGCAGTACGAACTCGCGGCGTTGGCGCTGGCCGAGGCGAGTTCGGCCGTGATCGAGGGGCGGACGGTCCAATCGGGTGCGGGGCCGAGCTGATCCGCTGTTTGCGTGCGGGACGGCCGCGTGCGCCTTCGCCCGGCGACGGGTAACCCGCCGGCCCGTTATGCTCGTTTGCTGCCAGGGCCGCGCCGTCCTTCCGACGTTTCTGCCCGGTCTACGATCGTCACAGTCCCTGCATCGCCGTCGACGAGCACTTCGTCGCCGTCGTGCAGGAGCCCCAGCAGGCCGGGAATGTTGACGACGGCGGGCAGTCCGTATTCCCGGCTGACGATGGCGCCGTGCGACTGATAGCCGCCTACCTCCATGACTACCGCCGCAGCACGCAAGAAGAGCGGTGTCCAGCCGGGATCGGTCGAGGGCGCAACGAGCACCTCGCCGGGCAGGAGGCGCTGGCCCTCGTGGGGATGGTGCAACACGCGCACTTTTCCCCTCGCTGTGCCGGGCGATACGGCGATGCCTGTCAGCCGATTGCTCTCAGTGGCTGCATGCGGGCGGTGGCGGGGACTGCCCGCAGCCTCGCCGCGCGTCGGCCCACCGCTCCAGGCTTGCAGCTCGCCGCCTTCGCCCGTTACGAATACGTCGGGCGGGCTTTCGGCTAACCACTGCGCAAACTGTTCCTTCCGGTCGGCCACCAAGTTGCTGCAACCGGTGCCGTCCCACAGCCCGAGGAGGAGCATTTCCACGTCACTCGCACTCAGAAAGAAGACGTCGTCCGCCTTCGCCAACCGGCCTGCGGCTGCGAGGCGCCGGCCCAGCTCTAGGAGCGCCGCGCGGGTGGGAGCCAAGAACGCGACCAGTGCCGACTTCGCGCCCTCGCGCAAGGCAAAGCTGTGCCGCAGGCGTTCCGCCAGCCAGCGGATCACGGGCCGGAGCACACGGGAACGGGAAGCGAGCTCGCTTTCGGCCTTCTCGCGTCTGCGCCTCGCTTCTTCTCGCGGGTCCGGAATCTCTCCCATAGCCATGATCGCACGAATTTGTGCGAGCAGGTACGACGGGTCCTCGTTCCAGCGCGGCGTCATGACGTCCACCTCGTAAACTGCCCGGTGGCCGAACTCGCGCAGGAACTGTTCGAACGCCATGCGGAAGGGCGACGTCGCGGGGAGCTGCCTCCATCCTTGGGGATGGAACGATTCGGTTTGCAAGTATACTCGTGCCGCTTCATCTTGCTGCGCCGCACGGGCCAAATCGTAGAGCCGGAACCCGTGCTCGGCGCTGACGACTCCGCCGCTGCCTGCCATGAGTGCCGCTGCTAAGGCTTTACCGCGCCCTTTGGCCACTTTCTCCAGGAGCCTTTCGAGCAGGTCGAGCCACACACCCGCACTGGCGTTGGCGTACATCGAGTAAGGACCGAAGGCAAGGCCCGCGGCCTTCACCTCACGCAAATGAGCCAGCAGCTGCTCATCGCTGAGGGCGGTCAAGTCCATCCGGGACCACTCGGCGACCTGCTCAAACGCCTGCCGGATCATCTCCTCACCCCGGCGGTCGAAATCTCGCAAGACACGCCAAAGCCGCATCCGGGTCGCGCTGCGCCTCCGTCCGTTGGAGCTTAAGGCGTTTTCCCGGGGAATGGGAATTTCCGGCTGGTACCCGCCCAGACTGCGGTTGAGGTCGGCGGGAGGCACTGCCAGAGCGTCCCAGTAAATCCATGCCATGAGCGTAAGGTCAAAGTACGGTCGGCCTGCGAAGCGGCGCAGAAGTTCCATTCCCGGGGGCACAGCATATCCCGCGGCGCGGTGAGGAGCGAACAAGTTCACGGCGATGATCTGCCGCATCATACTCCAGCCGTATGTACTCAGGACGATGGGTACCGCATCCTTCAAGTTGCCGTTGGACCATACGGCGGGCAGTGCCTTGGCACCTTCGGGCACGTTACGCGGTACCTTGGTGACGGGCCGGGCCTGCAGGAGCCAAAGGGTGCCGCCGTCGTAGGCCCATTCCACGTCTTGCGGGTCCTGGCCGTCGCCTAATGCCCACACGACGCGCTCGACCTGGCGGGCAAGATGGACCGCCATTTGATCCGTTAGAACCGTTGCTCCGGGAGACTTGCGCTCCACTCGCTCGAACTCGCCCGTCGACCCCACGTGCACTACGATCTCTTCCGGGTTGGCCGCCCCGCTCACGACGGCATCGCCAAGGCCCGAGACAGCGCTGATTGTAATGCGCTCCCTGTCGCCGGTAACGGGATCGCACGAGAAGGCCACGCCCGCGCACATCGGAACCGCGCCTTGGGGCCCTTTCGTACCCACCATCTCGCAAAGGACCACGGCGCAGCGCACGTCGTCGTCGGTCAGGCCCAGGCGGCGCCGGTATGCCAAAGCGCGGGGCGTCCACAGCGAGGCGTAGCAGGCTTTGACCGCGGCTTCGATCTCGTCCAAGCCGTAAACATTGAGAAAGCTCTCGTGCATCCCGGCAAAGGAAGCGCCGCGGCTGTCTTCGGCCGTCGCGCTGGAGCGGACCGCGAGCAGCGCGTCAGCCAGGCCCCGTTCCGCCAGAAAGCGTTCCAGTTCGGCCAGGAATATGCCGGGGAGCGTCGCAGTGGCGATGGCGTCGCGCAGGTGGGCCAGGTGAAAGGTTACGTGCTCGTCGGAAAGCCGGTCCGGGGACACGCCGTCTACCTCGCGGCGCAAAGAGGCGATGTGGGGTAAGGACAAGACTGCATCGTAGACCGAGGCCACGATGACCCCGCCCCTGGGTACCCGAAAGCCGTAGCGATGAAGCCGTCCCAAATTCCATCCTTTGCCGCCGACTGCCTGCGCTCCGGCGACTGCAGCTTCCTCCCAGGTGACGATCAAGGCCGGTGTCTTGTCCACGCCCGCTCCTCCCTCCGGAATTCGGCCTTATTATTGAGGTGACACACGTCCCTTGTCAACAGAAAAAGCCAGCCGGCGGGCACCTGCGTGCTAAAATGGAGGTGGAATCCGGGAGATCGCTTGCAGCGTGCGGGAGAGGAAGGAGTGGTCGTTCCGTGAACGCACAAGTGCAGAATTCTCCCCGCAGGCCCCCTGGGCTCTACAACGGACCCATGCCCTGGACTAGGCTCGTGGCAGACCTGTTGACGCTGTCACGTCTCGCCGGCGGCGTCGCCTTGGCGGTTATGCCGTGGGAGCGGAGCGGCGCGTCCTTGGGCAAGCTGGTGAAGTACTCCATCCTGCTGTGGAGCACGGACGCGGTAGACGGAAAGATAGCCCGCCGGTCTTTGACGCCTCCGTCGCGCATTGGAAAACAGGACATATGGATCGACGTGGCACTGACCGTCGGGTGCGCGATCGCCCTTGCCCGCATGGAGTATTTGCCGGGCCGGATCATTGCGGGATGGGCGGCCGTCTGCACGCTGCTGTACTGGCTCCGGCCCGTCTCGACGATCCTGCTGGCCTTCATGTTTCCGCTTCAGCTTTCGCTGCCGGTCTTGGCCATCGTGCATAGGAGGCCCGAGGTGTGGCTTTACGTCATCTGGGTGGCTGCGCTGGCGGTGCTCAATTGGACGCGGCTCAAGTGGGTGATCGAGGTCTTTATCGAGGGACTGCCCGATCGCCAGCGGGAGTGGGTTTGGTCGTGGCTGCCAACGTGGCTGCAGCTCAGTGAGGAGGAGCGAGCTGCATTTCAACGAAGTGAGGTGCCCGCGTCCTTGGGGCAAGAAGGCGCCGACTCGAGTGCTTAGAGAGGGCCGGGCGTTGCCCGCGCTTTCGGAACTCCATTCCATGCAAAGTGTTCAGACCTGAGCCGTCTCAACCCCCGATTGACACGTCACCGGATGATTGAGACTATGCCCGAGGCCCTGTCGCACGGGATCCCGTGGTACACGAGCTCCGTTCGGAAGCTGTCGGCTGGTCGCCAAAATTGTGCAAACCGGCTGAGAAGGAGGTAGTGGTCGCGCGTTATAGTCATATAGGACTACATTGTACGAGGACGCGCGATCTCGCAGCACACGATCCCCCTACAGTAAGCCGACGCGACTTGAGCCGCCGAGCGGAAGTAGCTCCACGACGGGAGGGCGTGGCGTGATGAGAACATGGGACGGACAGCCGATCGCACCGGAGCCGCCCTTCGGTGCAACGGTCGTCGTGTACCGCAGGATGGATGCCGGAGTCGAGTACCTTCTGTTGCATCGGGCTCATGAGGGACCGGAATACGAGGGCGACTGGGCCTGGACTCCGCCTTCCGGTGCCCGTCATCCCGGTGAGCCGATCGATGGATGCGCAGCCCGCGAGTTGTTCGAGGAAGCGGGGTTGCGGGCGGACATCCGTATGGTGAGTGCAGCTACTGCGGAGTGGGCCGTGTTCGTCGCAGAAGTTCCGGCCGATGCGCTCGTCACGTTGCACGACGTGGAACATGACCGGTTCGAGTGGGTCTGGATCGACGAGGCCTTAGCGCGCTGCAAACCTCGGACGGTAGCCGACGGCGTCGCCCTGGCCGCCAGGAGCATCGGCGATTTCGCTTAGGCGCGAAACGGGGAAGAGGGCTACAGGCATCACGCTGGACTGGCCCACCGGTGGGTCCGTAGTAACGGACCGTGGCCCGGATATGGGTCGCTTTCCCCCTGAGCCGACCCGGCGATAGGTCGGGTGCAGCATCGTTGCAGGGAGCGGGTCGCGTGGAAAAAGTTCCAGCGCACGTAGCTGCGACAACGTGGGAGGAGGATATCCGGTACCACGATGTCGAGCACTGGTCGATGCGCCGCGGCCCATGTTTGGGTCGCTGGGCGCTGCGGGTGACCCATCTGCGGGTCAAGTCGCGGATTGAGCGACCCGCCTGTGGGTCACGTCGCCGGAGCACGGGCCGCCGCCAGGATCTGGCAACAGGGCGCAAGGCCGCGAGCTGGGATGACGGGCGAGCGATTCCCAGTGTCGTCCCCGGGGCTTTCTCGTCGTGGCGCCGAGCTTTCGTATGGATCAGGTTACCCCGCCGGGCGGCAGCGGTGTGCGGAGATCCCCGGACTTAAGGACGGTAGAATTCTATGTTCTGCTCGGCCAGGCGCTCCATCCACAGGGTACGGAGCGCCTCCAAGTCCTCGGTGTAGTCGGTTTGGGTCTTGTCCTCGGCATATGCCAACGTGTCGAGGACGCGAAATGCGAATCCTTCGGCTCCTCGTTCCTGCCATTCTTCTTGCAGTTCGCGACACGGGTGCATTCCCGCGTTCAACTTGAAACGGCTGCTGTTCATCGCGCTCTTGAGGTTCTGACTTGCAGCGACCAGCATCTTGCCGCTCGCCTTGCATTCGATCGCGTAGACGCCCATTTCCGGTTTTTCCTGCTTGAACAGCGCTTTCAGTTGTTTTCGCCGATCCATTTCTGCAGCTCCTCAAGGTTCAGTTCACGGCAGCCGGCAGGGGGGCCCAGCGGGCGGGGCGGGACGGGCCTGCCCTTGGTCGCTGCCGTCCCGCCCGGCGCGCCGGTAACGGTTCACGTTCCGCGCCGCCGTCCTTGCGTCGCGCTTCTTCGTCAAGGACCGGTGGCCTCAGTCGAAGAAAAGAGGCTGACTCCAGGCACGCAGCCCCCGGTGGTCGATGCATTCCACCCGCACGTAGCCGCGGGGCGGAGCCGGAAAGCTGGCTGCAGTAATGGCGCCGCCCGGTTCCGCTTCGACCGTCCGGCCGCGGCCCCGGTTCGAGATAAACCGGATTTTCTGGACGGGCGATGAGTGGACTTCGATGCGGTCTCCGACAAGGCGCATATCGACGATCGCCGGACCTTGCGTGGCGTAGAAGCGGCCTTCGATTAGAGCTTGCCGGATCGCAGCCTCCGTCAGCTCCGGCGCTTTTACCATCACCCAGCCCCGTCCGGCATCGCCCACATAGTTGTGGGCATCGTCCGCCGCGACGCCCCAGATGCGGTAGCCCCGGTCGAGCAGGCCATCCCAGTGCACCATCGCGAATTCCTTGCCGGGCCGGGCGCAGGTCGCGTTGTACACCTCGACGGCAACGGCACCCGACACCGCCATGATATCGCTGGGCTCCTGACCGAGCCAGTATGGATGGGCCATGATCGCCAGGCCGTCGTGCCGCGTGATGAGGTCAACCAAAGCCTGGCCGGGACCTTGGCGTGTCGCGTCGTCTTGTGAGAAAGGCTTGATCCCGACGCCTACGATGTGGTAGCCGACGTCGCGCTCCGGGTCGACGCAATCGAGTTCGGTGCCGGGAATGACCAGAAAGCCCTCGTCGCCGAATGTCGAAACGTCCGTTGTCTTGCGATGGTCGGTCAGGGAGGCAAAATCGTAGCCCCGCTCGCGGTACCAGGTCAAGGCCTCCTGTGGACCCAGCTTGCCGTCCGATTCCGTAGAGTGCATGTGCAGGTTGCCCCGGTACCAGTGGCCGGGCGATGTAAAAGCGGTTTCCATGACAATCCTCCTCGCCGTTGGTCGCATCGTGCATCGGATTCGTACTTCGCCGCCGGCGCAGATGTCCCTATGAGCTTTTGCCAAATCGTTTCATCGAAATCGTCAATGCCGCGGCTTCGGCGAGTCACAGGTAAACCGAGACCCCGTCGCCCACGGCACGGTAGACGGGGTCTCGTTCTAGCTGTCGATGTCCCTTGCCATGCGGAAGCGGGTAGCGGACCGCCAGGCGCGACGAGCAGGCAGCCGCCTTTACTTGCTGACCGCTGCGCCCCACTCGGCGAGCAACCGGCTCCACAAATCGTGTACTGCCAACATTGCCTCTTCCGGCGGAACCTCACTTCGCAGAACCCGGTAAAGCCACGCGTCCAGCTCATTTTGCGAGACGTTACGGGGCGGCGGCAGCTGCGCGGCGATCAGGTACTGTACGGCATCGTAGGCGGCAGGCAGTAGCGGATTCGTAACGAACTGAGAGGCGAGTTCGACGCGAGGAGGCATCCAGCCTGCGGTCTCGTGGATCCTCTGCTGCACCTCGTCGCGCATCAAGTACTTGATCAGCTCCCACGCCAGGTCGGGGTTCTTGCTCGTGCGTGCGATCGCTAGCCCGTTGACAAAGGCAAGGGCCACGGGATCCGACTCACGGTCCTTGCGAGGATAGAAAACGCCCAGCTCCGACGACAGCGTGGGCAGGTCTCCTCCGACTTGATCCAGGTAGCCGGCGAACGAACCCGGGGTCGTCGACTCCATGGCCACGGCGCCCACGGCTACTCCTGCGTTCGGTCCGCCTAACTCGTAGCGACTGGCTCGCAGCAGCTCAGCCCATACTTCGGCCGCCTCCACCGCCGCGGGGCGATCGAAGTTTGATCGAAACGACTCGAGATCGACGGGCGGTGTTCCGGCCTGGTGCATGAACGACATGAACTCTCCCGCCGGTCCCCAAAGCCCGATGCCCCGTACCTCCACGGCATCTTGATCGGGGCTCAGGCGCGTAAGCCGGCGGGCATATTCCACGAGTTCCGTCCAGCTCTGCGGCGGGGAATCGGGGTCGTAGCCGGCCTCGGCGAACACGCTCTTGTTGTAGGCGTACCCTCGCATGTCGATTTCGAACGGAACGACGTAGACTTCACCGCGCCACGTTTGGGTTAGCCATAGGGGCGCCGGAATGCTGTCCGTGTACTCCCACTCCTCCAGGTAGGGGCCCAAAGGAAGGAAAAGCCCCTGGGCTCCTTCTTCGTGCGGGCTGTAGTAGGCGGTGCCGATCACGTCGGGAGTCAGGCCCGAAGCGACGAGTAGAGCCAGGCGGTCGGTACGCTCCGCCCACGACACGGCGCTGAACTCGACCCGGACTCCGAATTCCCGTTCGAAAGCCGGCAAGAGTTCCTCCTGCAAAAGATTGATGATGTTGATGTTGTTGCCGGCCGCCATGAATTGCAGGGTTTCCTGGGCCGCGGCCGGGCCCGGCGACAGCGAGGCAGATAGCGCCAGGACGAGCACAATATTCCGACACATACGACGAAACGAAAAGTTGCACCTGCGGACTGGCATCTGTTTTGGAGCAGCCAACATTGCGTTCACCCCTTGTCAAATCGTTCGATCCAGAGCCTCCCGGTTGGCCTTCGGCGGGTGGTTCGGACGATTCCAACATACGGCCGTGCGGTTTTCGCTCACAATGGACGAAGTGGTCAAGGTAATGGACTATGTTTTGTTGTTTGTAATGAGGCCATCGGGGGAACAGACCGTTGAATAGTCCATGATTATCGTCTGATTGTCCATTGTCCGGAGAAGCGAGCCGGGTTACGGTCGTAGTGACAGAGCTTTGTACGTACAATCGATCAAACGTCCAAAGCGAGGGACCGCCTCGGGGTCCACCTCGTACGGAACGGAAGCCAGCCGCGGAGGAATGATCAGCGATGCAACACGGCCTGCAGTTTATGTCCTCTATGATGAAGGTGCTCGAGAAGATTCAAGCCACTCAACAACGGAACATCGAAAAGGCGGCGGCGATGGCGGCCACAGCCATTGCCGGCGACGGTTGGTGCAACTTGTTCGGCACGGGGCACTCCCATCTGCCCTGCATTGACGCGTACCCGCGCATCGGCTCATACCCGGGCTTTCGTCCCATGGTGGAGCTGGCCTTGAGTACACCGAATTACATGGTGACCGACAACGGGTTGCTCCAGGGAACGTTTTTAGAGCAAGTGCCGGGATACGGCGACGTGATCCTGCAGAGCCACCAAGTGGAGCCGCCCGACTGCATGATCATCTTTTCCAACTCCGGTGTGAATGCGGTCCCGATCGACATCGCCTTAGGGTGCCGGCGCCGCGGCGTTCCGGTCATCGCCATCACGAGCGTAGCACATTCTTCCTCGACCAATTCCCGGCACGCGAGCGGCAAGCGGCTCATGGACATTGCCGACCTCGTGATCGACAACTGCATGCCGCCGGGCGATGCGTTGGTTTCCATCGAAGGTTTGGAGCACAATGTGGCCTCTGGATCGACGTTGGCTTCCGTGTTCATCATCCAGGCTATCGTAGCCGAGACGGCGGCCAAGCTCACGCGCATGGGAAAACCGCCTTTGGTGCTGCACAGCCATAACCGGCGCGACGCCCAAGAAGAGGCTGCCCACACCTCCATGGAGCTGAACGTGCAGGAATACGGCCGTCGCTTGGGGCGCAGGCTGAGCCGCTTGGATACGAGGATGGTGTAGACGTGGCGGGACGCTTCTACGTAGGGATAGACGGGGGCGGGACGCGCACGCGTGCCTGCATCATCGACGAACAGCGGCGTGCCCGCGGGTGGGGCGAAGCCGGCGCCTGGTGGTGCGGAGGTTTGCACGAAGGGGCCGCGGCACTGGGCATCGCAGCGGTGGAGGCGGCAGTGCGCAGGGCGCGCCAGGAAAGCGGCCTGCCCTTAGATCAGCCCCAAGTAGGAGCGTTCTTGTCCCTGGCGGGCATACAAACTGCACGCGACGCGGCCCGCTTGCGAAGGCGAGCTGCGTTTCGCGCGCTCGAGCCGTGGCTCGCGGAGAGAATCGGGGTCGACGGTGACCCGGTAGGCGCCTTGGCCACGGTCACGGCCGAAGGACCGGGGATCGTCCTGATTGAGGGGACAGGAGCAGCCTGTTGGGGGCGCGACGCCGCGGGCCGGACTTGGCGCGCCAACGGCTGGGGCCCCCATTTGAGTGACGAGGGCAGCGGGTCTTACCTTGGATGGGCGGCCTTGCAAGCTACCATGCGGGCTTACGACGGCAGGGGTCCGGACACCGCGCTCGCGGCGTCCGTCCTGCGGCACGTGGCGGTCGAAGATGCCAGCGAACTTCCCCGCGCCGTGTACGAAGGGGAGTTCAGCCGGACACAGATTGCCGCCTTGGCTCCGCTACTGATCGACGCAGCGCAGGAGGGAGACCCGGTCGCCCGGGATATTCTCGAGCGCGCGATTGCGGAGCTGACCGCCTCCGTAGCCGCCGTCGTCGAAAAGCTGTGCCTTTATCCTGATACTTATCCTCTAGTTCTGGCCGGCGGCCTTTTCGAGCACGGTCTTTTTCACCGGTTGCTCACGGAGCAGGTGGGACACGAGCTTCCGCACCTGAAACCGGTAAAGCCCGAACATCCACCCGCTTACGGCGCTGCCCTGCTGGCATTGGCGGCGGGCGGCCGTGCCGGAAAGGAGACGCAGCGATGACTGCCGTGAAGAGCGGCAGCTTCAGGACGCTGGACGGTCCTGGACAGGCACGTTTCGCTGGGGTGGATGCCCATGCGCTTTGCGCTTGGGTGGCCGCTGCCCGGCCGTACCGTTGGAGCTCGGATTTTACGCTGAAGTGACCGTCGCGTAAGGGGTGCGTGTACAAATGGAGACGCCGCA
Source organism: Bacillota bacterium (assembly GCA_012522135.1). Classification (GTDB taxonomy): domain Bacteria; phylum Bacillota; class Limnochordia; order DTU080; family JAAYLA01; genus JAAYLA01. The sequence continues at coordinate 4,344 of JAAYLA010000160.1, read as the reverse complement.
GCGCAGGAGTTTCGTCAAGGGACCGGACGACGGGGCGGCCGGTCCGATGGGTGAGCGGCAGTTGGCCGGGAAGGTAGCCGTGATCGTCGGTGGGGGGACGGGGATCGGCAGGGCTGCGGCCGTGTTGTTTGCCCGTCACGGTGCGAGGGTGCATGTTGTAGCGCGGACGGAAAGCAACTTGGCCGAAACGTGCCGCTTGGTGGAGCAGGCTGGGGGGAGCTGCGTCTACGAAGTCGGCGACGTGTCGTGCCGGGACGATGTGGAGCGCGTCTTTCGCAACGTCGAACGGCGCGAGGGCCGCATCGACGTGCTCTTTAACGTGGCGGGCATCAGCGGACGGCGCTACGGAGACGGCCCAGTCCACGAGCTTACCGACGAGGGCTGGGACAAGGTCATGGACGTCAACGTGAAAGGCATGTTCATGTGTTGTCGAGCGGTCCTGCCCGGCATGATGCAGAGGCGGTCCGGAAGCATTATCAATACGAGCTCCGTCCTCGGGCTCTCGCCTTCCGCCGAGCACTTCGGCACCCACGCGTACGCGGCGAGCAAGGGCGCGATCATTTCCATGTCCCGGGCCATGGCCGCTTACTACGCTCCGTACGGCATTCGGGTGAACGTCGTCGCGCCCGGTTTGATCAGGACGCCTATGAGCAAGCGGGCGCAGAGCGACCCGCGGATCGTCGGGCTCATGAAAGTAAAACAGCCTCTGACGGGGGATTTGGGCGAGGCGGAAGACGTGGCAAGCGCCGCGCTGTACTTGGCGGGGGATGGCGCAAAGTTCGTCACCGGCGTCGTGCTCCCGGTCGACGGCGGCTGGCTCGTGTCGGGCTAGTTGGGAGAGGGATCGCTATGGGCCAAGGGATTTCCACTCGAGCCTTCCGATTGAACCGTGCCGCACCCGTCCCCCTATACCATCAGTTGGCGGAATACCTGCGGCAACAGATAGAGCAAGGGCCGTGGCAACCCGGCGACTTTTTCACCACCGAAGAGGAGCTGCAAAAAACGCTCCAAGTGAGCCGCGCGACCGTGCGCCGCGCCTTGCAACAACTCATGGCCGAAGGGCTGTTGGAACGGATCACGGGGAAGGGAACGTTCATCGCCCGTCCTCCGCTGCGCATCAGCCTCCCGCATCTGGTCAGCTTTAGCGAGGAAATTACAAGCCGCGGCATGTTGCCCAGTACGCAGGTGTTGAACAAAGGCGTAGTGCCCGTTCCGGATGCCGTTGCCGAGATGCTGCGCATGGCACCCGGCTCGCCGGTCTTGCGGGTGAACCGTTTGCGCTACGCCGACCACGAGCCTTGGGTCTACATGGTCGACTACATCCATCCCCGGCTCGGCTTGCACCCCGACGACGCGTTCGAAGGCTCCCTGTACGAACTGATGACCCGCCGCGCGAACGTACGGGTGGAAACGGCGGTGCACGAGATTCGCGCGATCATCATCCCCGACGACGTGGCCAGACGGCTGGACGTGCCTCCCGGAAGTCCGGGGCTTCTGTTTCACCGCACCAGCTTCGACGAGGCCGGCGACCCTTTGGTGTACGAGGAGGCCATATGCCGCGGGGATCGTTATACCTACACGATGCAACTCACACGCAAGGGCGGGCTGCGCCGTTCGTTCGGATAGGAGATGACAGACCGTGGGGAAAGTCCGTACCGTTCTCGGTGATATCGATTCAGAGACGCTCGGTGTAACGAACATGCACGACCACCTCTTGATATCCGCCGGAGTGGGCGTGATGAAAGAGCCGGATATCCATCTGGACAGCGTCGACAAAGCCTGTCAGGAGCTCGAGCTTTTCAAGGCGGCGGGCGGCCGGGCAGTAGTCGACATGATGCCCGTGGCCACAGGGCGCGACGCACCGGGCTTGGTGGAGGTGTCCCGCCGCACCGGTGTGCACATCGTGGCTTGTTCGGGTTTTCATCAGGTGCAGTACTATACCCCGGACCACTGGGTTTACACGTATCCGTTGGACGCGATCGTCGACCTTTTCATCGCCGATGTGACCGTGGGAATGGACCGTTACGATTACCGGGGGCCCATCGTCGAAAGGATCAGCGCCAAGGCCGGGGTACTGAAAGCGGCCACGGAGTATCACACGGTCCCGGCCAAGACCGAGCGCCTTTTCGAAGCCGTCGCAATGGCGCACCTGGCTACGGGTGTCCCCATCTCGACCCACACCACCTACGGTACGATGGCCTTGGAGCAGGTCGAGTTGTTCGTGAAGTACGGGGTCGATCCGTCGGCTGTCATTATCGGGCACCTCGACCGCAACATGGACTTTGCCTACCACAAAGCGGTGGCGGAGACGGGCGCGATGGTGCTGTACGACGGCCCGTCCCGGGTGAAGTACTATCCCGACTCGGCCTTAGTCGAGCTGATTTGCGGGATGGTGGACGCGGGCTTCGGCGGGCAGATCGTCCTCGGTAACGACCTGGCCAGGCGCTCATACCGTGTGAGCTACGGGGGCGGCCCGGGCATGGGCTATCTTCTGAACACCTTTGTCCCCCGTCTTCGCGCCGCGGGGCTGGGTGAGGACGACATCCACCGCATCTTCGTCGCGAATCCGTCCAAGGCATTGTCTTTGCGGGAGGTCGAGTTGCATGGCTAACGACGCATCCCTGATTACGTACGTGCGCGAGGTGCCCGTGCAGCGAGAGGCCGATGTCGTAGTGATCGGAGGCGGGTCCGCGGGCCTCAACGCGGCGGTCGCCGCGGCACGGGCAGGCTGTCGTGTGACCTTGATCGAGCGTTACGGCTTCCTGGGCGGCACGAGTACCGCGGTGCTCGATACGTTCTACGGTTTTTTCACCCCCGGGTCCGAGCCGAGGCGCGTTGTGGGCGGCATTCCAATGGAAGTCGTGAACGCACTTTTCGACCACCGGGCCGCGATGTACCGTCCAAACACGTATGGGGCCGGGACCGGGATCACCTACAACCCGGCGGTGCTGAAGAGGGTGTGGGACGAGCTTGTAACGAGGGCAGGCGTCGACCTTCTGCTCCATGCCTTTTGCGTCGACGTGCTGGCCGAAGGCGGCGAAGTCCGCGGCGTGATCGTAGCGACGAAGGCCGGTCTGCTTTGCGTGCGGGGCAGGGTGTACGTCGACGCCTCGGGCGATGCCGACGTAGCGGCCCGGGCCGGAGCGGCGGTGGAATCGGCTTGCGCGACGGGCGAGGTGCAAAGTGCGACCACGACCTTTACCTTGGGGGGCGTGGACGTGCCGCAGGCCGCGTCGGTGCCGCGGGCCGAGTTTGTCCGGCTGCTCCAGGAAGCCGCCGCTTCGGGGGAATACGACCTGCCCCGCAAGGAGGGCAGCATCCACCGTACGCCGCTGCCCGACGTCATGGTGGCCAACATGACGCGTGTGCCGAACGTGGACGGAACGGATCCCGCTTCGCTTACACGCGCCGAGTTGGAAGGTCGCAGGCAAGTGGGCGAGTACGCGCGCTTCTTGATCGAGCGTGTACCCGGGTACGAGCGGGCGTACTTGGCGGCCGTGGGAATCCAGATCGGCATCCGGGAAAGCCGTCGCTTAGTCGGAGCGTACCGGCTCACGAAAGAGGACGTGTTGGCTGCACGGAAGTTCCCGGACGGCATCGCACAGTGCGGAGCGCCCATCGAAGACCACCACAGCGGACACGATACGCGCTGGCAGTACTTGCCGGAGGGCGAGGTTTACGACATTCCGTACCGGGCGCTCCTTCCGGTCGAGGTAGAGAACTTGCTGGTCGCAGGCCGGTGCCTGTCGGCGACCCACGATGCCCACGCCTCGTGCCGCAGCATGGCGCAGTGCATGGCCATGGGCCAAGCGGCGGGCGTCGCAGCGGCCATGGCGGCAAGGAAAGATAGCGCCTGTGCTGACGTGGACGTGATCGCGCTCAGGACACGGCTGCACGATATGGGAGCGATCCTCGACGGAGGCCGCCCTGCCCCTGAGTTGCTATAACGAGGACTACATCGTACATGGTATCCCGACTGACCCTGCCGCGAGCCCGTGAGCTGGCGACTGACCCGCCACGGAGTCAGTCGCCGCCTAGGTTTGCGGGACCTCGCTCGACCTAACAGATAAAGGCCTTATCCGGGGTCGAATTAATTCGAATATACGCCATATACCGGGCTTGTATCGTGAGCAAAGGATTACGGGCGTCACATGGTAAATATTCCAATGCGGTACACTTCGACGACCCGTTGCGTCGTATTAAGCGTTGTATTAAATCTGAAAAATACACAACTTTGATCCGGGCACGGGGAACGCTGGGATTCCAACAGGGAGGATCGACGAAGATGACCAAACACTTGATTTGGACCATTGGGTTGTCGCTGCTGCTTTGTTCGTGTCTTTT
>JAAYLA010000013.1 GCA_012522135.1 Bacillota bacterium | reverse complement strand
ATAGAAAATGCCCCGGCCCGGGCAGTACACGGGCGGGTTGCTGATGTCGGGGCATACGACGCGCCTGCGTTCCCACACGAGCGAGAGGCCACGGGCTGCGTCCGCACGCACGGCAGGCTCCGAAGACGCCAGAGCCGACAGCAGCGCGGCGTCCAGAGATTCGCCGCCGAGCAACTCGCCCAAGGCGGAAAGGGCGAAGGCCGCATCGAGAAGGTTTCCTCCCGGAGCGATGCCCGCCGCGGCCATGGCTGCTAGACGCGCTGTGCTGCCTTGTTTATCCAGTTCCTCCCCTTCGCCGACGCGTGGCGGAAGGAACCCCGTCCCTCGCCATACATCGTACCACTCGGTAATCAGCGCCTCGGCATCTGCACTCGCGGCCACGGCCGGTAGCACCTCCAAGCAGAACAGAACCCCGAATGTGATGAGAAGCGGCGCCCCCCACCGAATTCGTCTCATGAAGCAGGTTCGCGGTCGTGCCATGTCGCGCCCCCCTGACACCGAGCTTGAGCCCGCAATCATATGATGTGTCCTGGTCTGGTTCTGGGTGGAACGCGGAGACTCCTGCCAAAATTCCGGGAGGAAGAATAGACTTGAATGCGAATAAATATCTTACGTAATATGTTTTGGCGCGCAGTCCGGATCAAGAAGGCACAATAGGGGGGTATGGGTCGTGATGCATTCCGTCAAGCGCAGAGGCTTGTCTCTAGCCGGCGCCTTAGCCCTTGTTCTCGCTCTTTCCGGTGCGGCTGCGGCGGAGACTCTGCACGTTCAGATGATTTTGTTCTGGGACGCGTACCAGTACGTGCTCAACGAGCTCGTGCCGAAATTCGAGGAACAATACGGCGTAGAGGTGCACTTCGAACGGGTCACTTGGGGTAATCGGGAAGAGAAACTGATCCTCAACACGATCGCGGGGACGCCGCCCGACGTGTTCATGAACGGCGCGCAGCATCTGATCGAGCTGCTCGATGCCGGACTCCTCGCTCCCCTCGATCCGTACCTTGCCGACTGGGACGGTCTATTTGACTACAACCCCGTCACGCTTGAAAACTCGGCGCACGATGGGGTCCAGTACGGTCTGCCGCTGTACACGGACCCGCGCATCTTCTGGTACCGTGCCGACTTTTTCCAGGAAGTCGGCCTGGACCCGGACAGGCCGCCCCAAGACTGGGATCAGCTATTGGAAGCCGCCCGCAAGCTCACGGTGACCGACGGCGCCGTGGTCACGCGGATGGGCTATGATCTTACTCGCTGGACCGACGGAGCCTCGAGCGCCGCCCAAGACTTCGTGGTGTTTCTGTGGCAAAATGGCGGCGAGTTCATCGATCCGGTCACGTTCATGCCGAGGTTCCACGAGCGAGAAGGCGTCGAGACGATGACCTTCCTGCGCGACCTGATGACCACCGTGCGGCCCCCGGGGCACACGGTCGATCCGGGTCAAGGTAGCGGTAGCCCCATCGTGCGTGGCACTGCGGCGATGAACCTGAACATCGGCGGTGTGGTGGCGGAGGCGTACCGCGCCGACGAGCGGGTCGCGGCCGAGCTGCGGGCCATCGTACCGCCGCCCGGACACAAGGAGCCGGCCAGCGTCACCTTTACGAACTGGCTCGCGATCCACGCCGACAGCGACAAGAAGGATCTAGCCTGGGAGTTTATCAAGTTTATCTCTGAACCGCAGCACCTGCTTGAGATCAATCTGTATCTAGGCTACATCTCGCCCTTGCGCTCGACGATCATCGATTTCGTCCGGGAGCAACCTGAAAGCCGCTACATTTACGAAACGCTCAACTACGCCCGTCCATACCCGGTCTTCCCCAATACGTCCGTCGTGGCGAAGGCCTTCGATCCTCACTACTTCAAAATTCTGGCCGGCGAGATCGCTCCCGACATCGGCCTAGCCGAAGCCGCTCGATTGTGGGAAGTGGAGATGCGGCAGTAGGGCAGCACGCCTCCTCGAACAAAAAGCCGGCGCGGCGTGTCCCGGCAAGCCGCGGGCACGCTGCACCGGCTTTTTCGGCTGGTTTCGTCGCGGCTACATCTCGCGCCGTCCCTCGAGTGCCCGGCTGAGGGTCACTTCGTCGATGTACTCCAAATCGCCGCCTACGGGTACGCCGTGGGCCATGCGGGTTACCTTCACGCCCAAGGGCTTGATGAGGCGCGCCAGATACGTCGCCGTCGCTTCGCCTTCCACCGTCGGATTGGTCGCTACCACAACTTCCTTTACCTTACCGTCTTCGAGCCTGCGCAAGAGCTCCTTAATGCGCAGCGCGTCGGGACCGATGCCGTCCATGGGCGAGATGGCCCCGTGCAGTACGTGGTAAAGACCTTTGAACTCGCGGGTGCGCTCCAAAGCCGGCACATCCTTCGGATCTTCCACCACGCAGATGACGCTCGGATCGCGCTTGACCGGATTGGAGCAAAGCCGGCACGGGTCCTCGTCGGTGACGTTGCAGCAGACGGAGCAATAACGCAGCTTCTCCCTCGCCTCGACGATGGCGTTCGCCAAAGCCAGGGCGTTTTCTTTTTTCGTGCTGATTAAATGAAATGCCAAACGCTGAGCCGTCTTGGGACCGATGCCGGGAAGCTGCGCGAGTTGCTCGATGAGCTGCGCGATGGGCCGCACAAACTGACTCATGAATTCATCCTTCTCACTTTCCGCCTCCGCCGGTCGAAGTTAAAAGCCCGGCATGCCGGGAAGCCCGGGAATTTTCAGGTTGCCCGTCACCTTGGCCATTTCCGACTCGGCCAGCTCCTGGGCCTTCCGGAGTGCCTCGTTCACCGCGGCCAGCACCGAGTCCTCAAGCAGCTCCGGATCTTCGGGGTCGATCACCGCGGGATCGATTTTCACTTCCAAGATTTCCTGGTGGCCGTTGGCGACGACCGTCACCACGCCGCCCCCCGCCGTCCCTTCCACCGTCATCGAGCCGAGCTCCTCTTGCACCCGGGCGATCTCGGCCTGCATCTTTTGAACCTGCTTCATCATCTTTTGCATATTCATCATGGTGCGTCCTCCCTACTGCGGCGGACCTCAGTTATTTTACCGCCGAAAAATCGCAATGCAGCCTGCACGGTCGGATGGTCCAGATCTGGACCGCTTTCGTCCCCTTCCGAGGCAGCAGCTTCCTCTGTCTCCCGTTTGGCCTCCCGTTCCCTGCTACCGCGCGCGACCTCCCCCAAATGCAGCTCGAGACTGACCGCCCGCCCCACAAGCCGCGTGAGCACCCTTTCCATAGACTGCTTGTGCTCCGGCCGCCCGGCGCTGGCGTAGTGGAATTCCCTGTTCGTGGGAAAGCATACGACGAGGGTATCTCCGGTCAGCTCGACGGGCCGGCCTTCGCGCAAAAACGCCTCCGCCTGGCGCAGCCGCTCGTCCCGCAAAGTCTGTAGAAACCTTTGCCACAAGCCCTCCAGTTCGCTGCCCTCCGCCGGCGGCCCCGCGGATCGCTTCTCGGGTTCATGCGGCGGTCTGGCGGCCTCGTTGCGGCTGGCGACGGTACGCTGCACGCCGGATGGCTGCTGTGCGTCGGTGGGCGGAGCTACCGGCGCCGGTTCGGCAGCAGACATGCCCGGAGACTGCTGCGGACGGGCCTGGGGTATCGACGGGCCCGGCACATGCGTCGCGGCGGGCGGCTCCTCCTGGGGCTGAGCCTGGACCTGCGTCTGGTCCCGCGGCGCGGAATCGAGCCGGGGGACACGGAACAGATCGCACAGGCGGACGCCTGCCAGCTCGAGCGCCAACACCGGGGAAGGAGCCCAGCGCATATCAAGTTCGACCTGGCCCAGAATCTCCATAGCTTTGATGATGCGGTCGAGGCCCTGGCCGGCGGCCAAACGGCGCGCTTCCTCCTTCTCGCCCTCGAGCAGCGTCGTCAGCTCGTCGGCCTCCGCACCGGACGCTTTCAAGATCATCAGGTCGCGCAAGTATCCGAGCAGGTCGCGAGCAAACTGGCGCAAATCGGCGGCCGTCTCGTCCAGCTCTCGAATCAAGGCCAAGACCGCGCCGACTTCTCCTGCCGCAGCACGCCGCACGAACTCGACGATCCGGGCGCGGGGCGCGGTACCCAACACCTCGCTGACTACCTGAGCTGTCAACCGCTCGGGTTGGTAGGCGATGCATTGGTCCAAGACGGCCAAGGCGTCGCGCATACCGCCCTCTGCGTGACGCGCCACGAGGGCCAACGCTTCTTCCTCGTACGGCACGCCTTCGCCCGCCAGCACCTTCTTCAACTGGCCCACGAGCTCCGCGGGGCGAAAGCGGTGGAAATCGAACCGCTGGCAGCGCGAGGCGATGGTTGCGGGTATCTTATGCGCTTCGGTGGTAGCAAAGACGAATACGACGTGCGCCGGAGGCTCCTCGAGTATCTTGAGCAGGGCGTTGAAAGCTTCGTTGGTCAGCATGTGGACCTCATCGACGATGTACACCTTGTACCGGCCCTGCGTCGGCGCGTAGTGGACCCGCTCGCGAATCTCACGCACTTCGTCGATGCCGCGGTTGGAAGCACCGTCGATCTCGATCACGTCTAACGCATTGCCTTCGGCGACCCGCCTGCAATTGTCGCACACGTTGCAAACCCGGCCCGTGGGACCGTGTTCGCAGTTGAGGCCCTTGGCCAGAAGACGCGCCACGGTGGTCTTTCCCGTGCCCCGCGGGCCGCAAAAAAGATACGCGTGGGCCGTGCGACGATCGTTGAGTGCGTTGACCAGTGTGCGAACGACGTGCTGTTGTCCGACGACGTCTTCGAAAGTTTGCGGGCGCCACTTGCGGTAGAGTGAGAGGTAGGCCATAAAGTACCCTCCTGCCTGGACGTCACAGACTTCGTTTCGCCCCGGAGGGAATCCTTCCGTCGACACGAGAAGCAGGGTGCCGTGCCCGACACCCCGCTCTCGGCCGGAATCAAGGTCTTCGATCGGCCGCTCGCGATCTCAAGGTCAGGTGGTCTGGCCCCCGTCATCACGCGGCGCCAGACGGTCCATGATCTCGTCGACCTCGTCGGCAAACTCCGAAACCGGCCGCCCCTCGCGCACGCCCCGGCCGATCTCGCGTATCCGTTCGACCAGGTCCGGGTTCGAGGTGACGACGACTTCCTCCACGCCCTCTAGACGCCGCGGCAGCTCGTCGGCAACCTGTTCTTCGATCCGAGACGCCTCTTCCTCGCCGATTCCTTGCGCGAGCACGAGACCGACCATCAACGTCGAGGGCCCGGTGACGACGGCGTAGGCGGTATCCACTCCTTCAACCTGTTCGGCCAGCTCGACCGCCTCGTCGGCCATCCCCACGTCGGCCTGCCCGTCCGTCATTCGTTGGCCGGGCTCTGGGCCAGGCACCGCATTTTGCCTGCCGCAGCCTGCCGCGAGCGACACTACCAGGAGCAGCAACGGGATCAAGTAGCGCATGCGACTCCTCACGCCTTGCCTACCTCCTTCATCGTGACTGGCACATCCTTTCGCGCTACTAGTCTTCGTGCCCTCGGCTTCGATCATGGCTGCGAATATCTGCCACGGCTCCCCAAGGCGAATCCATGTTATGCTGGAGGATGTTGTGCCAGCCGTCACCTGCACGGAGAGGAGGATCGCCCCGATGGGTCAGACGAGTCACCGCACGGTCGCGCACTCTGCGCCCAGAAACCAATCGTTAAGGCTGCGCCATTATGCCCCATATCTGCTTGCTCTCGTCGTGTTGGCCGTAGGCGTCAGCGGTTTTCTTGCTGCCCATTCCTACATTATCTATTCCCTTTCCAGCCTCCATGCCGTGTCCGTATCGGCTGAGCCCGGATCTTATTACCTCGATTCGGCGGCACAGTGGTGGTCCGGCGATGCCGCGCACCTGGAGGAACTGGCCGGCGAGTGGCCCGCTTCGCTCCCGGCTCTTCTCGGTGAGATTGCGCTGCTTTGGCGGGAAAGGGAAACCATCTTGGAACGTGAGGCACTGCCCACGGCCAGCGGGGCAAAGATCGTCCCTGCTGATGCCGCGGGCCGTGTGCATCTGCTCGATGTGGCCATCGATGCACGTCTTGCCGCCCTTGCGAACCGCTGGAGCCGGATCGCAGGCGAGGCGAGGCTGATGCAGTATTACGGTTATCCCATTGCGGACGCGCGGCGGGTGCGGATCGTCGAGCCGGAGGAAGTGGAGAAAGCATTGGACGGTGCGGCGCTTCCGGAAGGCGTCTTGGACGGGTACCGGATCGTGCTGCTGCCTTTCGCTCTAGAGAATACGGCGGGCATCGGCACGGCAGGTGAGGCAGCCCTCGGTGCTGCGCCGGACACCGGTGCCGTAAGTCCCCATCGCACGGCGTACACCTTGCTGCACGAACTTGGCCACCACGTGCATTTCGCTTACATCGACGGCAATCCCGACAAAGACGTACTGTGGCAAGAGTATATGGCTCTGCGGGGAATCGGTGCTTGGAGCGAGTCGGGCCAGGTCGAATCGCCGGCGTGGGTACAGTCGCCACAGGAAACCTTTGCGGAGGACTTCCGCTTGCTGTTCGGTGACGCGAGCGCCCGGCACTTCCCCCACGGTACGGCGTACGGCGATCCGACCGCGACCTCAGACGGCGGAGAGGCGGTACGTTCGTTCATGCTGAAGCTCATGACGTCCGGTTGAGACGGCGGGTTAACCGGCACACGCCGGCGGCCGCTACCTGCAGGCTGCCGCGCGGCTTCGGACCCTCAGCCGCGTTGCAGCGATCGGGAGGGAACAAAAAACCGCCTGCGGAAAACCCGCGGGCGGGAAAATTGCCGTGCACCCGTCGTCGATTCGCTCTTCCGGGCGTTACCCAAGCTGCCGACTCGAGCCAGGCACCCTTGCGGCACACAAGTAGATTCACTTACCGCTGCTTCCTTCCGGACCTGACGGGGTTCGTGAGTACTTGTTGCGCAAGACCCGACTGTCAACATCGGCTCACTTGGGGGCAGACCCCACAAGAAACGAGCCTCGGACGGGAATTCAGCCCCGCTATAGCGGATTGCGGGTACAGGGCACCGCTAACGCCCCGCCTAGCACGGCAAACTTGAAAACGGGTCAAGATGCAAAAAGCCCTCTCACAGGGCAACTCCATTATATCGCCGGGGAATCCGGCGTGTCAACTTGCTCATTTTTCCGCTTTGGCCCGTCGATGGGCGAACCTGTACGCGAGGGGATGTCCTCTTCTGCCCCCATTGGTTGTTAAACGGCGCCCGTTTCTCATCTTGCCTGGCCGACGGCAGCATCCCAGATTGCCCGCAAAGTTCCACCCATCATCCACTCCGCGTGCGCCCAACTTAAACCGAGGTGAAGCGCAATGTCACGCGAAAAGACGTGGAAACAAGCAAAGCAGCGGCTCCGCACCTTTGCCCGGTCTGATAACCCAGAGCAGCTCAGCACCGTACAAAATCCTGACGATGCCGAGCCTGGAACCGTGACCGATCAGGACGGAGTCGAGACCCTCGTAGTCATCGACAGCCCCGACGACTATTATCTGCACCAACCGGAAACGTTAGGGATCGAGCCACGAAAGGGAAAGTCGCAAGAACGGCGCAGGACAAAGCATCGGTGAGTGACCGGTCGATTCGTTCTCCGGCACGTCTCGACGCCGGAGACTGCGCATCGGCTCGAGGGCTATTGGGAACCGAGTTTCGCCGTCGGTAACGCACGGAAGGGTCACTCCTGGAATCGGCTGCCGCCCTGGCAGAGAAGGGCAGAAACTGATATAATAGCGGCGGAGTTCGAGCGTAACGGGAGTGACACCTTTGGCTGGGCAGGCTCCGCCGGGAAGCAGCGCGGCCGGTGCATGGT
>JAAYLA010000159.1 GCA_012522135.1 Bacillota bacterium | reverse complement strand
GTCCTACGGGGCCGTTCCGTGACATTGGCAGGCCCCTCTTCGATTTCGGTTTTCCCACGATCGACGCCCATCCTTTTATCGCGAGCGACGGCACGAAGTACTTGTTCTTCTCGATGGATCAGGTACCCACGTTCGGCGGCCGGCATGAAAGCCATATATACGGCATCCGGTTGTCCGACGATTTGCGCTCGGTCGTCGGGGAGCCGGTCTTCCTGCTCCGGCCGGACCAACCCTGGGAAATGCGCTCCGGCAACAGTTTGTGGAATGAGGCTCCGTACGTGATCGAGCGTGAGGGCACCTTCTATCTCATGTACTCGGCCAATTTCTTCGGCGGCCGGGATTATTCGGTAGGTTATGCTACGGCAGCCCATCCCCTTGGGCCCTACACGAAATACGCCGGGAATCCTATTCTGAGCCGCGGGGCATGGGGCGGACGACTGTCCGGTCCCGGACACCACAGCGTGGTGGCCTCGCCGGACGACACGGAGCTGTTCATCGTGTACCACATTCATGCCGATCCCGCGGCAGGCGGAGGCGATCGACGCGTTGCCATAGATCGTATGGGCTTCCGTCCGGACGGTTCGCTCTACGTGAGCGGGCCCACGCTTACCCCGCAGCCTCTGCCGTCGGGCGCTACCGAGCTCGTGAACCTGGCACCGTACGCCACGTTGTCGACGGACCAGGAGAGCAGTCAAGACCGTCTGTGGGCTTTGACCGACGGCGAAATCACGGTGGATGCGGCGAAGGCGGACAACGAGTGGACAACCGAGGGTGCCACGGCGTGGATCCGGCTTTCGTGGGACCGGGTTCAAAGGGCGCGCCAGCTGTTCATCTACGGCAGTGTGCTGGCGAACCGGCGTCCGCTAACGGCCGCGGTGACCCTGAGCGACGGCACGCAACTGCAAGGCATCGAGTTTCCCCGGGATCCGGGAGCAGCGGCGATCGTCGATCTGCCGGACGAGCGGGATATCACGTGGATCGAGATCGCGCTTGAGGGCTTTTCCACGCTGCGACCGGAGCTCGCCTTGTCGGAAGTGATCGTTCTCGGTTACCCGGGCGGACTTCCGGGTGCGGCTACGGGTTCGGTCTGGATCTCGTCTCCCAAGCGCGCCGCGGTGGTCGCAGACCGAACGCCGGTGCGTGTCGAGGCGTTGAACGTGTCCGTCGAGCATGTGCGATTGGAGCTGGACGGCGAGGTGTTCTACGAAGGTCCGCATCGGCCGCATTACGGAACGGTCGACCCGTGGGCTCTGGCTGAAGGAACCCATCGCATAACTGCGGTGGTCAAAGACGTTTCCGGCCTCGAGTTTCGTTACGTTTCGGAGTTCGTCGTGCAGCATGTTGCGCTGCGGTCTCCTGAGTGGGGCGATCCCGTCACAGGAGAACTCGTCATTGAACTTGAGGCGGTTATTCCCGCAGAGCATGGAAAGTCCTTCGATCTGCACCTTGTTCCCGCGGGCGGCGCAGATCGCGCCGTGCCCGTTTACTCGGATACGGAGGTT
>JAAYLA010000158.1 GCA_012522135.1 Bacillota bacterium | reverse complement strand
CGGGGCGGGCTCCCCGCCGCGCAGACGGGACGGGGAGCTCCGCCGCAGCAGTCCGGCACCGGCGACGCTGCGTTCACTTCACCGGCAAGACGTTCTGGTTGACGTCCCGGGCGAATTCCGCAAGGCGTGTGCGAGCCGGTGCCCGGTTGTTGAAGATGTCCTCCAGAGCTGCGTGGTACTTGCTGATCACTTCGGGCAGCTCGGTGATGTATCCCGGCTGCGGAATCGAAACCATGGCCGCCGTGAGCCAGGCCAGCCACCGTTCGTCGTCGCTGAAAGGAGGCAGCTGCAACGTGCTGATGCGCGGCGGGAACGACTTGCTCTCGCTGACGATAAGGGACATGTGTTCGGGTTCCAGCAGGAAGTCGATGAAAGCCCACGCGAGGTCCGGGTGCTGCGACGTGCTGGCGATGGCGAGACGATTGCTGTAGGCGTGCGTAGCCTGCTCCCTGTGTGTCAAGGGTTCGGCGATCCCTAGGTCAAAGCGGTCCTTGTAAATGTCCTGCATGATCCACGATCCCTCGTAAAGCATGGCGACGCGTCCCTGCACGAGGCTGTGCGCCGTGGGCAGCGAGGCGCCGTGCTCCCAAATGAGCGAATGCAGGAATTCGACCGCTTCGACCGCCTCGTCCGAAGCCAACAAGGTCTCGGTGCCGTCTGGACTCATGAACCGCCCTCCCGCCTGATACACGAAGGGCAGCACATGATCTTTGTTCGGCCGCACGTCGAAGCCTTGCACGTAGATGTTGCCCTCGGAGTCGTGCTGCGTCAGGCGCCTGGCGTACTGCGCAAGCTCATCCCAGGTAGTGGGCGGTGCGTTGCGGTCGAGTCCGGCCAGATCGAACATATCCATGTTGTACCCGAGTGTCTTGACATCGTAACGGTTCGTTATCGCCCAGTACGTGTCGCCGATCTTGCCGTCCTCTAAGGCTGCCGGAATGAAGTCGTCCTTAGCCTCCCAGTTGTTCACGTACTCGTTTAAAGGCCGGATGAGACCTTGTTCGGCGAACTGGCCGAGGGCCGCAGAACCCACATTCAGCACGTCGGGCAGGACCCCGCCCAGATAATACGTCACGTACTTCTCAATATAGTTCGTCCAGTCGGTAAAGCTCACTTCCACCTTGACGCCTGGGTGCAGCGCTTCAAACTTAGGGATCAGGATGTCTTCGATGACCGCACGCGGTCCCGGTTCCCGGAAGTCCTGCAGTTCCACCCTGAGCGTCTGGGCCCAGACCGGCACAGCCACCGACAAACAAACTACCATAAGAAGGACCGCTTTCAACCCGTTGCGCCCAAACTGCTTCTTCCGTTTCACCTCATCCATCCCCCTTCACGAGCTATCCCGGCTTGCCCCTGATCCGGCAGGCGCAGCAAGGTGCGGCCTTGCACTTTGATCGCCGCCGGCCAGAGAAACGTTTCGCTATCGAAATTCACCCCAGCTGGACGAATTCCTCCGCAGTCTGACGCCAACTTCTGCCGCATGTGGCAAGAAGTTCTCACGCCATGTGCCGTCCTCTCGCTCACACAGGGGGGCAGCACAACCTCGCACTTTTCCCTGTCTGGCGCAAAAAAGGATACTGTCACCTGCCCCTTTTGGGTATGACGATTGTCATTAACTGGTAAACTATATTGCCGCTGCGTCGATCAAACAGAACGCAGGCTTTGTTGGCAATGACAAGGTGTTGTTCGGTATTATCCTAGGAGTCCTGGCCTTCTGGCTGTTTGCTCAAACAACCCTCAACATCGCGCCGGTCATGGCCGAGGACTTGGGCGTCGAGACGAGCATCATGAATATCGCGGTTTCCATCACGGCCCTGTTCTCGGGCATTTTCATCGTCGTCATGGGAGGCCTCGCCGACCGCCTGGGCCGGGTCCGCGTGTTGAACTGGGGGTTTCTCTTCAGCATCGCCGGTTCGCTTCTCGTCGGCTTTGCCCCCAGCGGTCCCCTGGCGGAAACCTTCCTTATGCTGGGACGCATCTTGCAAGGTCTCTCGTCGGCAGCGATCATGTCTTCCAGCCTGGCCCTCGTGCAGGTCTACTGGGAAGGCGCGGCCAGGCAGCGGGCCATCAGCCTGTGGTCGATGGGATCGTGGGGCGACTCGGGCTTTGCGGCGCTTTTCGGCGGGCTCATGGCGCAAAATGTCGGCTGGCGCTGGATCTTCTTTGGTCCGCGGCGCTCTCTTTGCTCGGCATGCTGCTCGTGCGGGGGCCCCCGGAAAGTAAGGCGGAATCGGTTAAAGGCGGCAAGTTCGATCTGCCCGGCGTCATCACGTTCATGATCATGATGGTGGCGCTCCAGGTCTTCGCAACGCAGGGCGGCAACTTCGGCTGGTTCAGTCCCGTCTCACTCACGCTGCTTGCGATCAGCGTCATCTTCGGCATCCTCTTCGTCCGCATCGAGCTGAAGGCCGACAACAGCTTCGTCGACTTCAACCTGTTCCGGAACCTGACGTTTACTGGTGCTACCGTGTCCAACCTGCTCTTGAACGGCACGGCGGGCATGCTGATCGTCGCCATGTCCCTCGTGCAGCTAGGCGGCAACATGAGCGCGCAGGCGGCCGGCATGCTCACCCAGGGCTGTGCAATCACCATCGTAGCGTTCATCCGGGTAGGCGAGAAACTGTTGCAGCGCTTCGGCCCTCGCCAGCCGATGATCTGGGTTTCTTTGATCGTGGGCCTGGCCATCGCGCTGCTCATGCCGACGAACCTCTTGCTCGATACTTATAACATCCTGGCTGTAATCGGCTTCACGCTCTTCGGTCTGGGCCTCGCCTTTTACGCCACGCCGTCTACCGACGCAGCCCTTTCCGCCCTGCCGAAGAGCCAAGCCGGAAGCGGTTCGGGTATCTACAAAATGGCCTCGTCCCTCGGCGCGTCCTTCGGCGTCGCCATCTCCGCCGCCGTCTTCACTGCCATCAGCCAGGGCGAGTCGGTGCAGTGGATCGAAGGCGTCATTACGTACCTCGGACGCCAGGACAACATCGCCATTCGGCAAGCCGGCCTCGTTGCGCTATCTGTGAACCTCCTCATGGTAGTCGGAGCCGTCATTTCGATCATGCTCACCATCCCGAGGCCGCAAGGAAGGCGCGGCGCTGCGGCCGGCAGGCTCCAGCGGCAGCGCACCTGAGTCATGCAAAACCGGGCGATCCGCCATCGCACCGTTTAAGGGAGTGTCTGTATGAATAAGATCTTGGAAGCCATGCAAGCAAACCGCTCGCAGATCGAAGAGTGGTTCGAGCACATGCACCGCAATCCCGAACTGTCGATGCAGGAGGAAAAGACCGCCGAATACATCGCGGGCCTTGTCCGCGGGTGGGGCTACGACGTGGCGACGGGCGTCGGCAAGTACGGCGTCGTGGCGTCGCTGACCGTAGGCGACGGCAACAAGGCCATCGGTCTGCGCGCCGATTTCGACGCCCTGCCGATCCAGGAAGACAACGATCTACCGTACAAGAGCACCGTGCCGGGCGTCGCGCACCTTTGCGGACACGACGGCCACACGGCAATGTTGCTGGCGGCCGGCGAGTACCTAGCCCGGACGAAAAACTTCAACGGCACCGTGCGGCTCATCTTCCAGCCCGCAGAAGAGACGATGGAAGGCGGGCCGGCGATGATTCAAGACGGCCTGTTCGAGCGGTTCCCGGTCGATGCGGTATATGGCCTTCACAACATGCCGGGCCTGGAACTCGGCAAGCTGTACTTCACCGACGGGCCCGTCATGGCCGCCGTCGACAACTGGGAGATCGAACTGATCGGCAAAGGCAGCCACGGCGCGATGCCCGAGCTCGGCATCGACCCCATCGTGGCCGGTTCGTCACTGGTCATGGCCCTGCAGAGCATCGTGGCGCGCAACGTCGCCCCGGCCAGCAGCGCGGTCGTCACGGTAGGCGCGTTCCAAGCCGGCGAGGCGCCCAACGTGGTGGCGAACTCGGCCGTCTTGCGCCTTTCCATCCGTACCACGACGGACGCCGACCGGAAGATGGTGCTCGAGCGGGTGCGCACGCTCACGAAAGGCATCGCCGAAGCGTACGGATGCAAGTACGAAATCCGCGAGGGCGTGCCCGGGGCGGTGCTGGTGAACGACCAAGAGAGGACATTGGAGGCCTACGAGATCGCCAAGGCGGCCTTCGGCGAGGAGAACGCCGTCTATCCCGGGCCGACCTATCTGGGCTCGGAGGACTTCGCCTTCATGCTGCAGCAGCGGCCGGGCACCTATTGCTTCCTGGGCAACGGCGATACGCCCATGGTGCACCACCCGCGCCACGTATTCAACAAAGATATCCTGCCCGTCGGTGCCGCCTACTGGGTGGCGCTGACGGAGAGCCTGCTAAAATAAGCGCATCCGTTCGGCGAGCAAGGCTCACGCTATAGGACAAAGTCACGGGGGAGGCCGCCAAGGGCCGCGGAGGACCGATCCGAGCGAAGGTCGGTCCTCCTCTTGCGTTGCGGCGGCCGTTCGTGCAGGGGCCCCGCTCTCCTCACTCTACGTCGTACCCTATCGCCCGCGCCGCCTCCACCCCGAGCCGGTCCGCGAGCTGCCGCAGGTAAAGGCTTTCGGGGGTCACATGCACGCCGTACGATTCCCACCAGCCGTCTTCCCTAGGCTGAAAGGCGCCCGGTCGCCGCTCTCCCACATGGCCGATGGCCCAGTTTTGCGCAGTAGGAGGCTTCTGCGCGACCAGGCTGCCTTCCGTATTCCAGGCCACGTAGTACGCACCCGCCCAGCCGTGGCCCGTGCCCAGATACTGCCGGTCCTGGAAGGCGATGGGCGAGCGCACGTTGTCGTAGAGCCCGCCGACCGACCAGCGGTGGTGCGGCTCGCTGTCGGCAAAATCGTTATCGGACGCGCTGTAAAGGAAGACGTTCGGGCCGGGCACGCGGGAGCTGACGGCAAAGGCATGGCGGGCCCCTTCCGAATAAGCCCGTTGCACCAAGTTGAGCTGGCCCAAGATGTGGAAAGGATACCGCCGCGACCCCGTCAGCACGCTGACCGGTTCCAAACTTGCCGCATCCTGCACCGTGACGTGCTTGCTGCCGCGGCCAAGCTCCACCACGCCGTGGAAGAAGTGGCGGGCCACGACGTCGCGCACCCACGCGTCCTTCACGTTATCCATCCGCACGAGGTTCACGGCGTGTTCTTCGTCGCACGGGTACGGCTGCAGCTGGAGCAGGCACGTCACGTCGGGATCGTACGCCGACTCGGCCCGCAAGTTCTCGATGCCCACCTGGCTGATGCGCACGTCCTCGGCGGGAATCACCGAGCCGCCGCCCCACCGGGCATCGATAGCATTGAAGATCGGTGCGTCGACCGTGATGCGGTTGCCGTCGATGGCCGTGATCACCCGTTCAAAGTCGAGGTGGAAGGGCGTCCACTGCACGGTGCTCCCGGGGTCGTCGGGCCGGGGGGCAATGCGGTCCATCCCGATCTCCTGAATCCACGCTGCATTGCCCATACGCCGCACGATAATCGTGTCGCCGACGGACAGGCCATCGGTGTGGGCGACGTGGAACGAGCGGGCGCCGACGGGCACGTACAAATCGGTGATGGGCCCGCTGCTGTTCTCCGCGGTGCGGATCGCCGCGGGGCCTCCCACTTCGAATACGTTGTACTGCTCGCGGCCGGTGGCAATGAGGAGCGTCCCGTCTTCGCCCGTTCCTTCGCCCCGCACGACGATACCGCCCGTGTCGATGACGATGGGACGGCTCACTTCGTACACGCCCCCGCGCAGCAGCACCGCACCCCGCAGCCCGTCGGGCCCGACCGGCAGCGACGCCACGTAATCGACCGCCTTCTGGATGCGCTCCCAATCGTCCCCCTCGTCCGGTTCTACCTCGATAACCACCGGAACGTCGGGCAAGGCCACGCCGCCGCCCATGTAGCCCGCGTGCGAAAAGTCGGGCAGGCGGTTACCTAGGTAGTCGGGAACGTAGGCGAGTTTTCCGTCCTCCCCCGTGAAGACAAGGCGAGTGGTGCCGGGCACTTCATCGCGAGAAGGCAAGACGGCAAAGTGGAAGGCGTGGTATACGAGCCGGCCGTCCTCCGTCTCGAACCGTAGCCGCGCTTCATAGATGCCGATTTGCTCCGCCGTATCGCCCAGCTCGATTCGAACCTCCTGGCCGGCCGGGATTCTCACTGCCTCCAGAACCCGCACCGCGGCGCCGTTGCGCAGCAGCTCTCCGCCGAGGGTTCCCCCCGTAACCGAATAGACGCCAATCTGCGGCATGGGCTCGCCGGGCAACACGATGGCCGCCTCTCCTTCCTTCGGTTCCAAATGGGGATGGACGGGCCGCAGCACGAGGGGCGGCACGGGGGCAACATGGAACGTATCGCCGGCATCAAGGAACTCTACGGAATCCGGCGCACGGAGCATTACGGACAGTTCCCCTTCGCCCGGCGGCACGGCAACGGTATATTGAAACACCGCGGGTTCATCGGGTCCAAGGTGCACGGACACTACGGGCGGTTCCGGATACACCGCGGCCCAAGTGCCGCCCAGGGGACGGTAGCGCACGTCCAAGGCCAGCGGCAATGCCCCTACGGCCGCCTCGGTGCGGAGTGTCGCCTCGAACGTCACGCCCTGCACCGGGTCGCTGCCGGCGAAGCGGTAGCGCGCAACGACCCGGCTCGTCAATACCCGGAGTCTCCCGTCGGGCATCGCCATCACATCTTCGCCCACCACGTACCGCACCTTGAGCTCGGCATCTCCGTAGGGCAAGAGGTCCAGGTCGAGGGGCAGAATCTGCTCATCCGGGCTCCACGCGGTACGCACGCTTTGCCATTCGCGCCCGTCTTGCACCAGTGTGAACTCCACGTAGCCCGGCATGGGTTCGTCCGGCCACTGCACGGCCAGCGCAGGCGCCTCGACGTGCCAGAACTGATAGCCCACGTGATCGCGGACGCCCCGGGAAACCTCGACCCAACGCCAGCGGAATCCCTGCTGCATCGAGAGGGGAAGTCCCAGCGGCGTCCAGTCCAGCCCGATGCGCATGGTTTGGATGTGCGGGTACTCCTCGCGCACACGATCGGCCGGCCACGGGGTGCTCAGCTCCACCCATTGCCGCAACGGCACTTGCACGCTGTATCGTTCTCCGGCTCGCGAGGTGTTTTCCATGGACACCGCCACCCTCGGTCCGTCGGGCGTGAACGAGATTTGCGCCACGTACTCGTCGCCGCGCCTGGGAGAAAAACCTGCCGGCAGCGTGATGAACTCGTAGCCCCCGCTCTCACCCGTCACCACCGTGGGATCCAAGATGCCGGGCAAGGCCGCCAGCTGCAGCTCCCATAGGGGCAAGAACACCGACGGTACTTGCACCCAGCGCAAGAACACCGCCGGAGCCGGGCTGTCGCCTCGGTCGAAGCCTACGAGCCACACGTCGGGCTGGCTCATGGCTTCCGCGTTCATCTGCAGCGTAGCGGTGACCGTCTGGCCCCACGCCGTCCCGCTGACCGTTAGCAAGAGCAACAGCAACGAAAGGAGCGTACGCAGGTTTCTCATCGCGCCGATCCGCCTCCCGGTGTCGAACTACACGTATCGCCGCGGCGATCTCTACCGGATAATT
>JAAYLA010000157.1 GCA_012522135.1 Bacillota bacterium | reverse complement strand
AGGCCCAATTCGGTTTGTTAGGTCGTCCTAAATCGGGGCATTCGGAACTCCTGCTCCTGTGACTTCTGTCCGCTGAACCGCCGGCTTTCGAGCGTTACAATGGAAGCTGGACGGGGAGGTGGGCTGCCGTGGGAGTGCTCTCTGAGGCAAGGCACGGCGATGTAGTAGAAGTCGTAGACGTAAACGATCCGGCAGTCAAGATCCAATGCGTGCGCCTGGGGCTTCAGGTTGGCTCACGTCTCGAATGCATCCGGAGCTTGCCGAACGGGCCCGTAGTAGTCCGTTGCGGTACTTGTGAGCTAGCCATCGGCCGCCCTGTCGCCAGTTGCATTCGGGTGCGTCCGATGGGCGCGCCGGATTCGGAGACAGGTACGCAGAAGAGGTTCGCGTCATGAGCACTACGGCGGATCGCCTGTTGAGGAAGTACAGCGGCGATTGCTGCAGCCATACGGATTCCGACGTGCCAGCACAGGGTGCACGAGGGACGATTGCACTGATCGGCAACCCGAACGTCGGCAAATCGGTACTTTTTGGCGCGCTCACGGGCAGTTACGCCGAGGTATCGAACTATCCCGGCACCACGGTCGGCGTCATGGTGGGCCGTTTCGATGACTGGCGCCTCGTCGACACACCGGGGTGCTATAGCATCGGCGCCTTCAGCGATGACGAGCGGGTAACCCGGGACGTATTGCTCGGCGCAGCCGACGTGGTCGTGAACGTAGTCGACGCCGTCCATCTGGAGCGCGATCTTTTCCTGACGCAACACCTCATCGACGCCAGTGCGCCTGTGGTCGTGGCCCTGAACATGCTGGAGGAAGCGCAAAAGCGGGGCATCGAGATCGACGTCCAGGGACTTTCCCGGGCCTTAGGCGTTCCCGTCGTGCCCGTGTACCCGTTCCGCAAGGGAGGCGTGGAAAAGCTCGGGAAGGCACTGCGTCGCGCGGGGAAGGGGAACAAGGTGCCCTACGTGGAGCGCCTTTTGGCCGAGCAGGGTGTGCACGACGGAGACGGCGCGCAGGACTGGCGTGCCGTAACCCGCACGCTGCTTTGGCTCGAGGGCGATGCCGAGGCCGCGGCGCAGCTCGGGCGCGAAGTGCTCGAGCGGCGCGACGCGATCTACACCGCCCGGCGCGATCACGTGCAAGGCATCGCCCGGCGCGTCATGTGGCAGCGGCAGACTGGGCGGCGGTCTTGGCGGGAGCGATTCGAAGAGTGGCTCATCACACCCCTGCCCGGCTTGCTCACGCTGGCTGCGTTCCTGGGGCTTTTATATCTCCTGATCGGCGTCTTCGTCGCCCAGACGGTCGTCGGGTTTACCGAAGACACCTTGATGGGCGAATGGATCGGGCCGCGCATCGAAGCCCTTTTCGCCTTGTTTCTCAACCCCGACGGCTTCGTATATGACCTTTTGGCCGGCGAGTTCGGCGTCGTCACCATGACTTTGAGCTATATCTTTGGGCTCATCCTGCCCCTCGTCGTCGCCTTCTATCTGACGATGTCTTTCATCGAAGATACGGGTTACCTGCCGCGCATCGCCGTCCTCACCGATCGCGTGATGAGCCGCATGGGACTGAACGGCCAGGCGATCATCCCGATGATCTTGGGCCTTGGCGGCACGACGATGGCCATCATGACGACGCGCATTTTAGGAACGCGGCGCGAGCGGTGGATCGCCACGTTCCTGCTCTGTTTGGCGATTCCTTGCTCGGCCCAGCTCGGAGTGACCGCGGTACTGCTCTTGCCTCTGGGCGCGGGCACCACGCTTCTTTACGTCGGTGTGCTGGTTGCAGTGTTTTTCCTAGCCGGATTGCTGCTCAATAAAGTCTGGCCCGGCCGATCGAGCGGACTGCTATTGGACCTGCCGCCCCTGCGCCGGCCGCACTTAGGGAACCTGCTGCGCAAGACGTGGCTGAAGACGAGGCACTTCTTGAGCGAGGCGGGGCCCATCTTCGCCGTAGGCGCCGTGGTGCTCACCGTCATGACGTGGACGGGGCTCATGGACGGCCTGGCACGCCTTGCGGGGCCTGTCACCTCCGGCTGGCTGCAGCTGCCGGCCGAAAGCGCCCGGGCCTTCGTCATGGGGCTCATGCGGCGGGACTTCGGCGTAGCGGGGCTGTACGATTTGCCTCTTACGCCTGTGCAGACCGTCGTCGCGGCCGTGACCATGACGCTCTTTGTACCGTGCATCGCTTCGCTTCTGATGATCATGAAAGAGCGGGGGAAAGCGGCGGGCTTTGCCATGGCCGTATCGGTCATCGGCGTGGCGATCGTCGTCGGAGGGATCTTCGCAAGGCTCTTGGGGCTTTGGCTCTAGACTCCCCTGCACAGAACCGCCGGGCCTACACTGCAGGCCAACCGGTAGCGGCACGATTCCTGCCGCCGTGCCCGCCGTGTCACTGGCACTTGCGTCGACCCGACGCACAGTGCACAATGAAAGCATATGTACCGCACGATCGATCCTTCTTGAGCATGAGGAGCGGCAGGAATGACAAAGCGGCCGATTGGCGTCTTCGATTCGGGGGTCGGCGGGCTGTCCGTCTTGCGAGCGGTTCGGGCCGAGCTGCCCCGCGAAGACCTGCTGTATGTTGCCGATTCAGGTCACGCACCCTACGGCGAGCGTTCGGAAGATTTCATTCTGGAACGGGTGAAACAGATCACGGCGTTCATGCGGTCTCGGAGAGTAAAGGCCGTCGTGAGCGCGTGCAACACCGCGACCATGGTTGCCCTACAGTGGCTCAGGAATCACCTCGAGATCCCCGTCGTTGCCATCGAGCCCATGTTGCAGCCGGCTATCGAACGCACCCGTTCGGGTCGCGTGGGGGTCTTGGCTACCCGTGTAACCTTGATGAGTGAAGGCTTCTCGTCCCTGTTAGTTCGCCATCAGGATCAGGCCGAATTTTTCCTACAGCCTTGCCCGCGCTTCGTCGAGCTCGTCGAGCGCGGAGCGCTCGACGGCCCGGAGACCCGGCAGGCCATCCGAGACTACATAGAACCCCTTTTCCGCCAAGGCGTCGACACGCTCGTTCTCGGCTGCACACACTTTCCCTTTCTCATTCCCATCATCCAAGAGATCGCCGGTCCTGAAGTGGCGGTGATCGAGCCCTCCCGGGCGTTAGCCCGAGAGCTGCGGCTGCGTCTGACGGATTCCCGCCTGCTGACGGACAAGCCGGAACCGGGTGCCACTTTCTTCTGGACGAGCGGCGAGCCGCGGCAAGTCGAGCCCGTTATCTCGCGGCTGTGGGGTGCCAAGGTGCAAGTACAGGCGCTGCCGCAGAGATACGCTATTCCTCCAGACGTGAACCGCACCGCGCACAGTACTCCCAATCGATCTTGACCGGACTGCGGGAAATATGGCACGACCTCGCGGCACGCTATCCGGCGGTTCAGTTCATCATCTTGCAGGAGGACGTGCGTCGCGGACCGCTCGACATTTGGGAGAGCTACATCGAGACCTTCGGCTTGCGCGCGGTACCGAGCTCAATCCGCGCCCTGTTGGCTACCGACTGGCCCACCGCGGCGCTGCCGACTTTACCCTCCGATGGGTGGGCGGACAACGTGCGGCTGGTCGCCTTTGCGCCCGGAACGGAGGGCGACCCCGGGCCAATCTGGGAGAAGACCGTCCCTCCCGATCTGATGTTTTTCGACGGCACGGGACGGTTTGCAGGACCTTACCGTTCCCCCTCGGCGGCGGTATGGATGGCGCGAGCGCGTATGTGCGCGAGGCTGTCCTTCGGGGCATGGAAGCAGTGCTGATGTCCTATTTCGGCCGGACAGCGGACTTTTTCACCTACTGCGACACTTGTGCCATGCCGTTTTAGCTGGCCTTTGCGATACATTGGGCGCACCCTCGGGCGCTGCGCGGACGAGGTTTCTCACGGCTTTCAACGAAGGAACAATCCGTTCGCGCAGCGCCGTTCCCGTTTTTGGATAAAAGGGATATTAAAAGTAAGTAATTGACAACTCCATTTCCGGGGTGTTATACGTACTGATGGTTGACAAACGCTGCGCGGAGGATGGGGTGGGATCCGTGGCAAGCCGGACGTCCGCAAGCAAGGGCACGGCGAGACGACTGCTAGCCTTTGTCGTTCCTTACTGGTGGATTTACTTGGGCCTTGGCATTCTGATCCTGCTTGACATCGGGCTCGATTTGCTGTTCGCTTGGTTCCTTGAGCGCGTCACGGATGCCGCAGTTGCCGGTAATGCCGCCGAAGTGTGGCGCATGTTGGGGATCGGCATCGGTGCGCTGCTCGCCATCGTGGTGGTCCGCTACCTCAGGGCCTACTCGGTGTCGGTCGCCAGCAGCTGGGTAAAACGTGATATACGCAACGCCCTGATGCAGCATGTGCTGCGTCTTCCCACATCGTCGTTCGAGGCGCGGCACTCCGGCGATCTCGTCTCCCGGTTCTCCAACGATATGAATGCCTTGGAGGGCGCCGTCGGCCGGACCGTTCTCCAGCTCGTGTCGGGCCCTCTGGCGGCTTTGGCCGCGTCCATTTACCTGCTGCGTCTTAACTGGCAGCTGGCTATCTTGTGCCTATTGCTTGGACCTTTGATCTTGCTCCAGGGCGCCGTGTTCGGGCGGGCTCTCCGGACGAACAGTCAACGCCTTCAGTCTCTGCTGGGGACTGTGAACGCCTTTCTTACGGAAGTGTTCGGCGGACATGTCGTAATCAAGGCGTTCGCCATGGAGAGAGGCATTTTTCACCGCTACACACGCGACAACGACGACTTGTCCGCATTGGAGGTGCGAAACGGACGGCTAAGAGCCGGTCTGAGCGCCGTAACCTACGCTCTTGCCCTCCTCATGTTTCTCTTAGCCTTGGGAGTGGGCGCCGTTTATGTGACAAACGGGCTGATCACCGTAGGCGGGCTCATCGCCTTTGTGAACTTGCTGAACCGGGTGGTGGCGCCCTTTGGCGATTTGGCGCACATCTGGGGCTCGTTTCAGAAATCTCTGGCGGCCGCCGACAGGGTGTTCCAGATACTCGATGAGCCGGTGGAGCTGCAGGAACTGCCTGTGCCGCAACCGGCTGGCCGGGCTTTGGAGAAAGGCTTAACGCTCGAGCGGCTGACCTTTTCCTACGACGGCGGGCGCAACGTGCTAGACGGCATCGATCTGCACATCCCAGCCGGCAAGATCACGGCTATCGTGGGTCCAAGCGGAGCAGGGAAGAGCACCCTATTCAAGCTCATCTTAGGCCTTTATAAACCTTCGTCCGGATCCATCCGCTTCGACGGTGTGGAGATTGCCGCCATGGCACCGTCCGAGCTGCGGAGTCTGATCGCATTCGTACCGCAAGACCCCGTGCTGTTTCAGGGAACCGTCTTCGAAAACATCGCCTACGGCCGGCCCGGGGCGTCCAGGGAAGACGTGATCCGTGCGGCCCGGCTCGCCAACGCCCACGACTTTATCGCAGAGCTGCCGCAGGGTTACTACACCGAGATCGGTGAACGGGGTACGCGGCTTTCCGGAGGACAAAAGCAGCGCATCGCGATCGCCCGGTCGATCTTGAAGGACGCGCCGATCTTGCTGTTAGATGAAGCGACGTCGGCGTTGGATTCCCAGTCGGAAGCCGCAGTCCAATCGGCACTCGACCGCCTGATGGTGGGAAGGACCACGCTCGTTATCGCCCACCGGCTGTCGACGGTACATAATGCCGACTTCATCGTAGTACTCGACGAAGGCAAGGTGGTCGAGACGGGCACCCATGCTTCGCTTATGGCGACGGGAGGACTGTACAGCGAGCTCTACGAGCTCCAATTCCGCCCAGTCGCGACGTAGCCGGGCCCAGCTGCACGGCATACAACAGGGCTACTCTTTGAATGACCCGGGTGTGTGTTCGAAACGGATTCAGCACTTTGCATAGAGATATTTTCACACCCTCCGGCACACGGGAGTGAACTTCTTGGCATTGCCATCAGTATCAACGGTGGAATGCAATCTGAAAGGGTGCCCGTGTCAGACCATTTAGGAAGGGTGTGAAGGTAAAGTGGCAGCGCAGAGGGTTCCCAACTTGCTCTGGCCGGAATCCGCCCGCGACCGGGCCGTACCGCATCGTGTCGACTATCCTCCT
>JAAYLA010000156.1 GCA_012522135.1 Bacillota bacterium | reverse complement strand
TGCTGACCTTGATGTCGGGATTATCCCTCTCAAACTGCGGTATCCACTCGTTTTCCAGCCAATCCATGTACTCGAGGCCGAGAGTCGTCGGATCGAGCAGGACGCTGATCTCTACTTTCTCTTGCGCCCCGGTCGTGGCGACCCCGCTGAGAAGGAGTAAGGGCAGAACCAACACGATGGGTAAGATTTTCGTAAGACGACGTGGCATCATAGGAACCTCCTCCGGGATGCAGCAGATCGTTCGGCGTGCCTCGGGGTAATCTACCAGGAAGCCGACCTCCTTTCCTTATCAATGTAATTATAACAAGTGGTATGGGTGGGCCTTAGTAGCTCATGTCACCGCACTATACAATAATCGATCTGATCTATAACCACTCACTTATGGCCCCGATGCGTCCTTGGCTTATCATCAGTCCAGGCAAAACAGTCCGAGGCCATCGGTGACCAGCCGTTCACCGCCGTCGGACGGGACATTTACCAACCGCACCCGATCCGTCTGCAGGTCGCAGATGGACTCCAACTGCTGCTCGGGCGTATTACCGACGCACATAAGCCGGATCCGCGCATCTTCCACGCTACCCGGCAGCATCTGCCCGTTGCGTTTGGCGAGATCTGGTTTGTCGGCGACCATCCGCACAACGACATCCTTGGGGCGAAGGCGATGGGAATGGCGGGTGTCTGGAAGCGGGCCGGGGGTGCAGAGTGGCCGGAAGACCCTGCGGCCGGCCGCCCTGACGCCGTCATCGCATCGCTGAGCGACCTCCTCGACCTGCTCGACGGCTCAGAGGGGTGACCGTATCCCGCCGTTAATTTCCCCACCGACTGCTCCAAACGCCCGGTACCCTGCGGGATCGGGATGTTCTATCGTGACAATTAGCCCAGCCGGGCGGTCGGAGCCATTCGGACGTGGTCCAAACTCCGCCCAACCGCCCGCACCTGTCCTGCACTGTATAGGCGGAAGATATGCCGCCCGCTGCAATTTCGCCTCGGCAATTATCGCCCATCAAGCAGGAAATCAGGAGTATGTGCGGTATTGCGCACTGCAATATGCCTCCCCAACCCTGGGCATGGCACAGGATGAGATGTTTCAAATTCGTTACATCGGGATCGTTGGCTAGAAAAGGGTGGTCAACGAAGTTGCAGGATCGAGGCAGATTAGTCGTTTCGTGCCCGGACCGTCCGGGAATCGTTGCAGCGATGTCGCGGTTTCTGTTTGCAGCAGGCGCGAACATCGTCCAGTCGGACCAATACTCGACCGACCCGTGGGGTGGCCGCTTCTTCATGCGCGTGGAGTTTGAGCTGCCGGGCCTGGCGGAGCGGCATGAGGAGCTCCGGCGGGACTTCACGGCGGTAGCTGAGGAGTTTCATATGGAGTGGGAACTGAAGCGGGTTTGGCCGCCCAAGAGGATGGCCATCCTGGTTTCCCGGGACGATCATTGCCTGTTGGATCTACTCTGGCGCTGGCAGGCGAGGGAGTTGGGCGTAGAGATCCCCATGGTCATCAGCAACCACCCGCACCTGGCGGACCGCGTCGAGCCGTTTGGCATCCCGTTTTACCACCTGCCCATCGGCCCCGACGGGAAAGAGCGACAGGAGCAGCAGATCCTCGATCTGCTGCGCGGCCAAGTGGATTTCGTCGTACTCGCCCGGTACATGCAGATTCTCACGCCCGCATTCCTGGCTGAATACCCGCACCGTGTCATCAACATTCACCATTCCTTCTTACCGGCATTCGTGGGGGCGCGGCCTTACCACCAGGCCTACGAGCGGGGCGTCAAGCTCATCGGCGCCACGGCGCATTACGCGACGGAAGACTTGGACCAGGGGCCCATCATTGAGCAGGACGTCATCCGGGTCGACCACCGGGATGATCCCGAGAGCTTACGTCGCAAGGGACGGGACATCGAGCGGCTCGTGCTGGCGCGTGCCGTCAAGCTGCACGAAGAGGACCGGGTCATCGTGTTCGGTAATAAGACCATCGTGTTTGCGTGACGATGCGTGCGAGGCCCGGGGATCTGCCAATCCGCACGGGTAGCCGCTTACAGAACGGGGCGGTGGAGAGTGGGCTACTCTAACGGACCCTGTTCCATCCGGCTCTGTCCCTGCGCTCCCGGGCTCGGCTTTACAAAGTCATGGCTGCCGCGTGGAAGCACCGCCGCCGGTTCGATTGGTACCATCCCGAGAAAGCGTCTCCCATCGATACGGAGAGCCTGCGGGCCTGGGGTGAGCGGACGGTGGGCCGGGATGCCGTGGATTGGTTGCTGAGTCCCGCTACGTCGACTCTCTTTTTCTGGAACGCCGAAGAGACGTCCTGGTGGCTGGCGGCGGCGATGGCGTGGACGGCGGCTACGGGCGGCTGGCGCACGCTGGTTCCGCAAGGCGGGATGGGTGCCGTTCCCCGGGCTTTGTCAAGTACACTGCGGGTGCGTTTGCGGACTGCCGTGCAGCGCGTGGAACCCGGTGACGGCGGAC
>JAAYLA010000155.1 GCA_012522135.1 Bacillota bacterium | reverse complement strand
GTACGGGCCGAAAGGCTGTGGGATGGGGAGAGACGCCTCTCAGCGTGCAGTGGGCCTGGCCCAGCGCCGTTTCGTACGAAGAGCGCCATGCAGCGATGAAAGAGTTTTGCCGTCTGCTCGCCAGGGAATGGGCGGAGTTTCACGTCTGGGGCCACGCGCTGGAAATTGGGCACCAGTTCCTCGAGTTCCAGCTGCCGCGCCTTTGGATTCGTTTCAATGAGGATCGTCGCGGGCGGGAACCGATGCCGTGGCTTGCCGCGCTCATATGCTGTTCCGCTTTCGATATCGCCTTGCACGACGCATACGGACTCATCCACAGGCGGCCCGTGTACGAAACCTACACGTCGGAATTCCTCAGCATGGACCTTTCCCACTATCTGGAACCGGCGTCCGGGAGCAGCGTATCGTTCGCGGGCAAGTATCCGGTGGATTATTTCGCCTCCGATGTGCCCACGCAGCTTCCCGCGTGGCATCTGGTCGGGGGTCAAGATCCCATCGAGCCGGGCGAGGTCGGTCCCGACGCGCCCGACGACGGTTATCCCGTGCTGCTGCGGGATTGGATTGCGAGCGATGGGCTGAAGTGTTTGAAGATCAAACTGCGGGGGAACGACGCCGCCTGGGACTACGACCGCATCGCTCGGGTCGGACGGATCGCCATCGAGACCGGCGTCGACTGGCTGACCTGCGATTTCAACTGCACGGTGCAAGACCCGGTCTACGTGGTGGACATTTTAGATCGGCTGGCCGTCGAGCATCCGCGGATTTACGGCATGATCCTCTACGTGGAGCAGCCGTTTCCCTATGATATCGAGGCCAAGCGCATCGACGTACACGCCGTAGCCGCCCGCAAACCGTTGTTCATGGACGAAAGCGCCCACGACTGGCGTCTGATCCGCCTGGGGCGCACCTTGGGCTGGACAGGCGTAGCGCTCAAGACTTGCAAGACACAGACGGGTGCGCTGTTGAGCCTTTGCTGGGCAAAGGCCCACGGGATGACGCTGATGGTCCAAGATCTTACCAATCCCATGCTGGCACAGATTCCCCACTGTCTCCTGGCAGCCTACGCGGGCACGATCATGGGCGTTGAGACGAATGCGATGCAATTCTATCCGGAGGCGTCCGCGGCGGAGGCCGAGGTGCATCCCGGACTGTATCGACGGCGCGGCGGTTTCGTTGATCTGAGCACCGTGCGCGGTCCGGGGTTCGGTTACAGACTGGACGAGATCGGGCGGACGCTGCCGGAACCCGTCGCAGAATGCGGCGAGGCAAACGTGTAGGAGGGGCTGCAGTGAGGAAGAAGCGACTGGGGCAAAGCGAGTTGGAAGTTAGCGTCGTGTCCATGGGGTGCTGGCCTCTCGCCGGAGATGCCACCTGGGGGCCGCAGGACGAAGCCCTCTCCATCGCTACGGTGCACGCCGCTTTGGATGCAGGCATCAACTTCTTCGATACGGCGGAATCGTACAGCGCCGGCCGGTCTGAGGAAATCCTCGGCAAGGCATTGGCGGGAAGGCGTCACGAAGCGATCATCGCCAGCAAAGTGTCGAGCAGCCACTTGCGGCCCGACGACCTGAAGGCAGCTTGTGAGGGCAGTTTGCGCCGCTTGGGTACGGACTATCTAGACGTCTACTACATCCATTGGCCGAATCCACACGTCCCGATAGCGGACACGCTCGGCGCCATGGAGGAGCTGAAACAGGAAGGCAAGATCCGGGTAGCCGCGTGCTCCAATTTCGGCAAGCGCGATTTGAACGCTTTGCTGGCGGCCGGACGCGTCGAGGCCAACCAGCTGGCCTACAATCTGCTTTTCCGGGCGATTGAATACGAAATCCAAAGCGTCTGCGCAGAACACGATATCGGCATTACTTGTTACAGCCCGCTGGCCCAAGGGCTGCTCACCGGCAAGTTTCGCACTCTGGATGAAGTGCCCGAAGGCCGGGCCCGCACCCGTCACTTTTCGTCTGCGCGGCCCGGCACACGCCACGGGGAGCCCGGAGCGGAGGTCGAAGTCCGCGCAGCCTTGGCACGCATCAGGAAGGTATGCGACGATGCCGGCGTCGCGATGAGCCAGGCCGCATTGGCTTGGCTGCTCTCCCGCGAGGCCGTGGCCAGCGTGATCGTAAGCGCCCGCACCCCGGAGCAAGCGATCGAAAACGCCAAAGCGGGCAGTCTGCAGCTTCACGGCGACGTGCTGGCCGAGCTGACGGCTGCGACGGAGGAGTTGAAAGAAAAGCTCGGACCCAACGCCGACATGTGGGAATCGGAAGCGAATTCTCGGATACGGTAGGGTGGCACTCGTCGACTGAGGGGCGATGCAGCCGGGATGGGCCGGGCGTCGCCCCGCCTTTTTCACTTGCGCGGAATCTGCCTTGGACCGCCGTTCTGGAGGCTGCTCGGTGCACTACGGAGCTTGCGACGCCTCCGGTCATAAACAATATAACGGATGTATCAATTAGGCAGGAGTATATGCCGTTATGTCAAACAATACATATTAGGCGGCAGGGAATTCCCGTGTTGGAGGGTTCAACCTAGTCCCGTCTATTGCATGCGCGTTTTCGGCAGGACAAAAAGGAGGTTCCAGACGATGGACCGGATCACCGTAGCGGGAATCCTGATCCCCATTGTTCTGTTGGCAGCGGCGTTTTCCGTTCGAACCGCGCACGCCACGAGCCCTCGAGAGCGTGCGGTGCAAGCATTGGATTCCCTGATCGACCGGTACTGGAACCCGGCACTGTCCATGTTCAATACGGCCGATCCGTGCAACGATTGCAACAGGGTGTTTCATTACTGGTGGCAAGCCCATGCGATCGACGCCTTGCTCGACGGCTACGTACTGACCGGAGATCCGAAGTACATGGACGTCATGGAGCAGCTGTATGCCGGGGTGCGCAGGCGCAACGGCGGCCACCTTTTCAACGATTACTACGATGACATGCTCTGGATGGCCCTGGCGCTGCTGCGCGCTTACGAGATTACGGGGCAAGACCGCTACCTGACGAATGCGCAGAGGCTGTGGCTCGATATACAAGGCGGGTGGAACGACCACTACGGCGGGGGGATCGCCTGGCGCAAGACCCAGCGCGACTACAAGAACGCGCCTGCAAACGGACCTGCGGTGATTTTGACGGCCCGCCTGTATCGTGTGACGGGCGATCCGGAGTACCTGGATTGGGCTCTGCGCATATACAACTGGCTCGAGGAGAATTTGGTCGATCCCCGCACGCGCCTGGTTTGGGACGGAATCAACCGCCAAGGCGACGGAGCCATCGACAAGGACTGGCTGTTCACGTACAACCAAGGCACCTACATCGGAGCCAACGTCGCTCTGTGGGAAGTGACGGGCGACGAGCAATACCTCGAGCGGGCTAAACGGACGGCCACGGCGTCGCTCCTTTACTTGACGCGCTCGGGCGGCGTTTTTCAAGACGAAGGGCAAGGAGACGGGGGCCTGTTCAAGGGAATTCTCGTCCGCTACTTGGTGGAACTCGTGCGCGCCGACGAGGACACGGCGCAGATCCGCAACGCTTTGCTGCGCAACGCGGAGTCGGCCTGGGCGTCCCGGACCCCTTCCGGCACGTTCGGCCCGCGCTGGCAAGGACCGCCGCACTCGGGCACCGTCGACCTGAGCTCCCATTTGAGTGGAGTCATGCTGATGACCCTGACGGCGGGCTTGCAGGCGTCCGAGGTTTCCGCCGCGGCCCCGTGAGTCCTGGGTGCAGGTCTGCCGCGAGTGTGCGTAGGCCCTGTGAGGTGGACGATGGACAGGAGAGAGCCTCTTTATTATCAAATCTACCGCGACCTGCGGGAGCGTATCGAAAACAGTGAGTATCCCGAGGGGGCGCAAGTTCCGACCGAGTCGGAGCTGGAAAAGGAGTACGGTGTGAGCCGCATCACGTCGAAGCGCGCTCTGGCACAACTCGCTCGCGAAGGCTTTATCGAGCGGATACCGGGCCGCGGCTCGTTCGTGCTGCCGCGGCGCCGCTGGGCCAGAGACGACGACGGTGAAGCGTCCGGACACGATCGCTCCGTGATCGGCTTTGTGACACAGGGAGTAGGCGCCTCGTACGGGACACAGCTTCTCGTTGGGGTCGAGCGGGCCGCTAGGGAGGCCGAGCTGGGCCTGATGGTCCGCTTCACCGAGGGAGATCCCGCGGCGGAGGAAGACGCCATCCGCGAGTTCGTCGAGCTGGGCTGCTCGGGCGTCGTCCTCTTTCCCGTCAACGGCGAGCTCTACAGCCCCTCCCTTCTGCAGGCCTACTTGTCGGGCCTGCCCGTCGTCCTCGTCGACCGCTTCTTTCCCGGCTTGGACATTCCCTCGGTATCGTCGGATAACCGGCGGGCCGCGTACATCGGGGTGAACCACCTGCTCGATCTAGGGCATACAAACGTGTTGCTCCTGTCGCCCCGGCCCCACAATACCGTTTCCGTCGAAGAGCGGATCGAAGGATTTT
Source organism: Bacillota bacterium (assembly GCA_012522135.1). Lineage (GTDB taxonomy): Bacteria > Bacillota > Limnochordia > DTU080 > JAAYLA01 > JAAYLA01. The sequence continues at coordinate 16,766 of JAAYLA010000155.1, read as the reverse complement.
TCGAGGCTTTCACCGAGCGGAATTTGCTCATCGACCACAGCTTGATCCTGGACGATCTAACGACGAACTTGCCGGGCGTTTCGCAAAGGGAGTCGTACGAGCGGGACGTGGCCCGTATTGCCGAGGTGCTACGTCAGCGGCCCGACGTGACGGGGGTTATGGCTTTGGAGTACAATCTCGCGGTCGCGGCCCGCACGGCAGCGGAGCGCACAGGCCTGTCGGTGCCCGGAGACCTGTCGATTCTTTGCTTCGACCATCCGCCCTGGACCCTCAACACGGAACCCCTCTTCACGCACTTAAGGCAGGATGAAGAGAAGATGGGGCGGCTGGCTGTCGAGATTTTGCTCGATTTGACCAAAGGGGACAAAGCGCGAGACAACGGCGTCGGGACACGGCGAGTGCATCTGCCCGTCGAACTGGTTCAAGGCACGACGACGGCGCCGGCACCTGCCAAGTCCCGTAAGGTGCAATCGGTTTAGCGGAGGGTTGTGTTACGGACGGTATGTGGAGGTGATGCCCTGCCCAGTCGCTGTCAACCGGTAACGTTTGCTGTGCACCGAAGTATCCCGGAAAGAAGGAGGAGAGAAGATGTCACATCTGCGCCGGTTTGCTTTCTTGGGAGTGTTCGTGTTGCTGGTCGGTGTTGTCGGTGTGTTGGCAGCGCCCGAGTACGTTATGGTCGATATCCTCGACTGGGTAAACAACGACGGCATTTCGACTGCGGAGTACCCCGGGGATCAAGACCTCGACGGAGTAGGTTACGGTTTCCCGGCCGAGCAGCTGCCCGAGGGGGACTTCACGGTAGCCTGGGATGATGACGTGGTCATTCCCTTCATGGGCTTTTATATGGAAGATGGCTGGGGCAACAACATCGAGGCTTGGGGCGACACCATCGACGTGCCGGCCGGTAACTACTCCGGTCTTTGGCTGCTGGTCGTGACCCACCACGGTCCCGTCGAGACTTACCTGATCCTCAACTACGCCGACGGCACGAGCACGGAATACGTCTTGGTCGGCGGCGACTGGTGCGGCGACCCGGCCGGCGACGAGCGCATGGTCATCCGCCCGCCGTACCGCCACAGCGCGTCGGGCGAAGCAGGGCCGTCCTGCGGCATGTGGCTGCTGCCGAAGTTTGAAGTCGATCCCACGAAGGAACTCGTCAGCATCACGCTGCCCGATGAAGACCGCTTGCACATCTTCGGCATCACGTTGGAGAAGTAACGCGTGTTTGGGCGTGAGGGGGGCCTGGCCTCCTTCACGCCCCGCATTTCTACAAAGGCGGTGATGCGAGAATGCGTCTGCGGAGCGTAACTTTGGCTGTGCTGGGCGTCGTGGCTCTCGTTTTGGCCGGCACCGCGGCGGCTGCCGACGAAGACGTAAGTTCCGCCTACCTCGCCGATCTCTATGAGGGAAATCTGGTGCCGAATCCAGACTTCGAATTGGCCTCCGAATCGAATCCGAACTGGCCCGCCGACTGGGACGCCACGTTCAGCCTGATCGACTTTAACCGGCCGGCATGGGACTGCACCGTCGCCTATTCGGGCAACTGTTCCCTCCGGATGAGTGCGCCGCTGGAGGTGGAAGCGGCGTGGGTAAGCCCAATGATTCCCGTTAAGCCCAACACCGAGTACCGGTTCACCGGGTACGTGCGCACTCAGGGCCTCACCCCCGAAAAGGCGCGGTTTTACGGCACTTTCGTGATCGAACTGTTCAGCGATCGCGGGCCGCTATTTCCCCGGCCCTTTGCCGCCGGTCCGAATTTCGAAGGCGACAACGATTGGACCGAAGTGAGCTTTACCTTCAAGACGAATGCGAGGGCGGAACAGCTCCAGATATCAGCCGTGGTAGGTTGGGGCGGCCGGGCGAAGGGACACGTTTGGTTCGATGCCATCCAACTTGAGGAGGTGGTGACGGAATGACACGGACCACTTTGCACTCGACCGACCGCAAGAAGATCGGTTTGGCGTTGTTCGTTGCCGCATTGCTGATGGGAATCGCACTGCCCGTGCACGCCGTCACGGAAATCACACTTTGGCACGATTGGGGCGGACAGGGCGGAGAGGTGATCGCGCGCATCGTCGAAACGTTCGAAGCCCAAAACCCCGATATCATCGTGCACGTGGATATCGTGCCGGACATGAACGACAAGCTGCTGGTCGCGCTGATGGGAGGGGTAGCGCCCGACGTCGTGTTGCTTGACCGGTGGCTCACCAGCTCCTTCGCGGCGCAAGGCGCGTTGGTTGCGCTCGACCCGTACATCGCCCGCGACGGCGTCAACCCGGACGACTATTTCCCGGCCACGTGGGAAGAGGCGACGTACCGCGGCACGTCGTACGGCATTCCGTTTAATACCGATACGAGGGCTTTGCTCTACCACGCGTCGATGTTTGCCGAGGCGGGCTTGGACCCCGATCGGCCGCCTTCCACGTGGGACGACCTTTGGGAAATCACGCCCCGGCTGACGCGCCGGACGGCGAGCGGCGAGCTGCTGCAGGTGGGTTACGTCCCGCACCACGGCCACGGCGGCTTCGTGCACTACCTGTGGCAGAACGGCGGCTCGGTGCTGAATGAAGACCACACCGAGGTGACGTTCCACGGCGTCGAGGGCGAAGAGGCGCTCCAGTTCATGTTCGACTTCGTTGAATGGTACGGCGGCATGGCAGCCCTGGACGCCTTCAACCAGACGATCGTCGCCCAAGGGCCGCTTCCGGCACTGCTTGCCGGCAGGCAGGCAATCATCTACGAAGGGAACTGGCATCTCGGATCGTTCCGCGAGAACTTCCCTGAGTTTTACGCCAACGACCTGCGTGTCGCGCTGCCGCCGATGAACAAGAACCGTGCCACGTTGTCCGGAGGTTTCGCTCTCGCTCTGCCGTCGTCGACGCGCGGCGAGCAGCTTGAGGCCGCCTGGCGTCTGATTCGCTATCTCACGTCCGAGGAACCGCAGCTGACCTTGGGCGTCGAAATGGGCGTCATCCCCGCCAACCGTCATGCTGCCGTCCATCCGGACTTCATGGACGATGAGATCAAGCGGGTGTTTATCGAGTCCGTGCAGTACGCGCGGTTCCGCACCAACCACCCGGCTTACCCGCGTATCGAGGGCGTTTTGCAAGGGCCTATGCAGAGCGCCGTCCTGAACCGTGAGATGTCGATCCGGGCCGCATTGGAGGACGCGGCGCGGCAAACACAGTTGATGCTGGACGAAGTGAACGAGGTCTTGGCCAGCTTCTAGACCGCGCCCGGCGTCCGAGTGCAGGCGGGCAAGAGAAAAACAGGGAAACGAAAGCTACACGGGCGGCGAGGCGACTCGCCGCCCGCTTCCGACGGAGGTGTGCAGGCCGCGCTTTCAGGCCGACGACGCAATGCGAACTGAATCCGGAAAGCAGCCAGTCAACGAACTTACCGCGGCGCTCGACCGGGTTGTGCGCCTGGTCTCGACCCACGACGACGAGCTGGATCGGGTGTTCCGGCAGTGCTTCGTCAACACGTGGGAGACTACCGTCCACAGGAAGGGCGACACGACGTTCGTCCTGACGGGCGACATCCCGGCCCTTTGGCTGCGCGACTCCGCGGCCCAGGTGCGGCCGTACGTGTTCCTCGCGCGCCACGACGAGGAACTGGCGGCGGCCGTACGAGGACTCGTTGCGTTCCACGCCCAGGCCGTACTGCGCGATCCGTGGGCCAATGCGTTTAACGAGGATCTGACGATTTGGGAGCAGAAGTACGAGCTGGACTCCTTGTGCTACGTCATTCGCCTGGCCAAGGACGTGCAGGTCTACACGGGCCGGAACGACCACTTCACCCCGGAGTTTCGCGCGGCGCTCGACCGCATCGTCGAACATATGCGCCAGGAACAAGACCACAAACCGGGTACTTACCGCCACCACGAGCTGCCGAACGACGGAGCCGGCGCGCCGGCGGGCTATACCGGTATGGTGTGGAGCGGGTTCCGGCCGAGTGACGATGCGTGCACCTTCCCCTATTTGGTTCCGGCAAACATGTTCGCAGCTGTCGTCCTGGAGCATGCCGCCGGCATTTACCGTGACGTGTACGGCGACGAGGAAATGGCCCGTACGGCGCTGCGGATCAGCCGTGAGGTGCGGGGCGGCATCGAACGCCACGGGCGCGTGCGCCACCCCGAGCATGGATGGGTTTGGGCATACGAAGTGGACGGCTTGGGCGGGGTGAACATCATGGACGACGCCAATATTCCCAGCCTGCTGTCTGCGCCCTACCTGGGTTATGTGGCCACGGACGATCCGATCTATCAGAACACCCGGCGCTGCGTGCTGAGCGAGGCCAATCCCTATTTTCGCAAGGGCCGCTTCGGCGAGGGCATCGGCAGCCCTCATACGGACCAGTACGGTGTGCCGGGCAGCATCTGGCCGCTGGCCTTGGCGATGCAGGGCCTGACGGCGACGGATCCGGAAGAGGTGCGGGCCATGGTCCGGATGCTGGTCGCCACGACGGCGGGCACCGGCCTGATGCATGAAGGCTTTCATCCCGACGACCCGTCGCAGTTCAGCCGCAGTTGGTTCGCTTGGGCCAACAGTCTCTTCAGCGAACTTGTCCTTACTCGCTGGCTGGGACTCAACTGGCAGGAGGGCGAAGGCCTGTACGTCCAACCGGCCGGTCCGGGGAGCATCGGCGGAGAAGGGATTCCGTTCGGTCACGTGGCCGCGCTGCGGCTCAAGATCACGGCACCGGAAGGCCGATCGGCAGACCGCATTGTCTCGGCCAGGCTGAACGGCCAACCCGTCGAACCGGCCGAGCGCGGGGTACTGGTTCCGCTCGAAATGGACGAGGCCGACGTCGAGATCATCCTCGGGTAGACGTTCTCAGCTGCCGAAAGGGCCCACGGGCAACGGGGAGGGGAAAGCGATGCGTCTTCGGCGTGTCAGAGGAAAGAATGCAAGCCACATCGTTGTAGTCTGTTTTGTGGCGCTCCTGGCCTGCTTATGCCCTGTGTCGCGAGGGATGGTGTCGGAGACATCGTTTCTGGACCTGCCGGCGCTCGAGCGGTACGCGGAGGCGGGCCAGTTTTCGAGCCGCGACCGCACCGGCGGAAACCGCGACTGGAGCGACGAGGCGGCGGGCCGGCGGGGATTTTTGTACCGGGACGAAAATGGGGACCGCGTGCTGGCTGAAGTCTTCGGATCCGGTGAACTCAACCGGTTTTGGTTTACCGGTATCGACAATGCCGGAACGATCCGGATCTACCTGGACGACGAAGCGCGTCCCGCCTACGAACTGCCGGTTCGGGAGCTGTTCGCCGGAAATACCCCACCCTTCACAGCTCCCTACGTGTTCGACGACGACGCGTCCAGCGGCGGCTTTGTCTCCTACGTGCGCTTGCCGTTTGAGCGGTACTTGAAGGTGGCTACGACCGGCGAGCCGTCCTACTACCACGTGGGTTACCGCAGGCACGCCGAGGCGACGAACGAAGTGGCAAGGACGCTGGAACAGGGGGCCGCTGCACCTTTCGTGCGTGAGGGCCGGCTCGAATTGGAGCCCGGATCCGCCTCCCTCTTGGAGACGATACAGGGCCCTGCCGTCATCACGCGGCTCACTTTGCACGTGCCCGAGGGACTTGTGAAACCTGCCGTTTCCGGGACCGTCGTCACCGACCACGGCAGGGCCTTCACCGGCTACAGCGAGTTTACGGTGCGCATCGATCCGAACAATGCCGGTGTGCGGCTCGTGCGGCGACTCGACTATTCCATCGGAGACCAGACAGCGGATGTATACGTAGACGGCACCTTCGTTGGCCGTTGGAGCTCGCCGGGCAGCGCAGAGGCGTTTAACTGGCGCGACACGTACTTTGACATTCCCGGGGAACACACGGCCGGTAAGGAGTCGCTGCGCATTCGGGTGGAGTTCGTCTCGTCGCAGCTGGACTGGAACGAGTTTTACTACTGGATCTACGCTCGTCCCGTAGCCGACGCAGACGGGACGACTGACGCGGACCATCCCCACGGGCCGGGCCTTGTGCTCACCGACGCTTTGGACGTGGGCGATGCGGCCTCTGAGCGCGCCCACGACTACAGCATCGTGGGCGAAAAATGGAGCGGGTACAGGGACTGGATGTACCCGCCGCCGCCCGATCCCGGCGCTGAGGCGCTCGCGCGGACCCTCGACGCGCTGCGGAGCACGTGGTTGTCGATCACCTGGGACGGCCACGAGGAGCCTGCGGTCCTGGCTCCCCTGAGCCTGTTTTTCGCTACGCCCCTCGGCCCTCATCCGATCGATACGGTCGCCATCCGCGTGGCTCAGACCGACGGGGGTGTGGAATTCACATCGCGTTTCCCGATGCCCTTTGCTTCCGAGGCAGAAATGCGTTTGCATTATTTGGGCCCCGAGAGGCTCGAGATCGCGTATGAGATCGAAGCCGTCGCTCACCCCGATTTGCCTGCTCTGTTCGCGCAGGGTGAGATCGGTTACCTGCACGCAACGTACCGCCGCGAGAATCCGACCCAACCCGGACGCGACTATACGCTGTTGAGCACCGCCGGAACAGGCAAGGTGGTCGGCGTGGCGATGCGGCTGGGCGGGCCCGGCAGCAGGGGCTATTTGGAAGGCGACGAGCGCATTCGCGTCGACGGCCGCACCACGCCGAGTATCTACGGCACGGGCACCGAAGATCATTTCGGCGGCGGTTGGTACTTCAACAGAGGCCCCTTTGCCCTTCCTTTGTACGGCGCACCCGGCCACGACCTGCGTGACGGCCTGGACCAGACGAGCGTGTACCGGTTCTTTATCACCGATCCGATTCCGTTCCGCACCGGGATCGACTATACCATCGAGCACGGCGGTGTGAACGAAATCGCCACGGACTACGAAAGCGTTGTCTTCTGGTACGGCCTGCCCCGTCTAGCGGCCCGCGCGGTGGACCGCGTGGACCTGAGCGCGGAGCCGGGCGATGCGCAGCACGTCGTGATCGAGGGCCCGACACGGCGGGTTCGACTCGTGTCGAGCTTCGAGGGTCCAATGGAAAGTACCCGCAGCGCGCAGACGGTCATCTATCATGAAGGACCCGTCCGGATGGCGGTACAAGTCGACCCGGACAACCTCGGCGTGATCTTACGCAGGATTTTCGACCAGCGCGTCGGCCCCCAGCGCGCTACGGTTTGGGTGGACGGTGAGGTGGCCGGCACGTGGTACCATCCCGAGACGAACACGCGGCACCGTTTCGCCGACTCGGATTTCTTTATTCCATCGACCCTGACGCGCGGAAAGGAGAGGCTGTTGATCGAGATCGTGCCGGAAGGCGAGTGGAACGCCGTAGGTTACGAAGTGTACTCGCAGGTCGTGCCCTTTGAGCCCGAACAGCCCTCCGTCGCCTTGGACGGCCTGCGGGCGGAGGCGGTCGGCGATGCGGTGTCCCTGCATTGGGTGCTGCGCACCGCCGAGGGAGGGAGCACGCCCGGCGACGACCTGTACGATGTGCGCTACCGCATCTATCGCAGCGAGAAGGGCGATCCCGATCCGATGCCCTGGCTGCTCGCAGGCGAAAGTGAGTCACCCGCCTGGCAGGAAACAAGGGGCCTCGAACACGGCGTCTACTACTACCGGGTAGAAGCGATCGACGGATTCGGAAGGCGCCTCGCCCTGTCTGAAACCGTCGCCGTAGAGATGGCTCCCATGGTGCGCGTCGAAGGGGAAGACCTGGCCAACTTACGGGCTGTGGGCGGAAGTGTCCAGCGCCAGGGAATGGACTGGGCCGGCCCCCAGTGGAGCGGTGGCCACCATCTGTTCTTCCAGGCCGGGGGCGAAGGCGCATCCGTCGCAGGCGATTTCTACGTAGCGGAGAGCGGCCGCTATGAAGTTCTGGCCTACTACACGTTGGCTCCGGATTACGGGACGGTACAGTTTTTGCTCGACGGTGTGCCTTTGGGCGACGCGGTGGACGGTTATGCTCCCGGGGTGCAGCGCGCGGGTCCGCTCACGCTCGGCACCGTGGATCTGGCCGCGGGCGAGCATACGTTCGCGGTGCAAGTGGTCGGACGGAATGCCGCATCGCGCGGGTACTTCGCCGGACTCGACCTGCTGGAACTCAAGCGGGTAGAAGGCGGCCTTACTCCCTCGCCGCCCGTAGAGTCCTTGGACTTTTTCACATCGTTCGAGACGGGGGACGCGCTCCCGGAGCGGGACGGCGCGGTGGCGACGGGCTCCGACGGAAGGCCCCTTGCCGCAGGCATAGCGCCGTTTTCCCGGCCCAGCGCACTCGCCGGAGACGTCACGGAGCAGATCGTGCGGATTCGCGCCAGCGGCAACAACCCGCCCCACGAGACGGACCGCAACCTGCTCGACTTCGACCCGGGCACGAAGTGGCTCGCTTTCCAGCGGCAGACGTGGATCGAGGTGGAGCTGGCCGAACCCGCAGCCGTGGTCCAATACGCCTTTACTTCGGCCAACGACGCGCCGGGACGCGACCCGAGAAACTGGACGTTCCTCGGCTCCCACGACGGCATGGCCTGGGACGTGTTGGACCGGCGGACGAATGAGTTTTTCTCGTCCCGGTTTCAACAGCGCCTTTTCGACGTAGACAACGATACGCCGTACAAGTTTTACCGCTGGGAGATCTCGTCCACTGCCGGGGACGACTTGACGCAGCTGGCCGACATCGCCATCGCCACCGGGCAGGCATCCGACCTGCCCAAGGCGGCCGGCATGGAGATCCGCGTGTCCACCGGCCCGGGCAGCACCTACACGGCCAAGCCCGGCGTGGGGTGGACCGGTCTGCGCTCACTCGAGTACTCCGGAACGCACGTGGGCGAAGGGCGCGCGTACTCGTACAACGTGCTGTTCGACGTAGACATTCCCGTAGGTTCGAACACGGAACTGTCGTACATGATCTTTCCCATGTTCTCGGATCCGAACCACCACGATTATTCCGCGACCTACGTGGCGATCGATCTGGCTTTTGACGACGGCACGTATTTGCATGAACTGGGCGCAGTCGATCAGCACGGAGTCGAGCTTTCGCCGTCGGCCCAGGGCGAATCGAAGACCCTCTATCCGCACCAGTGGAACTTCAAACGCGTCAACGTCGGTGCCGTGGCGGAAGGCAAGACGATCAAGCGCGTCCTGCTTGCCTACGACAATCCCCGAGGGCCCGGCGTCTTCAAAGGTTACATCGACGACCTGAAGATCGAGCACAGCCCCGAGCCGCGCGTGTACGAAGGGCCGTTGGATTACGTGAACACCTTGCGCGGCACCAATTCCAACGGGGTTTTCTCGCGCGGCAACACGTTCCCCGCGGTCGCGGTGCCCCACGGGTTTAATTTCTGGACCCCTGCCACCGATGCCGGTTCCCATTGGATCTACGCCTACCACGAGCACAACAACGAGCAAAATCTGCCGGAAATTCAGGCTTTCTCGCTCAGCCACATGCCGAGTCCGTGGATGGGCGACCGCCAGACGTTTCAGGTGATGCCGTCGGACGCTCCCGGCAGGCCTCCTTTGAACCGTGAGGAGCGGGCCCTGGCCTTTGATCACACCAATGAAATCGCGAAGCCCCACTACTACGCCGTGACCTTCGAAAACGGGATCAAGGCCGAGATCACCCCGACCGACCACGCGGCCATGATGCGGTTCACCTTCCCGGGCGAGCACGCGAACCTCATCTTCGACAACATCACGAACGCGGGCGGCATTACGCTCTACCCGGAAAGCAGCTCCCTTGCCGCGTACACCGATTACCGCAGCGGGCTTTCGACGGGAGCTACACGCATGTTCATCTACGCCACGTTCGATCGCCCGGTCATCGAAAGCGGCCGGCTCAGCGGCGAAGGGCGGCCCAATGTCGGGGCCTACTTCAAGTTTGACGTGTCGGAAAGCCCGGTGGTCACCATGCGCATCGCGACGTCCCTGATCAGTGTGGAGCAAGCGAAGCGGAACCTCGAGATGGAGATCGCCCCGGACGACACGTTCGAAGCCGTGATGGAGCGGGCAAAGCAGGCCTGGGAAGACAAGCTGAGCATCATCGAGGTAGAGGGTGCGACGGAAGACCAGCTCGTGACCTTGTACTCGAATCTGTACCGGCTGTTCCTTTACCCGAACTCGGCCTTTGAGAACGTGGGCACGGTCGAGGAGCCGGTTTACGCGTACGCCAGCCAATTCGCCCTGGAACCGTGCACTACCGCGACGGAAACGGAAACGTGCGCACCGGTGCGAGAAGGAAAAGTCTACGTGAACAACGGCTTCTGGGACACGTACCGCACGGCCTGGCCAGCGTACGCCCTGCTGACGCCGTCGATGGCCGCGGAGATGATCGAAGGGTTCGTACAGCACTATCGGGACGGCGGGTGGATCGCGCGCTGGTCGTCTCCGGGCTACGCCAATCTGATGGTCGGCACGAGCGCGAACGTGGCCTTCGCCGACGCGTATCTGAAAGGCGTTACCGGATTCGACGTGCGCACGTTTTACCAGTCGGCCCTTAAGGATGCTGCTGTGGTACCGCCCAATGAGCACGTAGGGCGTAAGGGATTGGCGACTTCCATTTTCGACGGTTACACGAACACGTCGACGCCAGAGGGCCTGTCCTGGGCGCTGGAAGGGTATATCAACGACTTCGGGATTGCAAACTTGGCGCGCGCCTTGGCCGAAGAGGAGGACCCCGACGATCCGTATCAGCCGCACTACCGGGACGATTACCGCTACTACCTGAGCCGTGCCCAAAACTACGTGCATATGTTCAACTCCGAGATCGGCTTCTTCAACGGGCGGCTGCCCTCGGGTGCCTTCCGTTCGAGACCCGGCGAGTTCGATCCGGCCGCGTGGTGGGGCGATTACACCGAAACGAACGCGTGGAACATGGCTTTCCACGCACCCCACGACGGGCAGGGCCTGGCCAATCTGTACGGAGGACGGGCGGGCCTGGCCGCAACGCTCGACGAGTTTTTCGCCACGCCGGAACTGACCACGGGCAAGATCCACGAGGAGCGCGAGGCGAAGGACGTGCGGATGGGAATGTACGCGCACAGCAACCAACCGTCCCATCACATCATCTACATGTACCTTTACGCCGGACAGCCGTGGAAGACCCAGGAAAAAGTGCGTGAAGTGCTCGAGCGGCTTTACATCGGCAGCGAGATCGGTCAGGGGTACCCGGGAGATGAAGACAACGGAGAGATGTCGGCGTGGTGGATCTTCAGTTCCTTGGGGCTTTATCCTCTGCGTGTCGGCAGTCCGGAGTACGTGATCGGTTCGCCGCTATTCACGAAGGCCACTGTGCACCTGGAGAACGGCAAGAAGCTGGTGATCAGTGCGCCAAACAACAGCCGGGAAAATAAGTACGTGCAGAGCGTCACGGTGAACGGGCAGCCGTGGAACAAGGCGTACATCATGCACTCGGAAATCGCAAACGGCGCGGTCATCGAGTTCGAGATGGGGCCCGAGCCGTCGACCTGGGCCACGGGTGTAGATGCGCTGCCGCCTTCCATCACACCGGCCGAGCTGGACGGCGTACGGGTGAATCCGCTGCGCGACTTGACCGACGGGTTGATCCGGGCAGGCCGGGGCGTGGCGAGCGACAGCGAGGGCGGCCCGGCCCGGGCGCTGTTCGACAACACATCCAACCTGCGCTGGACGGTACGCAGCACGACTCCGTGGATCCAGTTTGAGTTCTCCGACGGCCCGGTCCGCGCCGAGATGTACACGCTCACATCGGGTACGAGTCTTGTGCCGGATGACCTCGACTCACGTGCCGCCGATCCCGTCAGCTGGGTGCTCCTGGGCTCAAACGACGGGGAGGAATGGACGGTGCTCGATGAGCGCGAGGGCCAGGTGTTTCCCTGGCGGCGCTATACCCGGGCGTTTTCGATTCAGAACCCGGGCAGCTACTCCATCTACCGGTTGCAAATCACGGAGAATGGAGGTCATGACTCGACGACGCTTTCCGAGGTCGAGCTGCTCGGTTACGTGGAGCAATAGGCAGCAACGCGGCGGTGAGTGAAGGGACCGCCGACGGGTCGGGCCGGCTCGCAGTGCATGGGGTGCTGATCCATCACGCGGCGTTGTGAAGGAAAAGCGGCGGATCCGGTTACTCGCCGGGGGGCTGTCCCAAAAGTGCATTCGGGACAACCCCTCTGCGCATTGTGGCGCAGGACCACCGTCACGCGGTGGAAAGTTGGTTGGTGCCGGTGCCTAAGTTGGAGGTATGCAGCGCCGCGGACGAGAAAACCAAGGCGATCGGTGCGAGGAAAGGAGTACTTCCTATGAATTTCCCGGGTCTGAGCCCGCAGTTTCGCTTGCAGCGCCTGGAACCGCCGCGTGGAAGGGTCAGTTTGGTGCTCGATACCGATGCCTATAATGAAGTTGACGACCAGTTCGCTTTAGTACATGCGCTGCTGTCGCCGGAGAAGCTGCGGGTCGAGGCCGTGTATGCGGCGCCCTTTCACAACTGCCGTTCCCCGGGACCGGCAGACGGGATGGAGCGCAGTTTTGAGGAGATCCTGCGCCTCTTGGAGCTACTCGACCATCCTGCCGCGGGCTTGGTCTACCGGGGTGCCACGTCTTTTCTGCGCGCTCCCTCAGAGCCCGAAGCGAACGACGCGGTGGAGGACCTGGTGCGCCGGGCCATGGCTCGCAGTGTGGACGATCCGCCTCTGTATGTGGTTGCGATCGGTGCGGCGACCAACGTGGCTTCGGCACTCCTGTGCGAGCCCCGGATCATCGAACGCATCGTAGTGGTATGGCTCGGCGGCCATGCCTTCCACTGGCCGCACACGAAGGAGTTCAACCTTTACCAGGACATTCCGAGCGCCCGGATTCTGTTCGACAGCGGCGTGCCGTTGGTGCATATTCCGTGTATGGGCGTTGCGAGCCATTTGCTGACGACGGTCGCCGAGCTGGACCGGTATGTCGGGCCCTGCGGCGCGGTCGGCGCGTACCTGGCACGGATCGTTCGTGAGTATACCGACGATCCCTTCGCGTGGTCGAAGGTGATATGGGACGTCGCAGCCGTCGGCTACCTGCTCGATCCCGACTGGGTGCCTACGCACCTTGTGCACAGCCCGATCGTGACCGACCAAGGTACGTGGAGCTTCGACACGTCGCGCCATCTCATTCGCAGCGCGGTTTACGTGCAGCGCGATCCTATCTTCCGGGACCTGTTTTCCAAGCTCGGCGCGGAGCGCGTGCGGTAGACGTGCAGCGAGAATATCTTCCCCGCATGGAGGGTGTGAGCCGGAGCTTATGAAGGAATCAACACAAAACGGTATTCGGGGCAGCCTCATCGACTGGGCCCGCAAGGTGCTCGCTATTGCCCAAAACGGTCTCGCTTTCACGAAAGATCCGTACGATAAGGAGCGGTATGAAGAGCTGCAAGACCTCACAAGCGCCATGCTAGCGGACACACTGAAGCTCCCGGAGACCAATATCAGGGAGCTCTGGATTCATGAGGAAGGCTATGCCACCCCGAAGGTCGACGTCCGCGGCGCGGTCTTCGCCGGCGACAAGGTGTTGCTGGTGCGGGAGCGGTCCGACGGCAAATGGACGCTGCCCGGAGGGTGGGCCGACGTGAACGATTCGCCCTCGGAAGCCGTCGTGCGGGAAGTGTACGAAGAGTCGGGATACAAAGTCCGGGCAGTGAAGCTCGCTGCCGTCTACGATCGCAACCGGCACGGGCATCCGCCGGCATTGTACCACATATACAAGCTGTTTTTCCTTTGCGAGCTTGAGGGAGGCGCCGCGGCCACGAGTTTGGAAACGGACGGCGTCGGGTTCTTCGCCTTAGATGAACTGCCCGAGCTGTCGACGACCCGGGTAACCCGTTCCCAGATTGAGCGGCTCTTTGCGCATCACGGGAACCCGGACCTGCCGACGGACTTTGATTGACTGCCCCGGGCCCGGCGCAGGACCACCCGCGCAGCCGGTCCTCACGGAAGAGTCCGGGGACAGGGACACGGCGGCAGAGCGGAACGTCACGACGCCGCTTCTCTTTGCTCTTTGCCCGACCGGACGAGCGAAGTTAAAACGCCGGTGCCCGCTAGGACCGTTCCCACCACCAAGGCGCCGCGCTGGGCGTAGAGGAAGGCCGCCGGATCCACCGCGCTAATGGCCGCAAGGGAGCCGCCGCCTCCGTAGAGCGAAAGACGCGCGTCGACAATTGCTCCGCTGAGGGCCACCCCGAGCACCATGCCCGTGTTGCGCATCATGGCCAGGATGCCCGATGCTACTCCGGCCTTGTTCCGGGGGGCGCTGCCCATGAGTGCGCTGTTATTGGGCGCGCCGAAAAGACCACTGCCCAACCCGAAGACGAGCAGGTAGGCCAGGATTTCGGCCGTCGAGCTGGCCAGGGTGAGGCGAGAAAGCAGCCACACGCCTAATGTCGTCATCGCCATGCCCAGGGGACTTAACACGCCCGAGCCGTAGCGGTCCGACAAAGCGCCGCTGATGGGAGCGAGGAACATCATGACGACGGGGATGGAGGACATGATGAGACCGGCTTCCCGTGCAGAATAGGCCATGGCGTTCTGCAGGTAGAACGGCATAAGGAACGTCACCGTGTTTTGCGCCATGAAGTTGAGCAGGCACGAGACGGCCGCCGAGACGAAGACCCGGTTCCGAAAGAGCGACAAGTCGACCATGGGCGCCGGGACGATCCGCTCGGTCCAGAGGAAAAGGGCGAAGGCGGCCCCGCTGACGGCCACGAGGGTCAAGATCGCCGGTGAACTCCAGCCCAGCGCCGGGCCGTTGCTCGCCGCCATCAGCAATCCGAAGAGGGCGACGAAAAACAGCGCGGCGCCCAGGATGTCGAAGCGTTCTCGCGCGTCGCGACCTCCCTCCGGAAGTACTCGCCACGCCCACACAATGGCGAGCAGGCCAATGGGCACGTTGATCCAGAAGATTGACCGCCAGCCGATGTTCTCGACCAGAATGCCGCCGAGCGTCGGACCCGATGCTAGACCGACCGCCACGACCATGCTGTTGATGCCGAGGGCCATGCCGCGCTCCGTAGGAGGAAAGACGCGGGTGATGATCGCCGGCCCCATCGCGATCATCATCGATGCGCCTAGGGCCTGCACGACGCGGAATGCGACCATAGAGGATATATTCGGTGCCAGGCTGCAGGCAAACGACCCGACGGTGAACACAGCGAAACCGGCGATGTAGATTCTCTTCTGGCCGTATAGATCGCCCATGCGCCCGAAGATGAGGAGCGTGGCGCTGGCGACTAAGAGATAGCTCATCACGACCCATTCTAAGGACCTAAGGGGCGCCTGAAACTCCGAGGCGATGGCCGGCAGCGCGATGTTTAGGATGCTCCCGTCGAGCGGCCCCATGATGGCACCCATGCTCGTGCTCGCGATAATCCACCAACGCTTGGTGTGACCTGCAGTCCGGTGAGCCAAGGTTTCTGTTTCACTCCAAATCGATATTGTGCGCACCGCGCGGCAGATTGCCCTTCGCAGGGACCGGGGCGCCACCTAACAGCATGAGCATACTTCCTGCAGCTTGTCAACGTGAGGGCGCCGGTGGGACGGAGTTGTGCTACACTCGACGGGAGAGGTGAGGGCGAGGTGAAGCGAGGCGGAATGAGCGATCCCAGTGGCTTTGGTCTGCGGAACGGAAACGATCCCACGGCGAAGCAGGCTTTCCGCGATGGATTGCTCGCCGTCTTCCTGGTCGCCCTTCGCCTTGGGTTCACTTCGTTCGGCGGTCCCATCGCCCACCTGGGCTTCTTCCGCGAAGAGTACGTCCGGCGCAGGAAATGGCTCGATGACGAAACGTATGCGGATATCGTGGCGCTGTGTCAGTTCTTGCCCGGTCCCGCCAGCAGTCAGGTGGGGATCGCTATCGGCATGCTGCGCGGCGGATGGGCCGGAGGCATACTGGCCTGGCTCGGCTTCACGTTGCCCTCGGCGGTCGTCTTGGCCCTATTTGCGACGCTTCTTCAAGGCTACGACGTTACGGCCGCCGGTTGGCTACGGGGGCTGCTCGTCGTTGCCGTCGCCGTGGTCGCCCATGCGGTGTGGGGCATGGCGAGGCGACTGACTCCCGACCGGGAGAGGCAGACCCTGGCCCTTTTGGCGGCAATCGGCGCGCTGACAGTACCGGCGGCAACGATTCAAATCCTCTTGATTGGGCTGGGGGGCGTCGTTGGCTGGCTTTTCCTGCGAACCGCCGTGGCACCTGCGGAGGAGCAAGCAGCTGGCGTCCCTCTAAGCCGGAAGACCGCCGCGGCGGTGCTGGTACTGTTTTTCTTGTTGCTCGCTGGACTTCCATTTCTGCGGCACCTATACCCGGTCCGGTGGCTCGCCGTGGCCGACAGCTTCTACCGGGCCGGCTCCCTGGTGTTCGGCGGAGGCCATGTCGTTCTGCCGCTCCTGTCCCGTGAGGTGGTGGCCACGGGCTGGATTACGGAGGAGCAGTTCCTCGCAGGTTACGGTGCGGCACAGGCGGTTCCCGGACCCTTGTTTACGTTCGCTGCCTTCATCGGGACGGCCATGGACGGCTGGGTGCTCGGCGCCGTGGCGCTCTTGGCCGTTTTTGCTCCTTCGTTTCTGCTGGTTGCCGGCGTACTGCCCTTTTGGGACAGGATTCGCCGCCGCGCCTCGTTTCGTGCGGCACTGAACGGAATTAACGCCGTGGTCGTGGGCATTTTGCTGGCTGCGCTGTACGACCCGATATGGACGAAGGCGATTCATACCCCGGCCGACTTCAGCCTGGCTCTCGCGGGCTTCGGGCTGCTCAACGTCTGGAAGCTACCGGCGTGGGCGGTCGTGGTGGTTATGGCGGCCGGGGGCATGCTGATCGGCGGG
>JAAYLA010000154.1 GCA_012522135.1 Bacillota bacterium | reverse complement strand
TGAGGCGCAAATATACGGGCTCGCCGTTGGACCATTTCACCTGCTTCGCCTGATTGGTTCGCTCGCCCAGCTGCGGCCGGACTTGCATTACCAAACCGTTCTCGGCGGTGCCGAGGACGGCTACGTTAGCTGCCCCGGCATTGTCGGAAGCCCGCACCATGATGCCCGACTTCGACCACGCGTTGGTCGTCGGCGCCGAGTGCAAGCGCACCGTCACCGTGAAGTCTCCCGCCGCCTCCTGGTAGACGAAGTGCATGCCGTCTTGGTAGCTCCAGATATCGCTTCCGGACGCGCTCACGACCAAGGCGCCGTCTTCCCGCACCTGCGCGCCGCCAGGCAGCTTGGCATTGATGTCCTGCGCCGTCCACTGCACTCCGGCCCACGCCACCTGTTGCGGTCCGGTGGATCTGGCAGCCGTCGCGAGCAGCCTGTTCATGCGTTCAATCGCTTCCGACCACACGGAACCGACCGGTTCCCGGTTATCGAAGATGCGCGTGTAGGCATCAGCCAGCACACCTTCCGCGAGGTCCGGCTGAGCGTAATAGAGCTTTGGATAGGCGTACGGGCCGGCGTCGGTGAACACGTGCACGTCGATGTCGTAGGCGTCCCGATTGAGCTCGCGCATGAGACTAATGTACTCGGACACCACGTCGCGATGGGCGGGCTGCAGGGCCAGGTACTTCGCCAACACCTCATTCGCCCTGGGGCCTGCCAGGAACTTCAAGAGCTCCCACGCTTCATCGAGGTGCTGCGTCTGCCGGTTGATCGCATAGGCGTCGTTCGTGGCCAAGGTCGCACGCTCGCCCGACGGGCCGATGGACATGGGGAACACGTTCCACTTGAAAGACAGCTTGGGCGTGCCGTCGCTCTGCAGGCCGAGGAAGTCGACCAAGCGCCACGATCCCATCTCGTAAATGGCTGCCTGTTCTTTAGTCCAGTCCTGCGGCGCTCCCGGCGGAGCGAGCACCTGCGACTCCCAGCGCAGTCCTTGAATGAACTCGAGGGCCTGCATCGCCGCCGGGCTGCTCGGTCTATCTGCAGGAGGCCTTTGCTCGCTGGCCGGAGTTTTGGGTGAGCTACGAGCAACTTGTACACGGATATCCTGAGACGTCAGTGCCCGAGTTCGCCCTGATCCAAAGTTTGTTCAGCGCAGCCACCCCCATCCTGCGTGACAACCAGCCTGCCAAGCCCATTCTCGACGACATTGCTCGTCGGGGCACCGCCATCCTGCAAGAGTACTACGCCAAGCAAGCTCAGCAGTAACGACGTTAGCCCTCTGAGACCGCAGCGTCTCAGGGGGCTGCTTCAGAGACCGCATGCGTGACACGTCCTGTTACATCCGCAGGCAACGTGTTTGTTGCGGCGAGGTCTGCAGTGAGGGCGTAGTGGATCTCAACGGGATCACCTGCCTGAAGCCCTTTCCGCAACCTCGTGTTCCACAAACCAGGGGATCAAATAACGAGTTGCTCTTCCGTTCGCTCCACACCCGGATCATCAACCTGAATGTCTGAGTGCACCTGTACCCCGCCCTGCCTGGATGGAAAAATATGTGTCTCTATATTGAAACAGGTCGTCTCGATTTTGAGACACATTTTCTGGAAACGGCGATTTACAGAACATATGATTGTCGATCTCAAGCCGGGTACCTGGGCGTTCGGTGCCGGAGGCGGTCGGACCGTGAAGTCGGCCGCCCTATTCTCCACGGACTCGCCGGCACGCACGGACGCGAGGTCAAGGCCTGTAGCTGGTGTTTTGCATTGGGCAGAGACGTTTTCCAGAATATGTGTCTCGTTTCTGAGAAAGAGTGTCTCGAAATGGAGACACATATTCTGGAAAACCGCAAGCGACGGTCGCCTCGTTCTGTGCGCTACCCGACGGCACGTTCGTGACGCCGGTACACGCGCATTTACTCAAACAGCAAATCGCTCACGACGGCTGCGTGGTCGGAGTAAAACGGAAACTTCGGATGTTCGTGACCCGGCAAGCGCTTATCCAGGGGAAACGAATCGAGCACCCTGATGCGATCGCCCCGCACAAAAATGTAGTCAATGCGGCCCGGAGCGTGGCCGTAGCCGTAAAGGGGGCTCCAGGTGCTGCCCGGAAACCGGCCGGCGTCGGGACGCGCGGTGCGGTAGGTATCGACGAAACCGGCTTCGTAAAAGAGCTGGGTCACGGGCCACGGCAGCACGAGGCCTGCGTGTCCGGGGGCGCCGGCGAACTCGGGGATCCAGTCTAGATACGGCAGCGTATTTAAGTCGCCGGCGAGGATGATGGCGTCGTCGTCTTGCACATAGCGAGGCAGGCGGTCGTCGAGAATGATTTTCGCCATCTCGAAACGCCGCTCCAAGTCCGTGGCCAAGATCTCCGCCTCCGTGAAAGTGCGCTTTTTTCCTTGTAAGATTTCCCCCACGGTCTGATGGGTTCTGCCCCAGGCCGGGCCTTCATGCCACAGCCACGTGTTAAACAGATGCACTTTCCGGCCAGTCGGAAGCTTTATCTTAACGCCGCCGAAGTTGAAGCTGCTCAAGGCTTGTTCGTTTATCCGTGGATGCTCTTTGACTACGGGAAAACGGGTGAAAATCCACAGGTTGTCGCGATTGGGCTCAGGGCGGTGCGTGATGCGGATTCCCGAAAAGCGATCGTCCTCGGGCCGCCCTGCGTTGAGCCCCGCGAGGATCTTGTCGCCGGAGCCGTAAGTTTCCAGCATGAAGAGGATATCGACGTGCTGCTGGCGGATGAACTCGATGAGCTGGTCGACGTTCCGCTCGCCGCCCGCTTCTCGTCCGCCTTGCCAGATGTTCCATTCCATGACCCGCAGCCGAATCCCGCGGGAACTTGAATCTTGCTGCTGCACTGGTCGCCACGTCCTCTCCGGGGTGGTTTCAGGTATGGTGTAATGTGTGGTCATGGACTCCTTTGCGCTCGCTCAAGCCCATGACAGCGCCCACTGCCTGTACCTCGTATACAGCTCTGCCGACGACGGATGTCCGGCAAACACCGGGCTGTTCGGCGGATTCATCATGCCGAGGAACTGGTAGCACAGGAGCTTCTCCACGTGCGGTGCGATGGCTTCTAGCTGCCTTTGGACCCGCTCGAAGGGCGCCGGCAGCAGCGGACTTTTGTACGTTTCGCCTTCGAATGTGAAGATCTCGACGTCGGCCCAAAGGGGAACGCCGGCTTGTTCGTGCACAGCCTTCAGCCGAGAAAAAATTCCGTCTAGCTCCTCCACCCGCGTCTTGCGCACGCCCACCTCACACTGGTATGCGACGTAGTCGACGTCGAGGGACCGGAGCTGGTCAATAAAGCATGCATCGGGGACAACGGTACGGGTGCCGTAAGGAGCGATCAGAATGGGCTTCTCTGCGTCGGCTGCGCGGCAGGATCCGCACAGTTCGTTGGCGTAGTCGAGGAACGCGGCGGGAAAGTGGCCCTGGATCCCCGCTTCGACGGGCAAGTACCAGCCGTGGAAGGACGAGTGGTGGCCGTAGCGTTCGACCAATTCCTGGGGAATGACGGCACGCAGTCGCTTGTCCTCGGCGTCCCCCACGTGATCGCCGGTATGGTGCGCAAAGTAGCCGACACCGACGAACACTTTCATGCCATGGCGATCGGCGGCAGCGAGCACAGCCTCGACGGGATCTTCACAGAGCAGATCCCACCGGCGGGCGAAATGACGGGACGGATAGAACGACGCCCCCCGCAGCGCCACGGAAAGGAGAACCAGGGTGTCCATGCCGAGCCCGGCCATTTCCGCCACTTTCCTGTCCCAGTCCTGGGCGCTGAAACGGCGAGTCGTGTCGTTCCAGTAGTCGCCTTCCCGGAAGTTAGGATGGTGAAAGTCGAGCCAGGATCCGGTGATGATGGGTCGGTTGGACGCGTTTGCAGCCATCGGGCTCCCTCCCCTGCGGCTGGATTCGACGGCGGCGCTGGAGGTCCTGGTTGGATCCCGGTATGCTATTGAATTTCTCCCCTTCGAGCGCCCGTTGGTCCAGGCAGGCTTCTACGGCATGACGCAGGCTGAAGGCGAACGTTCCCGCAGCTTTGCAGCGTCTTCCAGGCAGGTGAGCAGGCGAGCAACTGTGCCCAAAAACGGGCGCCACCTAACCTGACGCCATGGGCGTGCCGCTTACTCCAAAGGAATCCAGATGCCGGAGCCAGAACCCCTTATCCCGCGCCGAGGGAGCCCCTTTCACTTTCTGCACCCCACCGTCCGCTCCAGTCCGCTGCACCACACGATAGATGGGGCGCCCCCACCCTACCCTACTCCATGAGAAGGGAGCCATCTACCGTGCCGCGAGAAAAGTTCGTCTCCGAGCCTATTGAAGTAGACGTCCGCTCGATCAAACCTATGGATCTGAGCAGCGGCGCGCCCGGCTGTCCCATGCGCTTTTTCTGGCGTGGCCGCGAGGTTCGGGTCAAGGCCGTCCTAGACAGAAGCAAGCAGCTCCGTGCCCGCCACAGCGACGCAACGTACGTCAAATCCCATTCGTTCCGGGTGCTCACCGAAGACGGCTACGAAATGGTGCTGCGCTGCGACCGGCAAGTGCGCGGCAACCCGTGGCGCCTCTTCCCCGTGAAGCCGCCCGCTTCGTCCGACTAGCCCGGGCCCATGACCCCGGACGCTATTCCACCGCCTTCTCCGCGAGCCGCCCCTTGACGAAAAGATACGTAGCATCATACAAGGCCCGAACATCCGGGTCCGTCGCAAGGTACGCCCGTCCGAGCAGGTTCACTTCTTGATAATAAGCATGAATGGCGCCGTCCATGTAACCGTACTTAAGGCCGGCCCACAGGTAGTCCAGGTACCGCTCCCGTCCGGCGGCCGAGGTGAGCACCGTGCCGTCGGCTTCAATCTCCACGCCCAGGCCGTGTGCGTACGCCCGCCGGGCCGCATCGAGGAGCCGGTTGCGCGCCAGCCGGTCGTTGAACATGTAATTTGGCTGCAGGATGACGACGTCAAAGCCCAGCTCCTGCCACTGCTCGACGCCTTGCGCCGAAAAATGGGGGATCCAAAACAGCTTGTACCCGAGCTCATGCACATAGGCCGCGGTCCGTTGGATTAGCTCGGCATCGCCCGGAGAAGACAGCGACTCGGCCAACCAGTAAAAGCCGATGAGATCGAGCCGTGCGAAACCGTGCTCCTCCCAGCGGCGCAGCGCTTCGTCAATGTACGCCGTGATGGCCTTGGCACGGGAGTCGAGGGCAGCCTGGTCTCCCTGCTCCTCCGGAGCGAAGCGAACGGTCCGGCCGGTGCCCTGTGGATCGCCGAAGTTCGTCTGGGACGGGTGCGGGTACGGAATCATCAGGATCACTTTGGCCCGGTAGTCGCTGTCGTCAAGTTCCCGGCCGATGCGCTGCACGGCCTCGTCGAATGCGTCGATGTAGTAGCCGGGGGTAAATACTTGGTCCAGAAACGCGAGCCAATCGGCCCAGGTGACACCGTGGCCGACGCCGTAATCGCGCTGGCCGTCGGGGGTGCGCAGCGAGAGGAACAGGAACGTATCGAAGAACCAGTCGTACCATTCAAGGCGCGGCAGGCCGCCCAATTCCCGCCTCATCTCGCCGTAACCCACATAAGGAAGGACGTCGGTCA
>JAAYLA010000153.1 GCA_012522135.1 Bacillota bacterium | reverse complement strand
GGCGTCTTTACGGAGCCGCCTAAGGCGATGGACGTCGAATGGCACTTTTCCACGTTCGAGCTGGCCAACCTGATCTTCTACGTGCACGACTTGCCCCTCATGTCGATCAACCCTGGCCTCGCCTCGCCCGACGACTGGCAATACGTCGCGTTCAAGGGCGGAGCGATGCCGGGCGTGCTCAATTTCACGACGCTGCTCGTGGGCGAGACCGGTGCGACATACATCGTGAGCGCCACGTGGAACAATCCGGAAGGCCACGTCGAAGAGGTCAAGTTCGCCTCGCTCTACAAAGGCCTGCTCCAGGCAATCCGCGAGCTCGAGGCGCAGTAAAGGCAAAAGAAACCGACCGCTTGAAAGCCCCGGCGCCGCCGGGGCTTTTGCTCATTCTTATGACATCCTTCACTGCATCGGTGCGCTGGACATCCGGTATGCTAGACGTAGCAGGGTTGCCCGAGGAGGGACGTCTAATGAAGGTACGCCCAGGCGACAAAGTGCTCTGCAATGCGTGCAACCGGAGCGAGGCCTGCGTCGGATTGATCGAGAACTTCAACGATTGGTACGGCAAGACCGTGGTGACGGTCTACTTCGACAACCCGAAGTGGGACCATTGCGATCGTGAAGTGTATTACCTGAGCGATCTGACGCCCGTCCGGCTGCAAGACGGCGTCGTACTGACCGCCACGCCTCTGACGCACTGAGCCGGGTCGCAACAGAAGACAGAGAGGTATCCGCGCCCTTGGGATACCTCTTCTTCATCCCGAATCAACCCGCCGCCGCACGCACGGCGGCGACGAACTCCTGCATGCGACGCACGTCTTTCTCGCCCGGCGCAGCTTCGACGCCCGTAAGGACGTCCACGCCCCACGGCTGTGCGCGCCTGATCACCTCGCCGACGTTTCCCGCGTTCAGGCCGCCCGCGGCCACGATGGGCACGTCGACGGCCCGCACGATGTCGGCGATGGTTTCGACGTCGACGGCTACCCCCGTCCCGCCCGGCCGCCGGGGCACTTTCGAGTCCACGACGATGCCCTTCACGCCCGTAGCCGCGAGAGCCCGCGCCGCGTCCCGGGGATCGGTGATCTCTCCCGCAGCCTGCTTTGTCTCGGGAACGATGCGCAGCGCGCGGAAAACCCCGATCCCGAGCGGCCGCAGCCGCTCGACGATCTCGGCCACGTCCGTTAGGCTTTCTTCGCCGTGCACTTGCACCATATGGGGCTGAACGTACGATGCCAGCTCTGCGATGTCACGCGGCGCGCCCGACGTGACCATTACTACCTGCAGCCCCTCCGGCGCCTCCGCTACGAGTCGCCTCCCGGCGACCCGATCCACATTCCAAGGCACCGGGCTCGGATACTCGACAACGATGCCCGCCGCGTCGATACCGAGCTCTCCGCACATGGCCAGGTCTTCGCGGCGCATCATGCCGCACATCTTGACGAACATTTGCCTTCCTTGTCACACCTTCTGTAACGCCCATTGAAACGAATGGAACGCTTCGACGGGATCCGCCGCAAGCAGCAGCGCGGTGCCGACGAGCACGGCGGTTGCCCCGGCCTGCACCGCCCGCCGCACATCGTCCACGGACCCGATGCCGCTCTCGCTGACGAGCAGAGTGCCCGGGGGCACGAGGGCGGCCAACCGCTCGGTGTTGGCCACTGTCCCCGCATCCGTCTCGAGGCGCGTGATGTCGCGGTTGTTTATCCCCAGCGCGTCGAGCCGCAGGCCCAGATCGAGCACCTTCATCAGTTCGGCTTCGGTGTGGACCTCGATCAACGTCTCGAGCCCAAGCGCTTGGGCCCCTTCGTGCAGCGCAGCGAGCCGGGTCGAGGTCAAGTGCGCCGCGATAAGGAGAACCGCAGATGCCCCGGCTTTAGCGGTCGCCTCGACGTCCCGCAGATCCCGGATGAAATCTTTGCGCAGGACGGGCACTCTCACACTTTCCGCCACACGAGCCAAAAGGTCGAGGGATCCTCCGAACGCTCCGGTCGCGGTGACGACGGAAAGGGCAGGAGCCCCGCCCGCCTCGAAGCGCACCGCCAGATCGACCGGATCGCGGCCGCGCAGAAGTTCCCCCTCCTTAGGCGAACGCACCTTGATATCGGGAATTACCGCTACCCGTCCGTCGGCTCTTGCCCTGCGCACTGCCGCGGAAAAGGTAGGACGGCTCCCTGCCGCCTCGGTCATAACGCTCACCTCAAAGCGCGCGGGCACGCGGACGCCCCGGTCCGATCCAGAGCGCCCGATGCCCCATCATTCCGTTGGATCGTGCGTCCCGGCTGCGGCCGTTACGATGCCCGGCGCAGCGCCCGCGACGCGGCGATCAGTTCGTCCAGCTTGCGTGCGGCCCTGCCGTCGTCGATCACCTGCTCAGCCAAGCGCACGACCTCGTGCAAATCCCTCGCCAGACCGCTTACGACCAAGGCGCCCGCCGCGTTCAATACCACCGCATTTCGCCGGTGCCCGCGATCGCGCCCGTGGAAGATATCGAGCAAGATGCGTGCGTTCACGGCGGGTTCGCCGGTGGCGATGTCCTCTAGTCGGGCCCGGGGAAGCCCGAAGTCTTCAGGCGTCACTTCAAACGTGCGGATTTCGCGACCTTTCACCTCGGCGATGCGCGTTGGACCGAGCAGGGAGATCTCGTCGAGCCCGTCCAGTCCGTGGACGATCAAGGTGTGGTCGTAGTCGAGCCGGGCCGCGACCTGTGCGACCACGTCGACGAGTTCCGGACGGTACACGCCAAGGATATGCCGTTTCACTCCGGCCGGATTGATCAGCGGACCAATGATCGTGTAGAAAATCGTCTTGATTCCCAAGGCTTGCTCGGGCGGGAGCACCCTGTGCATGACCGGGTGGAACAGCGGCGCGTACATGAAGCCGATGCCGACATCCGAGATGAGCCGCTCAACCTCGCGCGGCCCGAGATTAATCTCGACGCCCAATGCCTCGAGAACATCCGCGCTCCCCGACTTGCTGGAGATCGAGCGGCTGCCGTGCTTCGCAACAGCAATGCCGGCACCGGCCGCCACAATCGCGACGCCGGTGGAGATATTAAACGTGCTCAGACCACCGCCGGTGCCGCACGTATCGATAAGCGGTCCTGCGACACGGGGCATGATGCGGTCACAATGGTCGCGCATCGCCCGGGCGATCGCCGCGATTTCGGTGACCGTGGGCCCTTTCATGAGCAGCGAAACCAGAAAGCCGGCGATCTGGACGTCGCTCACTTCACCTGCGTGAATGGCGCGAATAACGTCGTAGGCTTGTTCCGGTGTGAGGTCCTGCCGTTGGGTGAGGCGCTGCAATATGTCTTTCACGGGTTCTCCTCCTTCGTGAGCCAAGGCCGGCCCATGCCGGGAGGAGGCCGCAAATAGGACGTACCCCCGGATCGATCTGGGCTCAGCTCGTCTCGGCTCGTCTCGTCTCAACTCGTAGTGTGGAATATTCCATCCGCCGGACAAATCTCCTGCATCGGACGGGTATAATGACCCTAAAAAGCGAAGACCGGCGGATGGCGCCTCCCGTGTGCCGTGCGACTCGCCGCGCCCGCATCAGCCTCGGCCCATCTCCCGCTGCCGGCGCATGTAAGCGTTCATTACCCGGTCGAACTCGGCGGAAACTTGCTGAACTGTAGGATCTAACTGGTTTCCGCCCGCCGCGTCCAAGGCACAGTGCAATCTTCGCCGGCACTCTTCCAATTTCTCGGCGAGGCACGCTAGAGACATCTGCTCCCCTGATCTCATTGTGACTGGCACAACCTCCAACCCCCCTTAGATTCGGCCCCAATATAACATGAACTGACAGACATTTTTGTCGAAACTCTGCATATACTCTAGAACGCCTCCGGATCGTCTGCGCTGTGGGAAATTACACCCAAAAGACCCACTGTCCCTAGGTCTCAGCCCGTCCCCATGCTGAACTTGGGTCACATCCCGAGACGAATTCCGTCTCGATTTTTGTCATCCGGCCAGCTAAACGAGGTGGGGAAAGTTCCTTAGATTCGCTCGCATAATCAGGAAGTCCTATTGACCACCGCGCGAAAATAGGACCTTTGGAGGAAGTCCGGTGCGTGCCGTCTCGTATACCCTAGCCTCGAAAGTTGTGGCGGCAATCCGGCGCTCCGACTACAGGAGGACGGCCACTGCAAATCGGGAGAAAATCGGCGTTGACAAAATCCGCGCTGATGGTTACACTGCTGATTAACAGTCTCACAGAGCACACACGGGCGATGAGAAGGATCAGTAGGGCGCGTCACGCGGTCCAGAGAGCTGCCGGCCGGTGCAAGGCAGTACCCACGGCGCACCTGAACTCCCCTTCGAGCTGCCTCCCGAAATTCCGTGTCGCATGTTCACCGGTGTACCGGGACTGCCGCGGAAGAGTAGAGGGGGACGGAGCCTCCGCCGTTACAAGGAGGACGGTGTCGGAACGCGGTGTGTCGCACCTCGGCCGTTCGGCGTTCCCGCACCGGGCTGAGTGGGTGCACCATCGTTCGCTCGATGCGCCTGCACCAATTTGAGTGGTACCGCGGAGGTTTGACCTTCCGTCTCAAAGGGAGACGGAAGGTTTTTTATTACCACGAGAAGTCCGACGGAAAGGAGTGCACGTACCCATGCGTAAGCTGCACGTGTTCGACACTACCTTGCGAGACGGAGAGCAGTCCCTGCCGGGCACGCTCAGGCCGGAAGTGAAGCTGGAGATTGCGAGGCAGCTCGTGCGTTTGGGCGTCGACGTCATCGAGGCCGGCTTTCCCGCCTCTTCCCCGGGCGACATGCAGGCCGTGCAGGCCATCGCCGCCGACGTAAGAGGAGTCGTCGTGTGCGGTCTCACGAGGGCGGTGCGGACGGACATCGACAAGGCTTGGGAGGCGCTGAAACGCGCCGAAAGTCCGCGCATCCACACGGGCATCGCGACGTCGCCCATCCATATGCAGTACAAACTCCGCAAAAGTCCCGATCAAGTGCTGGAAATGGCGGTCGATGCGGTATCGTACGCCAAGCGGTACGTGAGCGACGTCGAGTTCTACGCCGAAGACGCCACCCGCAGCGACCTCGAGTTTCTCAAGCGCGTCGTCTCGGCGGTGATCAAAGCCGGGGCCACCGTCATCAACATCCCCGACACCGTCGGGTACGCCACGCCGTGGCAGTTCGAGGAGATGATCCTGCGTCTGCGGCAAGAGGTCCCGGAGCTCGACCGCGTGACGATCAGCGTCCACTGCCATAATGACTTAGGGATGGCAACCGCCAACACGCTGGCAGGCATCCGGGCCGGTGCGACGCAAGTCGAAGGAACTATCAACGGCATCGGCGAACGGGCGGGCAATGCAGCTTTGGAGGAAGTCATCATGGCCGTTTACGCGCACCGTGGCGCCTACGACGTGCGGCTCGACGTCAACACGCGGGAGATCGGTACCACGAGCCGGCTGGTGGCTGAACGCACGGGCGTCCCGGTGCCGAACTACAAGCCCGTTGTAGGCGCCAACGCATACTCCCACGCCTCGGGCATCCACCAAGACGGCGTGCTGAAAAAGCCCGACACCTACGAGATCATGCGACCCGAAACCATCGGGATGGGACGGAGCAAGATCGTACTCACCAGCCGCTCCGGACGCCATGCCCTGCGGGCACGCCTACAGCAGCTCGGCTACGACGTGCAGGCCGACCGGCTCGATACCTTGTATGAGCGCTTCCTCGAGCTCGCCGACGCCCGTGGCCTAGTGGACGACGGCGATTTGGTCCAGCTGGTTCAGGGCGTATAGCGCCACGTGCGACGCGGGAAGGGCGCCACGCCGGACCGCGGTCCGCGGCCGTGGAGCTAAGGGGCGGACCCGGCGCGCGCCCGGGCATTTCCACGTCCGGGTGCTCAGCCGATCCGCTCGTACAATCCCGATTCGGGAGGCGGGAGGAACCGCGACGCCTCGCCTGCGGTGAAGAGCGTCAAGTAGTGCAAGGCGCGCGTGCAGGCCGTGTAGAAGGCTTTCCGTTCTGTTTCGTGGTCGTACGCATCGCGGCTCGCGTCGGCGATGATC
>JAAYLA010000152.1 GCA_012522135.1 Bacillota bacterium | reverse complement strand
GGCCAGCGGTCCATCGTTTTGCGCTCGGCGGGCAGCGCGACGGTGCCCGGTCCCGGGGCGAGGGAGGCGCTTTTCACCCGGGCTGCCATGCGGACCCCCACGACGCCGCTGATATAGGCGACGCTCCCGAGCAAGTAGGCGGCGAAACTGACGAGAAAGAGCGTACGACTCAGTTCCAGCACTCTCGATCATCCTTCCTAGGAATCGGCGGTGGCAGCGGCGGCCGCCTTGGGCTGACGGCGCAGCGGCACGGGCTGCTCGGCGCCGAGATCTTGCTTGACGGCCTCGACCAGGCGATGGAGTTCCCTTTCCAAGCTAAACGCGTGTTTGTTGCTGATCGCGCCGATGTCGATGAGCCCGTCCTCGCACCGGATCCACACGCGCCGGTGGTACAAATAGAAGCTGAGGAAGACGCCGAAGACCGTGATGACGAGCCCCGTGTAGATGTACGGCAGGGCCAGGTTCTTATGGGAGATGAGGCCGCTGCGCGCCACGATCTCGAGGCCGGCCAGCCGGAAAGTGTAGGGCGAGTCGAGGCCCGGCAGTGCGAAATCCGGCTGGAGCAAGAACAAGATGGCGGGCTCGGCCGGCTCGTCCCCGTGCTCGATTTGCAAGATAAACACGGGATTCAGCGGATCGGGCGACTTCGATATAGGTCCGAGGTTCGGATCCATGGCGAAGTCGGGAAGGTAATGGACTACAGTGACCTTGGTGTCGTCGCTCACGATGTATTCCGGCGCGGGGTTTTGCATGTCGATTGTAAGAAGGCCCAACGACACCGGCTCGTCTTGCCCCGGCACGGTGCGCAGCAGTTCAAAGGAGGTTTCGCCGAGCAGAAATTCGTAGCTGGCCTGGAGCAGATTGACGCGCTTGTACACCAGGGGCTCGTTTACCCGGATGGGCTTGGCTAACCGTTCCTCGCCTTCGTCGATGATCACCGCGTCCGTCTGGAAAAGGCGGGGGCGGCCGTCGTCGTAAAATTCCACGTGGAAGCCGTCGTTGCGCA
Organism: Bacillota bacterium; assembly: GCA_012522135.1. Taxonomy (GTDB): domain Bacteria; phylum Bacillota; class Limnochordia; order DTU080; family JAAYLA01; genus JAAYLA01. The sequence goes on along the minus strand of JAAYLA010000152.1, from coordinate 10,788 downwards.
CCACGAAGTCGGTATGGGGCACGCGCACCGTCTCGCCTTCTGCCACCCAGAAAAACTCGTCGTGGTACCAGCCCGGCACAGCCATGCCCAATGTAGCCACGAGGAGCAGCAACAGGCCGATGTGGGTGATGTACGGCCCGTACCTGCCCCAGCGCCCTTTGTCCGCGTAGCCGTGCACGCCGTCGCGGTAAACCTTGTAGCCTTCTTTGCGGAACCGGGCGAGGATGAGGTCCAAGGCTTCCTCGGGAGGCCGTGCCGTCCGCAGTTGGGTATACACCTGCCGCGATGCGATGAACCGGCGCGAGCGGGCGACCTTCGGATTGCGCAGTGCCTTGATAAGCGGGACGAAGCGGTCGATGCTGCAGACGATGAGGTTGACGCCGAAGAGGACGAGCAGGAGCAGGAACCACCACGACGAGTACATGCGCGTGAAGCCGAGCTTGTACATGATCTCGCCGTAGGTGCCGTACTCCATCGGGTAGTAGATTTCCGGCGGCAGGCTGGACGGGTAAGCGCCTTCCTGCTGGATGAGGCTGCCCAGCACCGCGGCCGCGGCGATGAGGAAAATGAGCACGATGGCAAGCCGCACCGAGGCGAAGAAGCGCCAGAAGCGGTCGTAGAAGGAAACCGGAGCTTTGGCTTGCGCTTTTGGCCGTACGTTGGGCTGGACCTTACCGTGTACCGTCATGCCGGTTCTCCCGTTCCGTAGAGCAGCAACCGGACCCGCTGTTCAATTTCTTGCTCCGTCATGGGCCCGATAAACAGAAAGCGGACGATGCCGTCGCGATCGAGGAAATATGAAGTCGGCATCGGCCGGACGAGGTAGGCATCGTAGACTTCGCCGGTCAGGTCGTAGACGATCGGGAACGTGATGCCCAGCTGGTTGACGAAGCCCCGCACCGTGACCTCGGTCTCTTGCAAGTTGATCCCCACGATTTCAAAACCTTCGTCGCGGTATCTCTCGTAAACGGTTTGCATGGCGGGCATCTCGTCGCGGCACGGCTCACACCAGGTAGCCCAGAAGTTGAGCATGACGACCTGGCCCCGCAGCTCGCTTAAAGACAAATAATCCCCGCCGAGGATTCCTAAGGTGAAGTCGGGCGCGGGTTTGCCGATCTCCGCCACGGCACCCGTAGGCTGGCGCAAGAAGATGTACGCCACGGCCAGCGCCGCCATCGTGAAGAGGATGGCGACCGTGAACAAGCGCTTAGCCGGCGAGTGCGAGACGCGGCTCACCAAAGTCAACTCCTTAGGACGCGCGCTTTCCCGGTCCGCCTGCGTACAGACGGTGGGAAAGCCCTTCACATGCTGGGACAATTATACCATGATGAAGGTCACTTGGCGACCGCCGGGATTAGGGAATACGGCAGCGGAACTCCGTGGCGCGTCAGAACATCAACTGCACCGCGTACACGGCGAGCAAGAAAGCGAAGACGTCCGCCCAGACGCCGACGGCAAGGGCGTGACGCACCTTTTTGACGCCCACGGAACCGAAGTACACGGTGAGCACGTAGAACGTCGTCTCGGTGCTCCCCTGGATGACGGAGGCCATCAGCCCTATTTGGGAGTCGGGGCCGTGGCTGGCGAAAAGCTCGCTCATGGCGCCCAAGGCTCCCGAGCCCGAAAGCGGGCGCAGCAGGGCGAGCGGAAGTACTTCCCGTGGAACGCCGATCGCCTCCGTCAAGGGCCCCACTAGACCGAGGACAGCGTCGAAGGCGCCCGATTCCCGCAAGATCCCTAAGGCCACGAACATGGCCAACAGGTAGGGCAGGATCTGCACGGCGGTATCGAAGCCTTCTTTTGCCCCTTCGACGAAGAGCTCGTACAGGCGAAGCCGCTTGCGGACGCCGGCGGCCATGAGAAGGAGCAGGAGCAGGGGGATGGCGAGCCGCGAAAGGAAGGCAACGGCTTGCACCAACACGTCAGCGGCGCCCCCCGCGGTACAGGCGGTCGAGCACCACGGCGATGACGGTGCTGAGCATCGTTGCGACGAGCGTCGGCCCGACGATGGCCGTGGGGTCCGAGGAACCTTGAGCGGCCCGCAAGGCAATCACGGTGCTCGGTATGATCGTCACTCCCGCGGTGCTCAGCGCGAGAAACGTGCACATGGCATCGGTCGCTTCGTCGCCGTGGGGGTCGAGGTCACGCAAATCCCGCATGGCCCGCAGTCCGAGGGGGGTAGCGGCGTTGCCCAGTCCGAGCATGTTCGCGCTGAGTGCCATCAACATCGAGCCCATGGCGGGATGGTCTGGCGGAACGGAGGGGAAAAGGCGCCGTACCAAGGGGGCGAGCAGCCGGGCGATCAGGCGCGTGAACCCGGCTTCCTCCGCGACGCGCATGATCCCCGACCAGAAGGCGAGGAGTCCGATCAAACCCAAGGCGACCGCCACCGCCTGTTCCGAGGCCCGGAAGACGGCGTGGGTGATATGTTCCATGCCGCGTTCCGGGTGCACCATGGCGAAACAGATGCCTACGATGATCATGCCGGCCCATATCGCATTGAGCACGCCCGACCTCACCCCCTCGTCGCCATCATACTGAGCGACCGGGAGCGGTAGAACGGCCGCGCTAGGGGACGCCAGGCCGCACACGTGCCGCCGAACGATGCAAGGAAGAAGGGATGGCGCACGGTGCGGGGAAGATAGGTGCACCGAAGGCCGCGGGGCTGGCCGGCCTTCCCCCGGGATGCGACCTTTCCTTTGCTTGGAGGTGTCGACCGTGCACGACTTCTTGATGCTGCGCGACGAGATGGCTGCTTTGAAAAACGTCACCTATTTGAACTGGGGCGGATCCGGGCCGTCGCCCCGCCGCGTCGTCGAAGCGGAAATCCGCGCGATCCACGCCCTGAACGACGAGCACGGTCCGATGTCGGCCACGGCGCTGGCCCACGCGGCAGGGCTGTTGGCCGGGGCACGCCGGGCCTTGGCCGCGCTTTTGGGCTGCAGCCACGAGGAAATCGCCCTGGTTGAGAGCACGAGCGCCGCGATCAACCGCATCGCGTGTGGCATCGACTGGCGGGAGGGCGACGAGGTCATCATCAGCGACGTGGAGCACATTTCCGGCGTCGCACCGTGGCTGCACCTGGAACGCTTGAAAGGAATCCGGATGGTCGAAGTAGCTACGGAGGGCGGCCGGCTCGACGTGCAGCGCGTCCTGGACCACGTGACGCCGAAGACCCGGCTCGTGCTGCTCAGCCACGTATCGTACGTGTCGGGGGCCGTCCTGCCCGTGGCCGAGATGGCTCGCGAGGCCGAGGCCCGTGGCTTTCTGCTCGCGGTCGACGGGGCCCAGAGCGCCGGGGCGATGCCCGTCAACTTGCACGAGCTGGGAGTGCACGCCTACGCCCTGCCGGGACAAAAGTGGCTCCTCGGACCGGACGGCACGGGAGCCTTATACGTCCGCCGGGACGTGCAGGATCTGCTCGTGCCTTCGTACGTAGGCTGGGCGTCCCTTCGCATGGAGGCGCTGCAGGGCGGGCGGATACAATTTCACGGCGACGCCCGGCGGTATGAGGTGGCAGGCCACAGGGTGCCGGCGTTCGCCGCGCTGGCCGAGGCGGCGGAGGCTTTGACGGATATCGGCATGGAACGCGTGGCGGCGCGCATCGCCGAGCTGACGGACCATCTCATCGGCCGGCTGCAGGATGTGCCCGGAGTGCGGCCGTGGGGGAAAGACCCGGCGGTCGATCGTTCGGGCCTCGTGAGCGTGGAGCTGGCCGGTGTCGATCCGGAGCCCGTGGTCCGCGCCCTTTGGGAACGGCACCGGGTAGTCGTCCGCTCCATTCCGAAGCCGAGGCTCTTGCGCTTTTCGGTGCATGCCTTCAATACCGAGGAGGACATCGACCGAGCCGTGGGTGCCCTGGCCGACGTGTTGGGTGCATAGGCGCTTGGGGCGGGTGCCCGCCGTCGGCGAGAACCGTACCGCAAGGAAAAAAGCCCCAGCGGAAGCCGGTTTCCGGTGGGGCTGGTTTGTTGGAGGCCTTTCGTTTCCCAGGCACCGCGGCGACGTTCGCGGCGCAGGCATCCCCCGCTTCGGGCAGCCGCGGTTTCCGGTGGGGCTTTCTCAATCCCCTTGCATCACGCTGCGCCGCGCCAATGCCGCGTCCAGCAGGCCCAGCACGATGTGGGCGAGGCCAAAGCCGAGAATGCCCGCACCGAGCCGCGAATCGAGCATGCTCCAGCCCAGGAGGCTGACGAGAAGCCCGACAATCGCTACCCAATAACCGGTTTGCATCTTCCATCACCTCTGAATCAGCATTTCCGGCCGCATACGGGTGTATGCGCTTGCACGGGCGTCGCCGGAAGGCTGGCCGGTACCGGCCCGAGATTGACGGGCGAGTACACCGCAGCGGCCGCCAATCTCGGCCTCCTTGCCGGTCAGCCCTGCTTTCGCGGCCCGTTCTCGCCAGTTTGGTCAAAAAACGTCAAATGTCCGGCCGGTGCCCCTTGCATCCAAGTCGGGTCAGGTATATAATGGGCGTAGGTCAAAGAAGGTCAGGATTTTCCAGGGGGATGAGAATGAGTACATTGGCAGGTCGGATTGAGGCATACTTGAAGCGACTGATCGAAAGCGACCGGGAAGGCCAAATCGAGATCCGTCGCTGTGATCTTGCCGAATCCTTTCAGTGCGTGCCGTCGCAAATAAATTACGTCCTTGAGACTCGCTTCACGCCCGAGAAAGGTTATATCGTGGAAAGCCGCCGCGGCGGAGGCGGGTACATTCGCATCACCTCGCTGGAGCTGCGCCGCAGCATCGACCTGGCTTCATCTTTGTACCGGCAGATTGGCAGAGAAATCGACGAGGAGCGAGCCGACAGTCTGCTCACCAAGCTAGCCGAGGCGGGTTCCATCGATCAGCGCCGGGCGACATTGATCCGGGCAGCGATCCGCCGGGAGCTGAACTCGGTCGATCCCGCGTGGCGACCTTACGTGCGGGCTATGTTGCTTAGAAGTATGCTGCTCGTCGTCATGGCCTAGGAAGGGAGGGACCCCCCGTGTTGTGTGAAGAGTGTGGGAAGCGCCCGGCCACGGTGCATATCAGTAAGGTGATCAACGGGGTTAAGTCGGAGCGACACCTGTGCCACGAATGTGCTCAGGCTCAAGGACAGCTCAGCTTCATGGTCGAGCCCACGGTCACGTTCCACAATCTCTTGGCCGGGCTGTTTGAACCGGGCAAGGGACTGAAGACCGCCCAGGCAGTCAAAGCGCCCAGCCGTTGCCCGAACTGCGGTCTCACCTTCGCCGACTTCCGGCGTCTGGGCCACCTCGGGTGCGACGAGTGCTACGATACGTTCCACGCCGAACTGGAGCACTTGGTCAAGCGGATCCACGGCAGCACCGTACATACTGGAAAGGTGCCCGTGGGCCGCCGCGACAGCGCGGTCTACAAGCAACGGGAGCTCGAGAAGATGCGGGCCGCCCTCCAGCAGGCCGTGGCCAAGGAGGAGTACGAGAAAGCCGCCGAGCTCAGGGACGCCATCCGGCGACTGGAGCGGGAGCTCGGAGTGTAAGGTGGTGAGCGGAGTGTCGCTGCGTGACATCATTAGTAAGACCATGAGCGAGTGGATGAAGGGCACGGGTCCCGAGTCGGACATCGTCATCGGCAGTCGTGTCCGGCTGGCCCGCAACTTGTCGGGCATTCCCTTCCCGGCGGTGGCGAGCGACGAGAGCTTGCGCCGGGTCGTGGAACTGGTAGAGCGGGCGACGAAGCAGTTGGAGTCGGCCGATCGGTACGAATTCGTGCGCCTTAGCGAAGTGCCGATCCTCGAGCGGCAGCTTCTGATCGAGAAGCATCTCATCAGCCCGCAGCACGCCGAGCAGGTGAAGCACAAGGCCGTCGTGTTGCGTGACGATGAAGCCGTCAGCATTATGGTCAATGAAGAGGACCACCTGCGCATTCAGGCCCTCTTCCCCGGGATGCAGCCCCACGAGGCATGGGCCCTTTGCAGCAAGGTCGACGACGCCTACGACGCGCATCTGCCCTATGCCTTCAACGAAGAACGCGGGTATCTGACGGCCTGTCCTACGAACGTAGGCACCGGGATGCGTGCTTCCCTGATGGTGCATTTGCCCGCCCTCGCCATGACCCGGCAGATTCCGCGGGTACTCCAGATCGTCTCGCAGTTCGGCCTCGCGGTGCGGGGACTGTACGGCGAGGGAACGGAAGCCCAGGGCAACATCTTTCAGTTTTCGAACCAGGTAACCCTCGGGCGGACGGAAGAGGAGATCCTGCAAAATTTGGTCGACGTGACACGCCAGATCATCGAGCAGGAGCGGCAAGCGCGCGAGTACGTCATGAGCAAAAACCGCGGGCCCTTAGAAGACCGGGTCTGGCGCTCGTACGGCATCCTGAGCAACGCACGCAGCATGACGTCGCAGGAGGCTATGCAACTCCTTTCCGACGTGCGCCTAGGAATCGACTTAGGACTTGTGGAAGGTCTGGAAGGACGGATATTGCAGGAACTGTTGGTTACCATTCGACCGGCACACTTGCAGCGCATTATGGGACGCGAACTGGAAGCCCCAGAACGGGACGTCTTCCGGGCCAGCCTGATCCGGGAACGTCTGAAGGAGTCCGGCGCTGAGAAAAATAGCGTGTGAAGGAGTGAAGACCATGTTTGGACGGTTCACGGAGCGAGCCCAAAAAGTGGTCGTTCTATCCCAAGAAGAGGCAAGGCGTCTGGGGCATAACGTCGTAGGAACCGAGCACATTCTGTTGGGTCTGGCCGCCGAGGGAGAAGGTGTGGCGGCACGGGCCCTGCAAGCGATAGGTATCAGTTTGGATAAGGTGCGGGCCGAAGTTGAAAAGGTCATCGGCCGCGGCGAAGGGGTATCCCAGGGAAACATCGGCTTTACCCCCCGGGCCAAGCGCGTCCTCGAGCTGGCTTTCGACGAGGCGCGGCAGCTCGGCCACACCTATATCGGCACCGAACACATTTTGCTGGGCCTCATTCGGGAAGGGGAAGGCGTAGCGGCTCAAGTGTTGCGCAATTTGGGCGCCGACTTGGACAAGGTGCGCCGGCACGTCGTCGATCTGCTGGGCGGTTCGGGTACCCAGAGCGCCAGGACTTCCCGCGGCCGCAAGACGCCGACCCTCGACCAGTTCGGCCGTGACCTTACGGAGCTGGCCCAGGAGGGAAAGCTCGACCCCGTCATCGGCCGGGAAAAGGAAATCCAGCGGGTTATCCAGGTGCTGTCGCGCCGTACGAAGAACAACCCGTGTCTTATCGGTGAGCCGGGCGTAGGCAAGACCGCCATCGCGGAAGGTCTGGCCCAGATGATCGTCAACGGCGACGTGCCCGAAACGCTGCTCGACAAGCGGGTCGTCACCTTGGACCTGGGCTCTTTGGTCGCGGGTTCGAAGTTCCGCGGTGAGTTCGAGGAGCGCCTGAAGAAGGTTATGGACGAGATCCGGAGCTCAGGCGACGTGATCCTGTTCATCGACGAAATGCACACTATCATCGGCGCGGGCGCGGCCGAAGGCGCCATCGATGCCTCGAACATTTTGAAGCCGGCCCTCGCCCGCGGCGAGCTGCAGGCCATCGGCGCGACGACGCTGGATGAGTACCGCAAGCACGTCGAGAAGGACGCCGCGTTGGAGCGCCGGTTCCAGCCGATCATGGTCGATGAGCCGACCGTGGAGGAGACCATCAAGATTTTGGAGGGTCTGCGCGATCGGTACGAGGCGCACCACCGGGTGAAGATCACCGACGAATCGCTCGTTGCCGCGGCGAAGCTGGCCGACCGCTACGTGACCGACCGCTTCCTGCCCGACAAAGCGATCGACCTCATCGACGAGGCGGCGTCGAAGGTGCGGCTCCAGGCCCTCGTCGCACCGCCTGAACTGAAGGAGCTCGAGCAGAAGATCGAAGAGACGCGGCTTGAGAAGGACTCGGCCATCAAGAACGAGGAATTCGAAAAGGCGGCCAACTTGCGCGACCTCGAGCAGAAGCTGCAAGAGGAACTCGAGAAAAAGCGCGAGGAGTGGAAGAGCAGCCGCGGCCGCACCGAGATGCAGGTAACCGAAGACGACATCCGCGAGGTCGTCTCGGCCTGGACGGGCATCCCCGTCACGAAGCTCGCTCAGGAGGACGCCGACCGGCTGCTGAACCTGGAGGAGATCTTGCACCGGCGGGTCATCGGCCAAAACGAGGCCATCGAAAAGGTCAGCCAAGCCGTGCGCCGTGCCCATGCCGGCCTGAAGAACCCGAAGCGGCCGGTAGGTTCGTTCATCTTCCTGGGGCCGACGGGCGTAGGCAAGACCGAGCTGGCACGGGCCTTGGCGGAAGCCCTGTTCGGCGACGAGGACGCCATGATCCGCATCGACATGTCGGAGTACATGGAGCGGCATACGGTGTCGCGGCTCGTCGGCGCTCCTCCGGGCTACGTGGGTTACGACGAGGGCGGCCAGCTCACCGAGCGGGTGCGGCGCCGTCCGTACTCGGTCATCCTGCTGGACGAGATCGAAAAGGCGCACCCTGACGTCTTCAATATCTTGCTGCAGGTGCTCGAGGACGGCCGCCTGACCGACGCGAAGGGCCGAACCGTCGACTTCCGCAACACCGTGCTGATTATGACCTCGAACGTCGGTGCGCACCAAATCCAGCGGGAGAGCGCGATCGGCTTCCGGGTCGGCGACGACGAGGAGCGCGATCAGTACGAGCGGATGAAGGAGACGGTCATGGAGGAGCTCAAGCGCACCTTCCGGCCGGAGTTCTTGAACCGCATCGACGAAGTGATCGTGTTCCACGCTCTGAACAAGGAGCAGATGAAGCAGGTCGTCGAGATCATGGTGAAGCAGTTCACGAAGCAGCTGGCCGAGCGCAACATCTTCGTCGAACTGACGGACGCCGCCAAGGAGCTTTTGGTGGAGAAGGGCTACGATCCCGACTACGGAGCCCGTCCGTTGCGCCGGGCGATCCAGCGGTTCGTGGAAAACCCGCTGGCGGAGCAAATGCTCGAAGGCCGCTTCAGCGAGGACGATCGCATCGTCGTCGACGCCAAAGACGGCGAGTTCCACTTCCGCAAGGCCGAGCTCGCTCCCGCCGCTGCGGTGAGCGAGAGCGCCGACGACTGAGATGCCTACGGATAGAAGCAGGGCGCGGGGGCTGTCCCGAAGGTGCATTCGGGACAGCCCCTTCTTTCAACGTTTGGATGTGGAGTGACCAGGAGCATTGGCTGACTGATTTCATTCTCATACGGCTTGAAGGGGATCTTACGGTTCTTCGTGCTCACACCAACAGTCTACTAGACACGCTTGCACGACGCGATCCCAAAATGCAAGGGTACCCTTTTGACATAGACCCGTGTAACGTTGCTAGCTTGCGCAACGCTTCTAGCTGCGATGACGCGGGCGTTGCCCCCGACGCCGCCACCGCCTGTGAAGGTGACCATGGCCTGTGGCCCATGGTTGGGTCAGCCAGACGGCGCAGTGACCCACCCGTGGGTCGAATCGCTCCCTGCGCGACCCACTCCCGGGTCGGGCGCCTCCGCCCATCAGCGGGCGGTGCCGGTGTAAATTGCTTCCAGCTCTTCTCGCCATGAAAACGCGAGCAGACCGACAGAGGCGGCTGGCAGCCACCGTTCTGTTCAAGCCATGGGGCTGTCTCGAATGTACTTCTTGGACAGCCCCTTTTTCGTGCCCAAGGCCAGCCGCGGGGCCGGATCGCGAAGGCACCGCCGCCGCCTAGCATCCTAGCGGGTCCGTCCCCATCTCGAGCGATGGAGCTGCTCCCGCTGCGCCACGAAAGCTGGTGATCCCGGACATTCCTCCATGGCAGGCATTGCCAACTTGTGAAGGAGTTCACTAGAGTTCGTTCCGGAAGTGCGATAGGCTCGAAGCTGGGGACTCGATTTGGCCGGGACGGGCGTCGACTCGGGAGGTATCGACAATGGGCGCGCGGGTCGGGATACCCCGAACCCTGGCATACTACACATACTACCCTTTCTGGCAGGCGCTGCTCACGGGGTTAGGGGCGACCTGCGTCGTTTCGCGTCCAACGACGAAAGCTACGCTCGACACAGGTATCGAAACGGCCGTGAGCGAGGCGTGCGTACCGATTAAGCTCTTCTTTGGCCACATACAGGAACTCATCGACGAGTGGCGGGCGGGACGGATCGACATGCTCTTCGTCCCGCGCCTTGTAAGCTGGGATAAGAAGACCGTTTTTTGCCCCAAGTTCCTGGGCCTTCCCGACATGGTGCGCTGCACGTGGCGCGAGCTTCCGCCTCTCATAGCTCCCCGCATCGACCGTCGCAAAAGGCCCTTTCCGCTGCTGCGGGTTGCGGACGAAGTGCGGACCCTGCTCGGTGCGCCACGCAGCAAGCTGCTCCCGGCTTTGCGCAAGGCCTTTTCCGCCCAACGTGGCCACGCGCGGCGCCTCGCGGCCAACTGGGATGCCAGCCGTTCGATTGCGACTGCCCGTGGCGGAGGGGACGGCGCAGCCGGACAGGAGCGCGCGGCGCACCGTGCACAGCCCGTGCGCCTCGCGGTGTTGGCCTATCCGTACCTGATCTACGACGAGTACGTGAGCCTCGGCATCCTTCCTAAGCTGCGGGAGATGGGAGTCGAGGTCGTGACCGCGGAAGCCTTGGAGCACCGCCACCCGGGACCGGTGCGCCGTTGGTCGAAACAGCCTTTCTGGACGTACAGCAGCATGGTGGCCCGTGCCGGAGTGTACGCCCTCGATCCGCAGAGCGACATCGACGGCGTGATCCACGTGACGGCCTTTAGCTGCGGTCCCGACGCGATCGTAGACAAGCTGCTAGAACTTGAGGCCAAGCGCCCGGG
>JAAYLA010000151.1 GCA_012522135.1 Bacillota bacterium | reverse complement strand
CCCTTGCTCCTGCATCCGCTTCAGATGGATCAAAAGCTCGTGCGCCAAGTTTACCGCTACTACGTCCGCTCCACCGGTGACGACACGGAGATCAACTACACTCTCCAGGAGCGGTTGCGTCAAGACTTCGGCATCGAGCTGCCACTACTCGAGGATGACGATACACCCGAAACCTACTTCGAGAAAGTTGAGCAAGCCATCACTGAGTTCAAGCACTGGCGCGTTCGCCGCTTTGTGGCGGTGAGCCTGTTTCCGTTCGGGCGGATCGCCATGTACCACGACCTGGACCCGGAGCGTTGGCCGGAATCGGCTGCCCTGCACAGGCATCCGATCCTCTTGGATCTGCTGACCGGGAGCGAGCCGCCGGAGTCTCTATTCGCAGAAGAGTATGACGTGGACAGCCCCGAGATCGCTCGGAAAGTGCCAACGCTGATCACCGAAGCGGACTCGTCGCAGTTCTCCGCCATCGTCGATGTAATGAGCGGGCGTAACGTGGTTATTAAGGGCCCACCCGGCACGGGAAAGAGTCAAACAATCACCAACATCATCGCGTCCGCATTGCACGAGGGCAAGAAGGTTCTCTTTGTAGCCGAGAAGATGGCGGCGCTCGAAGTAGTGAAGAAGCGGCTTGACGACGCCGGACTCGGTGATTTCGTCCTCGAGCTGCATTCGACGAAGGCCCGGAGAAAAGACGTGTTAGCGTCTCTAGCCCGCCGAATGGAACGCATGGATGAATCAACCGGCGAGCACGCCGAGGAGCTTCGTGAGGAGTTCCAGCAAATAGTACACGGCCTGCGCGAGTACGCCGACGAACTCAACCGCCCCTTCGGTGCATTAGGCATGACCGTTCACGAGATCCTCTGGGCTTATATCCGACACCGCTCGGACGCAGATAGGCTGGAGCTTCCGGCTCAGCTTTCGGGTGTTGTGCTCCAAAACGTGTCGCGCCTGACCAAAGCTGGTTTGAACGAGCGGCGAGCTGCGTTGCAATCGGTTGAGGCTCTTGCGGCCGCTCTTGAGGAAAAGTTTGGCAGCATCTATCACCACCCTTGGTTCGGTACGGACCTGGCTCCGTTGACGCCGCTCCAACAAGAGGATCTCTTGCAGAAGCTGCATGGCTGGGCCCAAGCGTTGGATGATGTTCGCGCCGGGTTGCAACGCCTCCGGGAACTCGGAATCGAAGTCGGCTCCCTCGGCAAAGCCACGCGTCTTGTCCAGGCCATTGATTTGCTGCCCGATGACCTTCCGACCGGCGTTGTCGATATTGCGCGCCGTCTCGGTGATGCAGAGGGTCGCGAGGCGGTAGCCGCTCTCCTTCGAGACTTGGAAACGTGGCGGCGCGCCATGTCGGAGATCGCTGAGCTTCAGGGCAGGACCGTCGGGACCGGTGCTAACTATCAGGAAAACCTGTCCGAGCTAGAATACAAGATCGAGGCCCCTGAAGTTGGGGAAACGTTGGGGCTGTGGTCGGAACTGGAAAATGCAGTGCCTGCAGAGGTCGCCACGTTCCGGGACCTGTCCGAACTTTCCGCTCGTTTGGCGAAGGCTGACGCCTGTTTGGACAAGCTCATCCAGCGAACGGGGAGAATCTTGTCGAAGGCAGACATCACCATCCCTCTAACGCTGGTATCCTTGTCTTTGCTGGGTGATGCGCTCGTGCTCGCTCAGAATACTCCAGATTACGTTCTGGGTTTGCGTACATCGGCACTTGTAGATGAAACGGCGGAACAGAAGGTGAACGATGCCATCGATCGCGCGCAACGCCTCCGGGAAAAAGAGAGCTCCTTACAGGAAGTGTTCGTGCTTCGCGACGATGACGACGTACAGCTACTACGGAACGCCGCTGGAGTGCTTAGGTCGACGACGGGTTGGTTCGCTCGCTGGTTCTCAAAAGAATTTCGGGAGGCGGAGCGGGTCTGGAGGAGCAGAAGGGTCACACCGGAAAAGGCGGATGTGACGACAATGGCCCGCCAGCTCGACGAACTGGCGTCGTTTTACGACACGAGGCGCCGCTTTGAGGATGACTCGTCGCTACGTGAATTGCTTGGCCAGGGCTTCCAGGGTGTGCACACAGATTTCTCGCGCTACCACGCCGTGGTGTCCTTTGCGGGCGAAGTTCGTCGCATCACTGAAAAACGCGGTGAGACGGGGCAGGTGCTTCGACGGCTTCTGTTGCATGGGGATGTTGAGATTCTGTCGGCTTTCGCTGTCGACCCGGGTGCCGGCTTAGAGATCAAGACTTTGGTTGAGCAACTGCGCCGCTTCGCAGCGGAGTGTGGTCGGGGCATCGCTGGATACTTGGACCTCTATCAGGTCCGCGAGAAGGTTCGAAAACTCCATGTCATGATATACGGTATATTGGATGCTCAGGACGCCTGGGGGTTGAGGGAGGAGCTTGGCAAAGAAGATCTGGCACGGTTGGCGGAAAGTGTTCGTCGCAGGGACGAGTCCAACAGAGGCATCGTGACCAACGTTCGCGCGGCCGAGCTCTTGCAAACCCACTTCCGAGGCGAAGAGACGGATGTCGAGGTCTTGCGATCCGCGTTGACAACCGCTGAGACCTTGTGGCCTGATTTTGCGCCAGCGGTGGTAAGTTCGGTGCTTGACGCGGCGCGTGAGCACGGAATCGTTCGGCTGAAGACAGTTCGGAATGAAGTGGCAGTGTTGCTGGACAACGAACGTGAAGCCCGAGGAACCCTAGAGTCCATAATTGAGTTCGTCTGGAGCGAGTTCCTCGGGCAGAAGGACCCGGACTCGGCCTCAATTGAGCGGCTGCGGACCAAGGTTGAGCAACTTGTTGAGCACCATGCAGAGCTGCCGGGCTGGATCGATTTTCGCCGGGCGTGGCAAGAAGTCAGGAACTTAGGCGTCGAGGACATCCCCAAGACATTCAGCAATCAGAGGAGGCAATACAAGCACCTCGACAAAGCCCTCGACCTAGTGGTTTTCCAGAGTCTCGTCCGGGAACTCTACGAGGAAAACGGGGCCCTCAAGTGGTTGTCAGGCGAAAAACAGGAACGGCTGCGGTCGCGTTTGCGTGCGGCTGATAAGGAGCTTCTCACCGGGCAACGAAGGGAACTTGTTGACCTTCTTCTTGATGCCGATCCCCCGAGGGGGATCTCCTCGGGCCCGAAACGGACTTGGACCGACTTGGCGCTCCTTAGGAACGAAGTGTCGAAGCAAAAACGTCATTTGCCTCTCCGAGAACTTTTCTGGAGGGCGAAGAGGGCTATACTGGCACTGAAACCGTGCTGGATGATGTCGCCCGCATCGGTGGCTCAGTACATCGCACCGGGAACGGTCGAATTCGACCTGGTTGTCATCGACGAGGCTTCCCAAATGCGCCCGGAGGAGGCGCTCGGGGCCATCGCTCGCGGAAAGCAGCTCGTTGTTGTGGGCGACCCGGAGCAGCTTCCCCCGACGGATTTCTTCCGGCGGTTCGATTACCAGGACGTCGATGGGGACGAAGATGAGGAAGAATTTGTTGACAGCGAATCCATCCTCGATCTGGCCTTGCGCACCTTCCATCCGGTGCGCCAGCTCCGCTGGCATTACCGATCTCGCCATGAAAGCTTAATCGCGTTTTCGAACAAAGAGTTTTATGACTCGTCCCTGGTTGTCTTCCCGTCGGCACATCGGGACGATAGGGACCTGGGCGTCCGGTACGTTCATGTGCAGGGAACCTACATTCGGAACAAGCGGATCAATCCTGTTGAAGCGCAGCGCGTTGCTGAAGCCGCCATTGAGTTCATGAAGAAGTATCCAAAGCGGTCGCTGGGTATCGTCTGTGTCAATAAGGAGCAAACCGAGCTGTTACAAGAGGAAATAAGCATGCGGATGGCCCACACACCGGAGGCCGAGAAGTACCGGGTGCAGTGGGAGGCCACGCTGGAGCCGTTCTTCATCAAGAATCTCGAGAACGTCCAGGGAGATGAACGAGACGTCATTTTCGTTTCCACCGTGTACGGACCCGATCAGGAAACCGGGCAGGTCGCGCAGCGGTTTGGTCCTATCAACAATCAAACGGGTCATCGGCGACTCAACGTGCTCTTCACCCGAGCCAAAGAACAGGTAGTGGTCTTTTCCTCACTGAAGCCTGAGGATATTCAACCAACGGAGCGGAGCCACCGGGGCGTCTACGTCCTTCGCGGCTACTTGGAGTTTGCGCGCTCCGGTTTTCAGGCGCTCGGAAAAGTCACAGGCCGAGAGCCCGATTCGGACTTCGAAATTTTCGTGGCCGAACGCCTGCGAACGCACGGATACGAGGTCGTGCCCCAGGTCGGCGTGGACGGCTACTTTGTAGACATCGGCGTGCTGGATCCGGACAACCCGAGTAGATACCTCGCCGGTATCGAATGTGATGGCGCCACGTACCACTCGGCCAAGTCCGCTCGCGACCGCGATCGGCTGCGCCAGGAGCGTCTGGAGAAACTCGGGTGGAACATTTACCGCATATGGTCGGTGGATTGGTTCTCGGATCCTGACCGGGAGATGCGCAAGCTGCTTCGATATTTGACGGCGTTGCAGAAGAGGAAAAGTAGATAAGTGTTGTGCCTTACCCACCGGGCATTGCTGAACGGCCTGCCGTATGCCCCGGGGCTGTGGAAGAGCGGATCTTCGAGGGGATGGGGAGAGACCGTCGGTAAACGGGAGAAGGGCAACACGAGGATCCGACCAGGGAGCGGTGCTCGTGGAATACAACTTCCGAAAAGCTTTGTCGCAAACCCGGCGCTCCAGGAAAGTGTGGCGTGCCCGGTCGTAGCCCGCTCGCAATGAGAGGTTGCAACTTGAAGTCAGTCTAGCTGTACTTGGATTTGTCATTCTCGCGAGTGCCGTATATTGGTAAGCGTCAAACGGAGCACACCTTCACGCGGCATGCTCCGTT
>JAAYLA010000393.1 GCA_012522135.1 Bacillota bacterium | reverse complement strand
TCTATGCACGTCTTCATGGTGATGCTGCTCGTTATAGCAGCGGTGTCTGCCCCCGCCGCCCTCGAAATCACCGGCGAGCACCGTCTCATGGCCACCTACGACCTGGACGCCGAGATCCGGGCGGCCGAGGCGCTGGTCGTCCGGTGGGGCGACTCCTGGGCTGAGCTGGTCGTCACGAAGCGCTGGTCATCGGCGTGGCCAGCTAGGTTCGAGGCAGAGCTCGCCTTCTGGAAGACGAGTAGCGGCTGGGATTACGGCGCCGGAGTGCTATGTGTAAACGCTAGCCTGAAAGTGTACCACCAACGGGCGGTGTGACGGAGGAAAAGTGGACCACCCTGAACAACCGAGTTCCCTGATCCACGCCATGGAAGGGGAACGAGAAAGGATGCTCAAGATGGTCCAACAAGAGTATATTCGCTATTTGTACTTTCGGGAAGGGCTCAGCATACGAGAAATCAACCGCAGGACAGGCCATCATCGTGAGACGATCCGACGGTATCTGGAAGGTCCCCGATTTAAGTACGAACGCAAGGCACGCCCGCAGTACCCTGTTCTCGGACCATATCTGGATGTCATCGATGAATGGCTAACCAAGGATCAGTCAGCCCCGAAAAAGCAGCGACACACTGCGCGCCGCATTTTTGAGCGTCTGTGCGCAGAATACGGCTTTGAAGGCGGCGAAAGCACCGTGCGAGACTACGTACGTCGACGTCGCCAGGAACTCGGGCTAAAGGAGGTATACCTCCCATTGCAGTTCCGGCCTGGCGAGTCGATGCAAGTCGACTGGGGTGAAGTCGTGGTCTTTGACGAGAGCCGCGAGTGCGAAGTCAAGGTGCCCATGTTCGCGGCGCGCTTAGCGTATAGCACGGACATGTTTGTTCGGGTCTACCCGCACAGCCGTATGGAAGCTTTTTTGGACGGACTGCGTCGCAGTTTTGAACACTTCGGCGGCGTGCCGAAAGAAATCGTACTCGACAATACGCGCACAGCGGTCAAGCGGTTCATCGGCTGGGATGGCCGCGAGGAAACCGATGCGTTTCTGAGCTTTCGGACGTACTACGTTGTGCGGAGTCGGTTCTGCAATCCCGGGAGCGGGCACGAGAAGGGGCTCGTCGAAAACCTTGTAGGCTATGCGCGGCGAAATCTTCTGGTTCCTGTTCCGCGTGTCCGATCGATTGATGCGCAAGGTCTGGAGCCGCTTAACGAGCAGCTTCTGCAAGGCGCTCTCGCAAGCAGGAGCAAGCGACGAGGCAATTCAACGGATACGGTGGGAGCTCTCTACGAGGAAGAAAGAGCAATCCTCCACCGTCTTCCTGAGCGCCCGTATGACTGTGCGACGAGAGTTCTGGCGCTTGTGGACAGCTGTGCACGGGTACGCTTTGAGACGAATCTCTATTCCGTTCCTTATCTCCATGCCGGGAGCAAAGTTGAGTTGAAAGTGTATGTCGACCGCATTGACGTGGTGGCAGACGGTCGCGTGGTTGCGACACATATGCGGTCGTATGGACGGTACGGCCAGTTCATTGAGCTGGATCATTATCTCGAGGTGCTGGCGCGCAAACCCGGGGGTCTGAACCACTTTCGAGGCTGGCAGAATCATCGGCTTCCTAGCTGTTACGAGAACTTGCTTGCGGCCATGTTGCAGGCAGGCAGAAATGTGAAGGAGTTCATTGACGTTCTCCTGCTCCGCAGAGACCATGAAGACCCGGCAAGAGTCGATGAAGCCGTGACCAAGAGTCTCGTCCGGAATTGCCCCCACTTGGAGGCGATTCGACAACTTGTGGCGCACACTTCGCAATCGGACATCACTGGCGAGCCGGCCGAGGTTCCCGAGGCGCTCAGGACCTACCGAGTTGCCCCTCCCGACGTGAGTTGCTACCAGCAACTCATTACGAAGGGGGTGGGACGATGAATCCGGCCGATCTTGGTGTGGTGCAGGCTTATCTGAAGGACCTTCGGTTACCGGCCATAGCGCGGATGCTGCCTGATACTCTGCGGGATGCAGAACAGCACGGGCGTTCACCGCTTGACGTGCTGCGCGTTCTACTCGAAGCCGAACTGGAGCAGCGGCAAAAGAACCAGAGTCAACGTCGTATTCAGGCTGCGAAGTTTCCATATGCGAAAGGCCTCGAGACCTTTGACTTCACAGCCAATCCGGATCTAAAGAAATCGCAGATCTTCACTTTGGCACAAGGCGATTATATTCGGCAGCGCCGCTCGGTCATCTTCCTCGGTAATTCCGGACGTGGGAAGACCCACTTAGCCATCGCATTAGGTCGTGAAGCATGCTACCGTGGCTTCAAAGTGCGGTTTTACACTGCGGCGGGCCTGGTGAATGAGCTGGTGACGGCACAGAACGATCAGCAGCTCATGAAGTTCGAAACCCGATGGCTAAAATGGGATCTGGTGATTATTGATGAGCTAGGCTACATCCCGTTGCGGAAGCTCGAGGCAGAACTGCTTTTCCAATTCTTCTCCTTGCGTTACGAACGGGGAAGCTTCATCGTCACAACTAACCTCAACTTCGACCGATGGTCCGACGTATTCGGGGATGCCCAACTTACCGCTGCTTTGCTGGATCGGCTGACACACAAGGCGGTGATCATAACCACGAACGGAGAAAGCTATCGTTTCCGCGAGAGCATGAAAGCGCAAACGACGGACTAGGTGTGCCGGCGCCGGTCATGCTACGCATGACCAGCCCTCCATGCGCTGAAGGCTCTCTGCTGCACCCAGGGGGGTCC
>JAAYLA010000150.1 GCA_012522135.1 Bacillota bacterium | reverse complement strand
GCTTTCGTGTCCTGAGTCACGTCGTACTCCACGTAGGGCACGCCGCGGGCCTCCAGAAATCGGACTGCTTCCTTGCACGGCGCGCATCCCGGCTGCGTATATAACTCGATCTTTTTTGCCATGGCCACACCTCCCGCCGTAGTTTACTCGCCGTCCCCTTCCTGCGGGCGGAGCGGGTCAGCCCGGCCACTGCCACCGGCGCAGGGAGTCCGATGCGGAGAGGCCGGCGTTCTGCCCCAGAGCAAAGGCCGTCGCAATCAGGTTTCGCTCGCCCGCCACGATGTCGCCCGCGGCGAAAAGGCCGGGCACCTTGTTGCCTGCGCTGTCCAGAACTTGCCCGTCTTCGTCCACGACCAAAAGTCCTTCCTCGTCGGTTTGCACGTCCCAGCCCTCTAGAAACTGGGTGTTCGGCTCGAGTCCCTCGTCGACGAAGAAGCCGTCGAAAAAGAGCTTCGATCCGTCCTCCATGAGAAAACCGAGCAGGTCGGTACCTTCGCCGATATGCTTTACTATTCGCTTCTCGACGATCTCGATGCCCCGCTCCCGGATTTGCTTCAATACGGGTTCTGACATGCCGTGGGGCCTTCCGTTGGTCAGTATGGTGACCTTGTCCGTGAAGTCTTGCGCTCCGAAGGCCGTTCCGTATACGTAATCGCCACAGCCGACGACCGCGATGTGGCGGTCGACGTGCAGGTGGCCGTCGCAGCGGATGCAAAGGTGCCAGCCCCGCCTGTTGCCGGCATACCGGAAGACCACCCGATACCGTTCATATATGGCCTGTGCGCTTTCGTCCACCTCGATGTCCGGCCAGCGGTCCTCGAATCCGGTTGCGATCACTACCGCACGGGCACGAAAGCGCTCGATGGTCAACGGTTTGCCCGGACGGCGAGGCGCCGTCGACACTACGAGTTCAAACCCGTCGTCCGTTCGAATAAGGTTCAGGAGGACGCCGCCGCGCAGGTCGATGCCTACCGGACGGGGATCCGACTCGGACCGCGGTCGCACGGGGAAACCGGCAACCCATTCCCGCAAGGCCTTGATCAACTGCGGACCCGTCACACCGCCGGGAAAGACGGGGGCGTCTTCTATTTTCACGGTTTTGGACCAATACGCGCGGCCACGTCGGCGGCTCACCAGGCCTGCGTCGAGCAGCAGCACGTGGCGCATTTGGTGAGCCGCCGAAACCGCAGCCTGCGTCCCGGCTGGGCCGGCGCCCACCACCGCCACATCGTACAGTGGATCAACTGTAGACACTTGCATCACCGCCGAACGCTTCGCTTCCGTTCGCTGCAACTCCTGCCGCGGTCCTGCCCGGCTGCAGCCGCACCAGCGAGGCCGAGGTCGCCGTCGGAGCGGGGAGGCGGATGACAGGAGATGAGCCGCGTGGGGGAGAATCATTTCGACATGGTGATCCGATCGCTGTTTATTCTGTGTCTCGCACTGCTTGCCATGCCGTCTCAGGCCGCGGTCTTGGGAGAGATCTGGTCCGGAAGGCCGGATGTGCCCGCCGTAGCGGCAACACTGGGCGATCTCGACGGCGACGGCGTTCCCGAGCTCGTCGTCGCCGGTCCCGACAGGCTCGAGATCTACGTGTGGGAGCCCGAAGCACAGCGCTTCGAGAAGCAAATGAGCGTGGGAGGTTTTCCCGCACCCGTCAGCACGGTCACGACCGGCAAAGCCAGCGGCCGTCCGGGCCACGACTTGTGGGTGGGGATGCAAGGTTCCGGTTCCATTCAGCGTTTCTCCCTCGACGAGCACGGCCTCGTGGGCCACGGGACCGTGGCCCGCCTTTGGACCAGTGTGTCCCAGCTGCACGCGGTGGACATCGATGCCGATGGTGACACCGATCTTTTGGCTTTGGGCCAAGACGGCGTGGCGGTGCTCTTCCGCGGCGGTGCAGACGGATTTGTGCAAGTTTGGCGCACGGAGGCGGGCGAGGACGCCGACCGCCGCGTGACCGTAGGCTATTACGCCCCGGGTCCGCTGCCTACCCTCGTTTTCGGAAAAGACCAAGGTCTTGTTGCCCTCTATCGCTGGCAAGCCTCAGCGGACGGGTCGGGGGGGACCCTTGTGAAACTGGCGGAAAACTATCCTTGGGGCGTTATTAGCGCGGTGGACCTGGTGCCGAGGGACGGCCACGAAGGCGCGGATCTGTACATCGCAACGACGCAGAGCCTGCTTTACAAGTACACCTGGGACGGTGCCACGTCGCGGCACGTCACGCAATGGTCCCAGGACGCCGCGAACGCCGCGGTGCAGCTGCAAGCCTTGCGCATACCGGGCCTGTCTAGCCAGCTTTGGGTCGGCATCCAGTCCGGTACGCTAACCGCCTGGCGGCTTACCGCCGACGGACTGGAAGAGGCGTGGCGTCTTGTAGGCGAGGAGATGGCATGGATCTCGCAGAGTGAAACAGGGCATCTGATCACGTATTCCCGCGACGGCAAGCTGCGCGTCCTCGGAGCAGTGCCCGATTCCTACCTGCGGGTGCACCGCGACGGCGTGGGGTATGCTCTACAGAACCCGCCCTTGTTTGAAGGGAACCAGCTCTTTCTCGCGGCCGACGACCTCGTCCGCGTTTTGCGTCTGCGCGCTTGGACGAGCCGAAACGGCACGCGCCTTGCCGGTGTCGCTTCGTGGTTCCAGTTTTTCCTGGTCGACGCCGGTGCCGAAGCGGCTGCCGTCAACGGGCGCAGCCGGCCCCTTTCCGCACCGGCCCGCATGGTAGGGGACGTGCTTTACGTGCCGGTCGACTTCGCGTCCTTGCTGGGCTTTCGCTACGAGCTGACCGAGCCCATCCGCTCCCTGACGTTTTACTGACGATGCGCCATGAATCCGGGCGGATGGGAGCAGGAAGCAACGAATGCCGCACCGAATTGGGGAAGAGTAAGGTTGGGTTCCGTGCGCGGCTGGAGCGAAGGGTCGATCCATTTGCACTTTTGACGCCGGAAACCTCGGCAGTAGAGGGTTTAGTAGCGAGAGGAGCGATACGGTTTGAACGTCTATGCAGCGTCCAAGTTGCGCAACGTGGCGCTCATCGGCCACGGCACATCGGGCAAGACCTCCCTTGCGGAAGCGCTCGTTTTCGCAGCCCAGGGAAGTAAGCGCCGCGGCAGCGTAGCTGACGGCAACACGATCTCCGATTTCGATCCCGAAGAAATTAAGCGCCAGATTTCCATCAATACGAGCGTCGTTCCGTGCGAGTGGAAAGGTTTCAAGGTCAACGTCCTCGACACCCCCGGTTATTTTGATTTCGTCGGTGAAGTGATGGCCTCTCTCCAGAGCGTGGAAGGGGCCGTCTCTGTCCTGTGCGCAGCCTCCGGTCTGGAGGTGGGGGCGGAGCTGACCTGGGAACACGCGGAAAACTTCGGCGTCGCGCAGATGGTGTTCATCAACAAGATGGATCGCGAGAACGCGAACTTCGCCAAGACGCTTGAACAGCTGCAAAACCAGTTCGGCAACACCGTCGTTCCGCTCCAGCTGCCTATCGGAGCCGCCGACACGTTCAAGGGCCTCGTCGATCTGGTCACGATGAAGGCTTACGTCTTTGAGAACGGAAAGGCCGCCGAGCAGCCCATTCCGGACGAGCTGGCCGGCGAAGCTGAGGAGGCGCGAGCCGTTTTGGTCGAAGCCGCTGCCAGTGCTGACGACGGGCTGACGATGAAGTTCCTCGAAGACGAGCCGCTCACGGAAGAAGAGATCGTACACGGGCTGCGTCTTGCCGTCAAGGAACGTTCCGTCATCCCCGTGTTGGTCGGCTCGGCGCTGAAGGACATCGGCGTCACCCAACTGCTCGACGCGATCACGGCGTACATGCCCTCGGCGGAGGATGCCCGCGTGACGGCTACCAACGCGAACGGCGACGAAATCGAGGTCGTCCCCGGTGAAACGCCCGGCCTCGTTGCACGCGTATTCAAGACCCTTGCCGATCCCTACGTTGGGCGCATGACGATGTTCAGGGTGTATTCGGGCACCGTGAAATCCGACAGCACCGTGTACAACGTGACGCGCGGCAGGGAGGAGCGAGTAGGGCAGCTGTTCTTCCTGCGTGGCAAGGAGCAGATCCAGACGGACGCGGTGGGTCCCGGTGACATCGGCGTCATCGCCAAGCTGCAGGAGACGCAGACCGGCGACTCCCTCACGACCCGCGATCAGGCGCTCTCGTTGCCTGGCCTCGAACTCCCGTCGCCGACGGTTACCATGGCGGCCCGGCCGATGGAAAAGGGCGACGAGGACAAGGTGTTCACCGGCCTGACCAAGTTGATCGAAGAAGACCCGACTCTGCACCTGGAAAGGCACCCCGTGACCGGAGAAAACCTCGTCAGCGGCCTTGGCGAGCTTCACCTCGAGGTCATGTCTGCGCGCCTGCAGAAGAAGTTCGGCGCCAACGTCGAGCTGGCCGTGCCGCGGGTGCCCTACAAGGAAACACTGCGTAAGAAGGCGCACGCGGAGTACCGGCACAAGAAGCAGACCGGCGGACGGGGTCAATACGGCCACGTCATCATCGACATCGAACCGTTGTACGATGGCGAGTTCGAGTTCGTCGATAAGATCTTCGGCGGTGCGGTGCCCAAGCAGTACATTCCAGCAGTCGAAAAGGGCATTCGGGAGACCATGGAAGAAGGCGTTTTGGCAGGATACCCCGTCACGAACGTGCGGGTGACGCTGCTCGACGGATCTTACCACAGCGTCGACTC
>JAAYLA010000149.1 GCA_012522135.1 Bacillota bacterium | reverse complement strand
GTCCTTCCGGTCACTCGTTCTTGACACCTACCGTGGGGCACCCTACCATAAATAAAAGATATCGAAATAGCCGTTTTTGCCATGTCTTAATCTTCATGGCAAAGCGGCTTCCGTACTTTTGTGCGGCGTTGGGGGCGTCTGGGTGTGGCCGTAACGCAGCAGATGGAAGAATATCTGGCCTGCATATACCGCATCGCGTCGGAACAAAAGCGCGAGCGGGTCGGCACGGGGGAAGTGGCACGGGCCCTTTCGGTATCTGCGGCATCGGCTACTTATATGTTCAAGCGCCTCGCGCTGGCAGGCCTCGTGCACTATGAGGGGTATTCGGGCGCTGCCTTGACCCCGCTGGGACTGGCCTTGGCCTTGCGCCTCGTTCGCACGCACCGTCTGACCGAGCGGATCCTCACCGACATTTTCCATTTCGGTTGGGAAGAGGTCGGCGCACTGGCCCAGCAGCTCGAATCCGCCATGCCCGACGCCGTGATCGACCGGGCAGACGAGCTGCTCGGCTATCCCCTCACGTGTCCCCACGGCCACCCTATCCCGCGCAAGGACGGAACGACCGTTGAATACCCTACGGAGCCCCTCGGTTCCGTTCCGCCGGGAGAAAGCCGCGAGATTGCCCACATCGAGGACGACGATCCGGATCTGCTAGCGTACCTATCCTCCCGCGGCCTGGTTCCCGGGTGCACCGTACGGGTCGTACGGGTCAACTCCCTCGACCGCACCATGACCGTCGAGGCGGAAGGTACCGCATCGGTCATTGGCGAACGCATTTACGGATCGATCGCCGTGCGCGTTCCGGGCGCCCGCCCGATTGTACGGTCCCTCCCCGAGCCGGGGCCTGATACGTGATCGACTGACAGGCCTGTAACGGTTCGCCGGCATCATGGGAGGGGTGCGAGCGGGTTTAGCGCCGTGCCCAGCATTGCGAAGCGTTCGGCGTCTATTTATCTGATATCCGATCCGCACCAAAACCAGAGAGGAATGAGCGCTCCCCCATGATGAGCATCGACCGCCCGCGGAACTTCCGCATTTTCTTCCTGTTTGTCATTGCTTTACTGGGCATCGCCCCCGTGACGTCCGCCGTAGAGCTTTTCCCCTTGGATGAGCTGCAGGTGGGCATGCGGGGCTACGGCCTCACCGTCATCGAGGGCACCGAGATTGAGCGCTTTGAGGCCGAGGTGCTCGGAATTTTGCCCGACGCCACCCTCTCCGGAGACCTCATCATGATCCGTGTTTCCGGAAGCGTGATCGATCGGGCCGGCGGCATCGCGTCCGGAATGAGCGGCAGTCCTGTATATATTGATGGAAAACTGGTCGGCGCGGTCGGGTACGGCTTTGCTATGGCTGACCACCGAATTGCCTTGGTCACGCCGATCCACGACATGCTGCCGGTACTCGAGCGCATTCCCGTGGAGCAAAGGCTGCCCGTGCCGTCGGAAGACCCCAAGGTGATCGCCTTGGATGCCGATCTCGGGGCAGAGCTCCCGTTTACGGCGATTGCGGTGGCACCGGATCCGACGACCGCTCTGCGCTGGCAAGAAGAGCTGGGCCCGGGCGTCGGCGTGGCGGTTCCCGTGCCCACGCCACTCATGATATCGGGCCTCGGCCGGCGGACGATGGCGCGCCTCGGTGAAGCCCTGGCCGCTTACAACGTCGTGCCGGTCCAAGCCGGCGGTGCGCCCCGCGGCGTGGAGTCCGCCCCCTTCGAGCCCGGTAGCGCGCTCGGGGTGCAGTTGGCCCGGGGTGACGTCAACATATCGAGCATCGGAACGGTCACATACGTTGACGGCAGCGGTTTTCTTGCCTTCGGCCACCCGTTTTTCCAGATGGGTGACGTCGACTTTATCACGACCACGGCTTACATCCACCACACGGTGCCGAGCGTGGAGTTTCCGTTCAAGATCGGGGCGCCGCTCGAGCCGGTGGGACGTCTTTTGCAGGACCGGTCGGCCGCCATCGCGGGAACCCTGTCGTCCTTTGCCGAGACGATTCCGCTGCAGATTAACGTCTTCGATCGGGATACGGGCAGGCGCCAGACGTTTCGGGCCGACATCGTGAACAGCACGGAACTGACCACGGCGATCGCCAGCGTCGTCGCGCTTGAGGCCATGGACCGGGCCATCGACCGCATCGGCAGCGGAACGGCACGGGTCATCATGCAGATTTCCGGCGAGGAGCTGCCCAAACGTGTCGTGCGCGACAACCTCTACTTTAGCCACTCGGACATCGCGGCGACGTCGCTTACGGAATTTCTGACCGGACTTGAGGCCATCGTAAGCAATGAGTTTGAAAACGTAAAGATTACGAGCATCCGTCTGGACGCAGAAGTGGAGAAGGAGCGGTGGACGGCGCGCATCGTCGAGGCCGTACCGCTGCAGCAAGACGTTTACCCGGGCGAAACCGTCGACGTGCAGGTGCGCCTCCGGCCCTACCGCGGCGAGGAGGAGCTGAAAGTAATTCGCCTGCAAATTCCTTTCGACGTCCAGCCCGGAGAAGTGACGGTTACCGCGCGGTCGGGAGGGTTCGGCTATTTCCGCATGCCGAGCGACTACGTGCCAACTGGCGTGCTGGTACCGGAGGACGAAGACGAGTCGCTCGATGACGAATGGGACCGTCCGTCGATTTACAGCTTGGAAGGGCTCCTCGACGTCTTCATGAACCGCGAGAAGAACAACGAAGTGGTGGTCGAGTTCTTCCCCTATTACTCCGTCGACTCGGCCTATCTGGACTACTACGATGAGTCCGGTTACTACGGGCAGTCGTCGTATCTCACTCCGGTGCAGGCCAGTTTGGCGACCCGGTACGTCATCCAAGGCAGTGACACCTTTACGCTGCGGATCGCCGCACCGCCGACCCGCTCCGTCGAAAAGCCGGCGGCAGAAGGGAATGAGGACGAGGAGGACACGGAAGCGAACGGCCAGCCGAAGGACGAGCCGGCGGAGCCGATGGCCGAAGAACCTTCCCAGCCCCAGGGCGAGCGAGACCTCAATCCGCCGGAGGCGCTGAACGCTATGGTGTATCGGGCGAGGCGGAGTTAAGCACGGCGCGGCAGACTATGACGGCCGTCACTGTTCGCCCCATCCATTCCTTGGACAATGGTGGAAAGGGGTGGCAGCACAGATCTTGCTTGCCGCCCCGGGGAGGATTTGCTGCGCCTCCGCCGGCAGGATGCTGCCGAACGAGAGCGAAGTTGTGCATGAACCTGCGAAGATCGAATGTTATTGGTGCAGCGAAGAAGCACTGTCCGGAGGAGGTCGGATTTGTTGCAACCCAAAATCCGCTGTTCGGGAATGCGGTCGCTCGCGCGGCGCGCGTTCATGCTGGCACTTATGGTATTCCTTTCCGCTGCCGGCATGCAGGCTGCCGATGAAGAGCTCATCGT
This sequence comes from Bacillota bacterium, assembly GCA_012522135.1. Lineage (GTDB taxonomy): Bacteria > Bacillota > Limnochordia > DTU080 > JAAYLA01 > JAAYLA01. The sequence goes on along the minus strand of JAAYLA010000149.1, from coordinate 11,793 downwards.
GACGGCGATCGAATTCACACCTACGCAATACCTGACCGCCGAAGAAATGCTGGCGGCCATGACCGAGACCAAGGTGGGAGAGCCCTACGACGAAGGCAAGCTCACGGCCGACCTATATGCCATTTACGCTCTGGCACAAGAGCGGTACGGCCGGCCGGTTTTTTATGACATACAAGGAGAGCTCATCGCGCACGAGGGCGGCGTGAAGATTGTCATCCATCCCATCGAGCTGTCCGCCGTCGATTTGCCGAGCTACGAGATCACCGGTTTTGTCATCGACATCGACGCCGTCGACGAGGCGGTCTTCCGGAAGCATCTCGACCTCGAACCCGGGACGGTGCGGCTCGACGATCTTTTCGCCGCGATCAAGACGGCGCTGCAGAACACCAACGAAGAGACCGGGTACTTCTTCTATTTGCCCGTCGACCCCTACCTTGACGAAGAAGGCCGTGTCAATCTGACCGTGCGGGCGGCTCGTCTCGGTTCCGTGGCGGTCGAAGGCAATCAGAAGACACGCGACTACGTCATCGAGCGCGAAATCGAATCCAAAGTAGGCGAGCCCTTCAACTTGGAGACCTTTTACGCCGACTGGTGGCGTATCAACCGGCTCGGCTTCTTCTCCGCCGTGGAACCGGATATCACGGAAGAGTGGCGGGACGATCAGGTCCTCGTCAACTTGGTGTGGCGGGTGCAAGAGCGGCAGACGGGCTCGGCGGGCATCGGCGCCGGTTACAGTACGAATAACGGCTTCAGCGGCTACCTCGAGCTGGCCGACGAGAACTTGTTCGGCCGCGGGCAGTCGGCCGCGATTAAGTGGGAGTTCGGTGGCAAGCTCAGCTCGTACGATTTGAGCTTCTACGATCCCAATATCGCGGGGAGCCGGTTTTCGGGCGGATTGGGCATTCACAATACAATCCTCCGCGGCCGCAAGTCGAAAGACGGCCTGTACGATGCTGACAGCATAGGCGGCTACCTTTCCTTCGGCCGGCGCTTTACCGACATGCTCCAGGCCTCCTTGCGGCTCGGCATCAAAGACTCCGAGCTGACGTACAAGGAGATCGACAAGGAAGACATCGAACGGGTACGCAGCCTGCGGCTGACGCTGTTCGGCGATTCTACGGACAGCCTGTTCTATCCGACCCGCGGCCTGCGGTACAGCACCTCTACCGAGCTGGCGCGCCCGATCTGGAAGGGTACGGAGGACCTCACGAAATACGAGGGCCAGATCAGCACGTACCATAAGGTCGGCAGCAACGACCAGGTCGTGGCGCTGCGGTTGATGGGCGGCTTCGCCGTGGACACGCTGCCCGACACCGAGAAGTTCCACGTGGGCGGCGCCGACACCGTGCGGGGCTACGGTTACTCGCACATGATTGGCGATAAGATGTTGGTCGGAAACGTGGAGTACCGGTTTAAGATTTCCGACGCGGTACACGGCGTGGTCTTCGTCGACACGGGGGCGGCTTGGGACGCTGCGGACAAGTGGGACCTGAACGATCTCCAGTCGGCCTTCGGCCTCGGCGTGCGCTTCGATACCCCCCTCGGCATGATGCGGCTCGACTACGGCATTGGCTCGGAGGGCGGCAAGTTCAACTTCAGCATCGGTCCTACCTTCTAGTCACTCTCCTGTGGGGACTTCGGCTGCGCGGTAGATTCGGCGGCCGAAGTCCCCTTGTGTCCGGCGGTCGTGCCTGATGGAGAGGGGGGGAACGAATGAAGCTGCGCTGGGTGGTGTCCTTCGGTCTCGCCCTGGCTCTTGTGGGCTTCTTGTTTCACGGCGCCCGGGTCGGAGTGGCGCGGACGGAAGGCGAGATCGGTGTCATCGATATCGACAGCGTTTGGAGCGAGAAACTTCTGCCTGCGCTGGAAGAGGCGCTTATCGCCGAGACCGCGCGCTTGCAGGCAGAGCTCGACGAGGCGGTCGTGGGCAAATCCGAAACCGAGCAGCAGCGGCTGTTCGAGGAATACCAGGCGCAACTTTACTCTTATCAACAACAGCTCGTCGACGAACTCTTGGCCCAGGTGCGCGAGACAATCGCCGTGGTCGCCGAGGAGTTGGGACTGTCGGTAGTGTTGGACGCCAACGGCGTCATGTACGGCGGGGTAGACATAACGGAGGCCGTGTTGGACCGCCTACCGTGACGGGATCGCCGCCAGCCGCGCTCGAGGGTCAGGGGCCGGGGGCACGACGCTTGCGGCCCCTCTTCTCTGTCCCCGGCGCCTTCGATCCGAGGCAATAGCGGTGATGAGGGGATGGTGCGTATTGTACCCTTTGTCTCAGTTGGCACAGATCGTAGGAGGTCAACTCGACGGCCCTCCGGAGCTCGTAATCCGCGGCGTAGCTCCCTTTGAAGAAGCGCAACCGGGAGAGATCAGCATGGCGGCCGAGGAGCGGTACTTGAAGGCCGTCGCTTCGTGCCGTGCCAGTGCCCTCCTGGTCGGAGAGGACGTAGGCGACTTAGGACTGCCGGTCATACGGGTCGCCAACCCGCGCCTTGCGTTCATTGCGTTGCTCGAAGCCTTCGCCCCCCGCTACGCGCCGCAGGCAGCAGCGGTACATCCCACGGCCGTGTTGGGTGACGGCGTGACGCTCGGTGAAGGCGTGTCCGTCGCACCGTACGTGACCGTGGGGGAAGGAACCCGCATCGGTAAGGGCGTAACGCTTCACGCCGGCGTACGCATCGGGCGCGACGTCGTCATCGGCGATTATACGGTCGTCTATCCCAACGCCGTGATTTACGACCGCACGGAAATCGGCGCGCGGGTCATCGTGCACGCGGGCGCGGTCATTGGAAGCGACGGCTACGGTTTCGTCTCGACTGCAGAAGGCCACAGGAAAGTGCCGCACATCGGCCACGTCCAGATAGGGGACGACGTCGAAATCGGGGCGGGGGTTACGATCGACCGGGCTACTTGCGGTGCCACGCGCATCGGCCGGGGGACGAAGATCGGGAACCTGTCTCAAGTGGCGCACAACGTTCAGATCGGCGAAGATTGCCTCATCGTCGGCATGGCGGGGCTGGCGGGCAGCTGCCGCATCGGCAACCGGGTCACCATTGCAGGTCAGGCCGGCATCGTGGGGCATATTCAAGTGGGCGACCGGGCCGTCGTGGGTGCGCAGAGCATGGTCAGCAAGGACGTGCCCCCGGGAGCTTTCGTGGACGGTACGCCGGCCCGCGACTTGCAGGAAAACCTGCGTACCGTGGCGGCAAGCCGCAAGCTGCCCGAGCTCGTACGGGAGATGCGTCACCTAAAGAAGCGGCTGGAGGAGCTCGAAGCGCAACTGGTGCGGGAAGGGGCCCCTCTGGGGGAAGCGGAGGACTGACCTTTGAGCCTCGTGCGCTTGGTAGACGTACACCGCTATTACGGCGACAGGCATCTTTTCGGCCCGGTCACGGTGTCGGTGGAAGCGGGCGATCGCATTGGATTTATCGGCCCCAACGGCAGCGGAAAGACGAGCCTGTTGCGCCTAATCGCCGGCATCGATCAGCCGAGCGGCGGACGCGTCTATGCGGCGCAGCGGGCAACCTTGGGCTATATGGCTCAAGAACCGCAGTTTGAGCCCGGTGCGACGGCTTACGCATACGTCATGGAGGCCTTGGCCCACATCACGCGCCTGCGTGAGGAAATGCGAGAACTCGAGGCCGCCATGAGCCGGGAAGACGACCCGGGAGCATTGCGGATCTTGCTGGACCGGTACGCCGAGGCGACCGAAGCTTTCGAGCGGGCGGGCGGATACGAGGCCGACGCGCAAGTGCGCGGCACCCTTTACGGCCTCGGCCTCGGGGAGGACCGCTTCCACCGGCCCTTCGAGACGTTGAGCGGCGGCGAGCAGGCCCGGGCGGCCCTCGCGAGGCTCCTCGTGGCCCAGCCCGATATATTGATCTTGGACGAGCCGACGAACCATCTGGATCTGCAGGCCATTGAATGGTTGGAGGAGGCGTGCCGCAGCTACAAAGGCGCGCTGATCGTGGTCAGTCACGACCGGTACTTTCTCGATGCGATCACGAACCGCATATGGGAACTCGACGGGCACGGCGGCTTTTACACATACCGCGGCAATTACACGGCCGCCGTGGCGCAGCGTGAAGCCGAGCGCGAGCGGCGGCTGAAGGAGTACGAGGCCCAGCAGGAGGAGATCGCCCGGCTGGAGGCATACGTGCGCCGCTACAAGGCGGGCAGCCGTGCGACGATGGCGAAAAGCCGTGAGCGCCGTCTGCAGCGGATGGAGCGCATCGAGCGGCTGCCGGCCGACCCGACGCCGATGCGCCTGCGCCTGCGTGAAGGGATGCGCGGCAGCCGTGTGGTGGTCCAACTGGACGGAGTAGGCCATCGGTACGGTGAAACAACAGTGCTCCGCGACGTGAATCTGGTGGTCGAGCGGGGCGAGCGCATCGGCATCCTGGGTCCGAACGGGTCCGGCAAGAGTACACTTCTTTCGATCATCGCAGGCAGGCTCAAACCGGCGGAAGGCGCAGCATACTTGGGCCGCGACATCGAGGTCGGGTTTTACTCCCAGCAAACCGAAGTTTTCAACCCGGGCAACACGGTCATCGACGAGCTGCTCGAAGCGAAGCACATGACGGTTCCCGAAGCCCGTTCGTACTTAGCTCGCTTCCTTTTCGAGGGAGACGACGTGTTCAAGTCCGTGTCGATCCTTTCGGGCGGGGAGCGGCGCCGGCTGATGCTCGCGAAACTGCTCCTTTCACCGGTAAACTTGCTTTGCCTCGACGAGCCGACCAACCACCTTGACATTCCGTCCCGCGAGGCATTGGAGGAGGCCCTTTCCGAGTACGGGGGCACGTTGCTCTTCGTGACCCACGACCGCTACTTCCTCACGCGCCTTGCCGACCGCCTGATCGCGTTCGAGCCCGGCGGCCGGATCCGGGTCTTCGACGGCGATTACGAACGGTACCGGCAGGCAGTAGCGGAAGAAGCTGCGGCCGAGCGGGCGGCGGAGAAAAAGCCCGGCAGGGCCCGCCCGGACGAGGCAAAAGTCCGACCCGGTCAAGGGTCTGTTCGGCGGCGGCTTGGGGAAGTGGAAGCCCGCATCGAAGGGCTCGAAGAAGAAAAGGCATCCCTGGAGCAGCTCTTGGCCGATACCGCCTTGTATACCGACGGTGAGCGGGCCCGCGAGGTCCTGCGGCGCCACCGGGAGGTCGAGGAGGAGCTAGCGGAAGCCTACGAGACGTGGAATGAGCTCGTCGCCGCGCTGTCGGAGGGGGAGTAATTGATAGCCGCGACGACAGGGAGCCGGAGTCCCAGCGTCGAAAGGGTACGGCATCGCACGGAGTGGGGCAGACGGTGCAGCGGGGGGAGTAGCCTGTCAATCTAGGAAATCGGGAGGACGACAGACGTATGCTTACGAAAAGAATCGCACTCATTCTGCTCCTTGTGACTCTCCTGCCGGTGCCCGCACTAGGCAGCGGTGTATCGGGCTCCACGGGACTGTTCCATACGCCGACAGCCGACGTCATGCCTGTGGGCGTGCTCGGTGCTTCAATCCACTTCAGCGAAGACTGGATCACCGCCGGCATCGGTTACGGGCTACTGGACGTCCTCGAAATCGGCACCGCGGTCAGACTGAAGGGCGGAGCCGTGGCGCAAGTCCACCCGTTCATTAAGGGCCAAATTCTCCGCGAGACCCGCAATGAGCCCGGCGTGGCTGCGGGCATCGAGCGGAACGCCGCGTACGTGGTTTTGAGCAAGTCCTTGGCGCCGCTCTTGCGCGGGCACGCCGGCGTGGGCATCGGGGAGCGCGCGGGACTTTTCGGCGGCTTTTCGTACTTGGTGAATCCCGTCGTCCAAAGCCGCCCGGGCTCGCTCGAGGCGCCCCGTATTCTGCTCGTAGGCGAATTTGGCGGCGCGGGTCTGAACGCGGGTGCCCGGCTCTCCTTCGCGCAGGGCCTCGACATCAACGTCTTCCTGCGGAACCTGAGCGAGGCGACGCTCGGCGCGTCCTGGCGCACGCGCTTTTAGACGGTCATTTAACACTTGAAGGGGGGGTTAGCTGCTGCGCATCCTCGACCGCTACCTTGTACGCGAGTATGTGCCGCCGTTTCTCGGCGCGGTAGTCGGTTTCACCGTGATGTTGCTGTCGGGCACCTTGTTCGACCTGATGGATTACATCTTCACGAACCGCATGCCGGTTCCGGTGGTACTCGAGCTCCTTGTGCACAGCATCCCCTCCATTACCGTGATCACGCTGCCTATCGCAGCTCTCTTCGCTACGCTCCTCGGGCTCGGCCGGCTCGTACGGGACAGCGAAATGGGGGCCATCCGCTCGGCCGGCGTCTCCTTTCGCAGGGCGAGCGTGCCCGTCATCGTCGCCAGCATCCTCGTGAGCGGCCTCGCCTACGTGCTCAACGAGCACATCGCACCTTCGTCGCTGCACCGGGCCCAAAACCTCGTGCGGGAAGCGCTGTTTAGCGACGCCATGCCCACGATCGAAGAAAACGTCTTTTTCCGCGGCACCGGCGACCGCTACTTCTACGTGGGCCGCATCGACACGAAAAACTCCGAGATGCGGACCATCTTAATCTACGAAATGGACGGTTCGGTGTATCCGGGAATCATCTCGGCCGAGTCGGGCACGTTCGGCGAAGGCGTGTGGCACCTGAGAAACGGTGTGCGCCGCACCTTTGACGAACGGGGCCACACCGTGGATGAGGTTGCCTTCGACGAGCTGATCTACCATATGCCGCCCGATGAAGTGCCCAATTTCGGCAATCAGAAGACGACGGGCGAGATGACCCGCGAAGAGTTAGGCGAGTACGTGGAGCTTTTCAAACGGAGCGGACTCGATGTAAAAAGGCTCGAGGTCGAGTACCATCTGAAGCTTGCCCTGCCCTTCGCCAGCTTCATCTGGGTCTTCCTGGGCGCGCCGCTCTGCCTGCATTCCCACCGCAGCGCCAGGGTTTTCGGGGTGGTAGCCTCCATCTTGATCGCCTTCGCGTACTTCGTCGTCACCGCGCTGTTCCGCTCCCTCGGCAACAACGGCGTGATCTCTCCCCTTGCGGCGGCCTGGCTTGCGAACATCGTGTTTTTCGTCGCCGGCCTGTGGCTCAACCTACGTGCCGACAAGGTATAACGCCGGGTAACCGGCAAAGGTTGGGCATGCAGCTTCTCCCACAAGGGTTGCCGGCTATGCCGCGGAATTCATACACACAGGTGATCGTATGTCAGCCGTGCCGCAGCCCATCCGACATCTCATATTGCGCGGACTATCGGCAGCCGCTCTGTTCCTCTGCCTGCTCTTACCGGGTCCGTGGGCCTTGGCTCAGCAGGCGGAGACCGCTTCGGAACAGGCCGTCGTGGAATTTGACGGGAACGTCACCGGCGATTTGGACGGCAACTTTACCGTCAGGGGCAACGTCCGCTTCACGTACGAGAACACGCAGATTCGCTCCGACACGATGGTGGTCGAGGCAGGCGGCGACGTCGTTCACTTTTTCGGCAACGTCGTGGTGTCGACTCCCGACCAGGAGATCTACGGAGAACGTTTCGTATACGACATGCCGGCCGGGACGAGCCTTCTATTCCAGCCCCGCGGCGAGCTCGAAGTGGAGTCCGTCGAAGGTCCAGTTTACTACCGCGGCCAGACGCTCTCGGTCGAGGAGCAGCGCATCGTACTCACCGGCGCCATGTTTACTACGTGCGAGTGCGACCCGCCGGGTTACTACGTAGCGGGCAGCCGGATGGAGATCATTCCCAACGTGTCGATGACCTTGTACAACGTACGGTTCGTTGAAAGCGGCCTGACCCTTTTCTACTGGCCGAAGCTGACCGTGCCCCTGTACACGTCCGCCCGTCCTCCGTTCCGCCTGCCCGAGATCGGCCACAGCGGGCATGACGGCTGGTACGTAAAGCTCAGTTTTCCGTACGAAGCGTTCGGCGCGGGAGGGTTGCTCCTTCTCGACTGGTTCCAAAGGAAGGGCGTCGGGGCAGGCGTGACCCATTGGTACCGGGACGATAACTCCGGCATGGGCCAGGTGCACGTATATGCCCTGCTGAACCGGCAGACGCAGACCATCGACCCGGCGCTTGGCTGGGCCGGCAGGTTGAGCTCGAATCCGTGGAATGCTTCTTGGGAACTCGACTATTTCGAGGAAGGATTCTACGAGGTGCGCCGCCGGACCGCCGAAGGGAGCCTTTCCCTGCGGAACACGCGGCCCGATGGATACGTTACGCTCAGCGCCTCGGGTGCACGCGAGGCCACTCCGTCGGCGCTGCGGACGTCGCTGTCCGGAAGCGTTCGGCTGAACCAGCGCCTTCCCAACGGCCTGCTGCTCAACGTGACCGCCGATACCGTGCTGCGGCTTGGTTATCCGGTTGAACGCAGGCTATATGGTTACAGCTTCGACTTGCAAGGTGGTTCCGCGCCCATCACCTGGCGGATCGTGGCCAACGAAAGGTTCCACCCCGACCTCGCAAAAGAACAGGCGACGGGCACGCCCTCCTGGATGAGCAGCGGCAGCCGGCCCGAGATCACCGTATCGGCGACGCCCAGCCCCACTTTGCTCGGAACGCGCATTCCCTTGACCTTTGAAGTGGGCTGGGGCCGTTTCAGCGAGCGTCACGCCCAGGGCGTCACGGTCGATACCCGAGCCACGGCCTTGGCGCAGCTGCGCACGCTGAGCCTGCCGGTAAGCCGTCAGCTGACCCTGTCGGCGACTGGATATGCCCGCGGGTAATGGTACGGCAGCGGGTCGGAGCGAACCGTCCTCGCCAGCACCCTTACGGCCACGTACCGTCCTTCATCGAACATCAGCGTGCGCAGTACGTACGAGTGGCTTGAGCAGATCGGCGAGTCGCCGTTCCGCTTTGACCGGACGACGCCGCGCCACCGGGTGCGGGGTTCCGTGTCCTACACCGGGGACGTCGTCAGTTTGTCGGCTTCCAGCGGATACAACCTGCTCACCCAGGCGCCCGAAAACCTGACCGTTTCAGCGGGAATCGAACCCCTCGAGCAGGTGAGCCTGCGGGCTTCGGGTGTTTACAGTCTGGCGCAGCACAGGCCCGTGTCCGCCACTGCCGCGCTCGAAATCGACGACGGGGAAAGGTTTGCTCTGCGGCTCGGCGGGAGCTATTCATTCGTTCGGGAGCAGTTCGACAAGGTCGTGGGCGGCGTGCAGCTTTCCCTCGGCGGCTGGAAGGTAGGCTACGAGGCGATCTACGACGCGGCGCAGGACGAGTTCGAACGGGGTGCCTTCACCTTGCTGCGCGATTTGGACTGCCGCCTGATCGGGCTGTCGTATGATCAAGCCAAAGGGGAAGTGTGGCTCGAATACCGCATCACGGCCATTCCCACCATGGGCCTGCGGTTGGGCTCGGACCAAGGCGGCCTGCTCTTCGACATAGAGGGCTGGGAGGAGTTGCTGCAGGAGTGAAGCGGCGTATCGCGGTCCTAATGATCATACTGGCGATCGCGGGCGCCGGCGTGTATGCGCTGCTTGGCGGCAGGGGCGACGGACGCGCCTCTGAGGAGGCGCCCATCACGGCGGACGAGGTCCGGCTGCAGTTCGTGCGGCCGACCATCGTGGGCATGCTCGAGGGCGTGCGCCAGTGGGACCTCGTGGCCGACCGCATGCGGGAGCGCGACGGCGTAGTGTATCTGGACGGCATCGCACCCGGCCAGCTTTATCGGGAAGGCGAAGAGTACGTGGCTTTCACGGCCGAGACCGGCATTTGGACCCAGGAACGGGATACGCTCGAGCTGCAAGGCGACGTGAAGGTGTACCATGAGGGAGAGCTTCTCTTGGCCACCGAGCGCCTGCTGTGGGACGGCCGGACCGAAGTGCTCACCGCGCCGGGCCCGGTCGTCATTTACCACGACGGTTATACGATCCGTGCGGGGCGGATGACGGGTTACGTGAAGGAGGACCGGCTCGTCTTCCAGGAGAACGTCGAGGTGGCTTCGGACCGTTTGGTGCTCCGGGTGCCGGACGAGCTTGTATACCACGTCGAGGACGGCAGCATGTCGGGACTCGGCGCGGGCATTTTGCAGTTTCGTGCCGGAGGCAGAACTGCAGAGGATGAGGAGGAGGGCAATGAAGCGTAGGGTAGTGTTTTTGGGGTGCGTGATGCTGCTTGTCTCTCTCGTCGCCGCGGGAGGTGCGAGCGCGCAGGAGCAAGGAGCGGCAAACGGCGAGGCGACCGAGGAACGCAGCATCTATTATCCCGCCGGCTTCACCATGGCGGACGGCGTCTTCGTCGCCGAGCGTTCCGAGACGGAGCTTGTGCGCATCACGTTCGAAGGCACCGTCGTTTACACGGAGAAGCTGACCTACAATTCGGACGACGGCTGGGCTGAACTGGAAGGCCACGTGCGCATGGAGCGTGATGGCAGGATCGTTACGGCGGACAGAGCCTTCTTGGAGATCGACGATGAGCGGTACGTATTCGAAGGAGACGTATACATAGAGGACACGCAAGGCACCACTCCGAGAAAGATTTGGGCCGATCACGTAGAGTACGACGGAGAAACGGGAAACTTGACCGCGACGGGCAACGTGCGCCTGGAGGAAGAGACCCGCTGGTTCACCGCGGCCCGCATGGTGTACGACGCGGAAAATGAGATCGCCGTGCTCGAAGGCGACGTTTTCGTAAGCGACGAGAGGGCTACCGTAACGGCCCAGCACATGGAGATCGACCTGAAGGAAGAGCGCTTCAGCGGAACGGGCCCCGGACGCATCGTCCTGCCGCGTCGCGCCGAGGACAGCGGCGAATAGGGCAAGGGCGAGTTTGAGACCGACCGTGGCAACACGCAGGGCCGCCTGGAAGAGCAGGGAGCTTCCGGCGGCCCTGCCCCATATTGGCGCCGGGAAGGACAGGGCCCCCATGCTATAATGCTCTTGTACCCGTGTTTAGCTGGGGTTTAGACTGTCATCGGAGGGGGGCGCGCATGATGCAGGTGATGCGGGACGGCTACTGGCGCGACGTGGCTGTCCATTTGTGTATCGTGGTGCTCCTCGGCTCGGCGGCGGCCTGGGGCGTCGCCTGGGCAGCCGATGCGCTCTTCGGTGATGCCGTCACGCAGTTAGTCGGCGAAGCAGGCGAGTACGACGTCTTGATTCAAGTCCGCACCGAGCAGCGTGAGGCGGCCGCCGAAGACTTAGGCCGTCTCGTCGCACAACATTTGCCCGGCGCCGAATTGAAACAAGGTGTCTCGATTGCAGGGCAAACTGCCTATTTCCTGCGCGTCCCCGCATCCCTCAGGACGGCGGAAACCTTTGAAGCGCTCGGCGGCCTTCTGGACTCCGTTTCGGGTTTTATCGGCCACACGTTGATGGTCGAACCAAGCGTCTCGGTCTCGGGGCTCCATCCGGCTCTGTTCGAGGAGGCCGAACGCGCCGCGGCGCAGCTTTCCGCAGTAGCTTTCACGTTCCGTCAAGGCGACAAGCTGGTGGCCGTGTTGCACGAAGGCGGCGAGGCCGCGACGGTGCAAGAGAGCTTGCGCGCGCTACTGGACCGCTATGCCCTTTTCGAGCTGCGCCTGCCGGCAGAGGCCGCGCGGACCGGATCGCCGCCGGTTGACCCCGCCCGGGTGGAGGCGATTTTGCGTGACGTGTGGGGCTCCGAGCACATCTACAGAGTGCACAGGAGCGGCGGGGACGAACACGCCGATGCACTGGCCGCCACCCTCACGGAACTGCGGCAATTCTTGCTTGGCCACGCCACGCACGTCTTTGTACCCGGCGGAGAAGCGTACGTGGGCCGGCGCCTCTGGCTTCTGCCCGACGTGCCGGACGGCGAGGGACCCGTCGCAGTGCAGATGGAAGGACCGGCGGAAGG
>JAAYLA010000148.1 GCA_012522135.1 Bacillota bacterium | reverse complement strand
TCTTCCCGGGCCGCCGGACGCCCGCGGTGCACTGCGGCGGCGTTTCCCGGGTCGTTCGGCTTGGACCCAGCCTGCCCCGGCGCCCCGGGTTCCGGTTACCAGGTTCCGGTTACTCCTTGCGGGGATGGCGCGAGGCGCTGGCCGCTTGCGTGAGCTGGAACCTTCAGGAAGTTCCAGGAGAGACGCGCCAGGCGAAGAAATAAATAGGCTGGGCGTTGATGTGGGGGGACCTATACGAAGGAGATTGTCGACTATGACAGCAATGCGTCGAGGGGTAATGGGAGTTGCGCTCTGCCTGCTGTTGGTCGTGGCTGCTGCGGCGGCATTGGCCCAAACCACCACGATTCGTTTTCATTATCGGGGCGGCGGAGCGCGGACGGAAGTGGTACAGGCCTGGATACAGGAGTTCGAGCGGCAAAATCCCGACATCAAGGTAGAGTGGGAGCAACCGACCGGCGACTGGCAGGATAAGCTGATCGTGGCGATGGCGACGGGAACCGCGCCCGACGTGGTCGAGTTTTGGGGCAGCTTCGGGCAACAGCTCGCCCGCAACGGATGGCTTCTCGACCTGCGTCCTTACGTCGAGCGGGACATGACCGAGGAAGACATCGCCGACTTCTTCCCGGCAGCGTGGGAAGGCACGTTCGTCCAGCACGGCCCCCATGCCGGCGAACAGTTTGCCTTGCCGCGTTACATTAACACGATGGTCACCTACTACAACAAAACCCTCATCGAGCAGGCGGGCCTGGAGACGCCTACGCAGTTGTACCGGCGGGGCGATTGGACGTGGCAGACGCTCAGGGAAAGTTCCCGCAAACTCACGCGCACCGTGGATGGCGAAACGGTTCAGTGGGGTTACATGACCATGACCCGCCACTGGGAGCGCATGGCGCAGTTCCTGTGGGAGAACGGCACGGACTGGTTCGACCCGGCGGATCCCACGCGGTTTACCGGCGACAGTCCCGAGGCTCTGGAGGTCATGAACTTCCTGTACGAGATGATCTGGGAGGAAGGGATCGCCTACCGCGACCTTGACTGGAACTTGTTCTGGAACGGCCAGGTCGCCATGCAGGACGACGGCATCGCGGTCATCTTCAGCCGGCACGACGCGTCCATCCAGGATAGTTTCGACTGGGACATCGCGACCCGGCCGGCGGGACCGAACGGAGCCGTCCCGTGGGCGACCGACGACAGCCTGGGCATCTGGGCCGGTTCGCAGCATCCTGAAGCCGCCTGGCGCTTCATCCAGTTTATCACGTCGACCGAAGGCCAGGAGATCATGGTCCGAATCGAGGGACTGGCTCCCGTCCGGCGTTCGGCCACGCCTGCCTTCATTGCGCTCGACGACCGGTTCGATCTGGGCGTCTTCATCGAGAACATGTTGACGGCCCGGTCCGGTGCAGCGAGCCGCGTGCCGGGCGACATCGACGCGATCGGCAGCGCGCTGGCTGCGGTGCTGCGTGCTTCTTTGGTGAACAACGAGAAGCCTTACGCCGTGGCCATCGAGGAGGCTAAGCCGAACATCGAGGCGATCGTCCGCGAGACCGCCCAATAACCGGCGCAGTACGTGTGGACCGGCCCTGGAGCGTCCGCCATGGGCCGGTCCGTCCATTGCTAGGACCATCCATCACGACGAAAGGTGTGTTTGCTACCGCATGCGCATCATGAGTTACAACTTGCGAATGGACACGCCCCACGACGGAGAGATGGCGTGGCCGCACCGGGAGCCGGCGGTGAAGTGGGTGTGGGAGGAGATCGACGCCGACATCGTGGGCATCCAGGAAGGCCTTCCGCACCAAGTGGCCGCGCTCGATGCCTGGTTCCCGCGGTACGCCCGGGTAGGGAGGGGCCGAAATGCCGACGGGAGCGGCGAGTGCGTGGCCATTTACTACAAGCGGGATCGGTGGACCCTGAAGGAGACCGGCGATTTCTGGCTTTCCGATACGCCCGAGGTGCCGGGTAGCCGCACATGGGGCAACAACATCCCCCGCATCGCGACGTGGGCGCGGCTGACGGACCGCGACGGCGTCGACTGGTTCATTCTGAATACGCACCTCGATCACCAAAGCGAAGAGGCCCGGGTGCGCGGTGCCGAGCAGATCGTGCGGTTTCTGGCTGAACGGGTGCAAGAGGCCGAGCACGTGGTCGTGACGGGCGACTTCAATGCCCAGCCCGATACCGAACCGATGGCCCGTTTCCTTGCGGCGGGTTTGAGCGACTGCCTGGCCGCGAGCGGCGAAGGTACATTTCACGGTTACACCGGAACGCCCCGTGCCCGCATCGATTACATCCTGGCCGGCGAGTGGGTGGAGTGCCGGGCCGCCCGAGTCGTGATGGACAAACCCTTTGACTTGTGGCCGTCGGACCACTTTCCCATCTACGCCGATCTCGTAGCGACGAGGAAATCCGCGGCCGGGGTGCATCCTAGCGTTTGATCTAAGGCCAACCGAACCGGCCTCCTTTGCACATCCAAACGTTTACTTTTACAATCGACATACTTGACTGTCGCATGTTAGGATCGGGTACACAGACAGTTTGGGAAGCGAAGGAGGCAGAGTCCGTGGCCTACTCATCGCAGCGGCCTCACACGGAAAGCTACGACGCCGTGCAACGACCGGCGGACAAAGGAAAGCCAGCCGGCAGGGAAGCTTGGGACGCATGGTGGGAGAGGCACCATCTGGCGGTGGCGGTCGTGGGATGTACGGTATTCCTCGCGGCCGGCCGTATTTCCCTGGCTCTGGGGGCGGAGTCTGCCGTCCCCGTCGCCCTGTACGTCATCGCTTACGTGTTTGGCGGTTTCTTCAGCCTGCGGGACGCGGCGCTCAAGCTCGTCCAGGAACGGCGCATCGACGTCGACCTGCTCATGGTGGCCGCAGCTTTGGCCGCCGCCTCCATAGGAGAGTGGCTGGAAGGGGGCGTTTTGCTCTTCCTGTTCTCGCTCAGCAACGCCTTGCAGCATTACGCCATGGAACGGACACGGCGGGCCATTACTTCGCTGATGTCCGAACGGCCGGAAATGGCGTGGCGTAAGGAGGCGGACGGCAGTCTGCAGCCCGTCCGGGTCGAAGAGCTGCAGGTGGGGGACCGCATCGTAGTGCGTCCCAGCGAGCAGGTGCCCATCGACGGGCGCATTTGCTCGGGGTGGTCGGCGCTGCAGGAGGCTACCATCACCGGCGAGTCCGTACCGGTCGACAAGGGAGAGGGCGAGTCGGTTTTCGCCGGCACCCTCAACTTGACCGGTACGCTGGAAGTGGAAGTGACGACCCGGGCCGAGGAGACCGTCATCGCCCGCATCATCCGCCGGGTTGAGGAGGCCGAGCAAGAGCAATCGGTCATGCAGCGGCGCATCGACACCATCGAGCAGTACTATGCCGTCAGCGTCATCGTGCTCACCGCGTTGCTGGCGGTCATCCCGGGCCTGGCGGGTGCCGGCTGGGCCGCGTCCATATACCGGGCAATTACGTTCATGGTCGTGGCATCGCCTTGCGCCGTGGCCATGTCCGTTCCTGCTGCTATCGTGGCCGCACTGGCGAATGGGGCCCGCAGCGGCGTGCTGTATAAAGGCGGCATGCACATCGAGAACATGGCGGAGGTCAAGGTGCTTGCCTTCGACAAGACGGGGACGCTGACGGAAGGCAGGCCGGTGCTCACCGACGTCATTCCGGCCGGCGGGCACTCCCGGGAAGCTGTGCTCTCGTTGGCGGCGGGCGTGGAGCGGCAGTCCGGGCATCCCCTCGGCCAGGCCATCGTCGCCGCGGCCGAGGCCGAAGGATCGATCGGCGAGTCGGCGGAGCACGTACAGGAGCTGCCGGGCAAAGGAATTTCGGGCGGCGTCGGCGGGAGGGAAGTGTGGGCGGGGAACCGCAGAATGTTGCAGGAACGGGTCCCGCAGCAGGCCGAGGGGTGGCTC
>JAAYLA010000147.1 GCA_012522135.1 Bacillota bacterium | reverse complement strand
CCCTCATAGCGCCCGCTCTACTCCTCTCATCGCCAGCGCGTATTTAACTAACTTTTACGTTTCCGAAAGCAAGGCCTACTATCCGGCGCAGCCGAAATACGTGCCCGACACACTTATTCAACGAAGGAGGCAAAGACGAAAAGGGTGGACAATCGCCGATCTTATGGCTGGCTGCTGCTCGGTGTCTTGGTATGCGTCGCCTTGTTCGAGAGCACACCTTCCTACGCTGCTGAATCCCCGGTGACGATCACCTTTTTGCACGGTTGGGACAGGGAGCGCACCGACCTCATGAACGAAGTACTGCACCGTTTCGAGGAGAAGTATCCGTGGATCAAAGTTGATGCCCACCTCGTTCCAACGAACGATCTAGGAGAGCAGCTCACCGTGTTGATGGCCGCCGGACTTCCGCCCGACTTGACCATGGTATCTGGCGGAAACAGCGTTAACCTAGGCGTACGCGGTATGCTCATGCCCCTCGGAGAGTTTGTTGCCCGAGAGCAGCTCGTCCTAGACGAGATCTTCTATCCGCCCGTAGCGAATGCACTAGTCAACAACCCCATCGCGGGACCCGGGAACTTCTATTATCTACCTCAACTTGTCGACACGAATTTGTACCTGTTTTACAACAAGGGGCACTTTGGCGAGGCAGGCCTCGATGTAGAAGCTCCGGCCTCGAACGTGGAGTGAGCTGGAGGCCATCGCGAGGCGTTTGAATCGCGCAGATGCGGACAGCAATTGGGTCCAGCTTGGCATCGATGTCGTGCAGACCACCTACAATCAAATGTTCGGAGAATGGCTCAGTGCCGCAGGCGGCCGCATGTACAGCGACGACCTGCGTCGAGTGACCGTAGGGGACAGTGACAACCAGGGCCTTACGACTCTCGAGTGGATGGTCCGGTTCACGAACGAGGTGAATGGAGGCATTGCAGCGCAAGAGCGCGTCAACCGCTATGCACGGAGCGGCTTCTACAACGAACAGATGAGCATGCTCCTCAACGGTGCCTGGAGCTACTTTCAAATCCTAGAGAACGCGCCAAGCATTAACGTCGGCGTTGCCTCAATCCCCCATCGCGACGGGTTCGACTACCGACCGTCGATGTCATTGGGCTGGGGTTACGGGATTCCGTCGACCGCGGCGCACCCGGAGGAGGCGTGGCTCCTCCTCAAGCTCCTCACCATTGAGCTGGACGGCGGCGGGTACTTTGTCCTGCGGCAGGGACGTCCCGGTGCAACGATGGAGATCAACCTGCAACCTGAGTACCCTGAGGCCCATCCGTACTGGCACGTCATCCAAGAGAGCTTCAACCGGTCGGTTCCCGCCGAATTCGCTCCGTCGGTCTCGGGCACAGGAAGTCTAGGGAGGCAAATGGTGGACAGCGTGGTGCGCGGTCAGCTGAGTCCCCAGGCAGCCATGGAGCAGCTCGTCACCACGTGGCAGGCACGCCTCGACGACTTCTGGAGAAGCTTGGATTAACAACACGGGGGGAGGCTGCGGCCGCCTCCCCCTGCTCCCCGGATCCGCCCGTTCCGGGCCCTGCAAAACCATCTCACGCCGTAGCCTCATACATCCCGCACGCCATCGGAGTATAAGCGGCTCATGGCAACACCTAAGGATGCGGAGAAATAGCAGGCACGCCATGGTCACCGACCGCTCTCGTTG
>JAAYLA010000146.1 GCA_012522135.1 Bacillota bacterium | reverse complement strand
CCTTTTCTGCGCTGAATGTCGAGTACACCCAAGGCCGACAGGCTCCTCACCGCTTCACGAACCGATGACCTCCCGACGTCAAAGATCCTCGCCAGTTCATCTTCCCGCGGTAGTTTGTCGCCGGGTTTGAGGCCGTTCTCGATGATGTACAACCGGAGCATCTCCGCTACTTGTTCATAGAAGGGTCTTTTCTCGACTGAATAGGGTGACGACACTGTGTACCAAGCCTCCGACAACATCTGTTTTACATTTCCTCTGATGATTCAATGATAACATCAACATTGTCCACCGTCAACCACCTTTCCCCGTTCGTTGGAGTACAAAAATCGAAGCGTGCGCTCGGGATCGATACCGAAAACCCTCGCGCACGCTTGTCGTTGTCATCGATGCGTCAAGTACGGTAGGAGGTGCTGCGCCCACACCTCGTATCCGGCTTGGTTGAGATGCAAGCCGTCGTCCTTGAACAATCCCGCATTCGGTCTGCCGTTCGGTCCCAACATGGCCGCGGTGACGTCGATGAACTCCAGTAGCGGGTCGGTTTCGGTGTACTCGCGGATCAACCGGTTGGCCTCGTCCACGCCGCCTTGCAGCGCCCTACGACGCTCCGTGGGAGGGATCGACAGGTACAGAATGCGGGTCTCCGGCAGAGCATCGTGCACCTTGGCGACGAATGCCTTGAAGTCTTCCAGGACCTGCAGCGGAGGCTTCTGGGCGGTAAGATCGTTTACGCCGACGTGGAGCACCACCGTGTGGGGCCGGTACGGGATCACCACGCGGTCTGCATAGTACACGGCGTCGACAATTTGCGATCCTCCGAACCCGGCATTGATCACCGGCAGACCCGGGAAGTAGTCGGCGAGGTCGGTCCACAGGTTGATGTTCGAGTCGCCGATGAAGACAATCGAATCGGCCGATGCATCCCGGTTCGTATAGCGGCGCTCGATGGCTGCGATCTGAGTCTCCCAGCGGATGTCGGTCGGACGAAGAGGCGAGGCCGTCACTTCGATGCCGTCGCCGGGCGGCTCGGAGACGGCGATGGTCACTTCGGTTTCGTACGTGGGATCCAAGCGGATCTGCCAGGCGTCCAAGTTGTCGAAGTCGTCGAAGAACACCTCTTGTCCGTCGACGGTGAAGCGTATGTATGAGAACCACGCCGCACCGACGTCGCCGGGAGCCGTGGCGAGACTGTTCTGTAGCTTCTCGTTCGGCGATGTGGTGTCGTTCTCGAATCCCTTGCCGATCATGAGCTCGACGGGGCTCCCCATCATGTCCGCCGGGCGCAGGATGTGGGCGACCCGCCGCCACTCACCGTCCGTGGGCCGTGCGTATAGCTCGATGCGGGCGGGAGTAAGCTGGATCCGCATCTCAACCCACGCCCCCGGCTCGAGCCCGAGGTTCCAGCGCCCGCTCAGTTTGATGGCGAAGTGGTTGGAACGCAGCACGCCGTCGGACAGCTGGCCGTGGGCCACGTAGCGTGTGGGCGCCCAGTAGAGGAAGACGCTCGGCGCCCAGGAATCGCCGGAGCTGGGTCCGACCTTCATGCGGTATTCCACGATCGCCGTGGCTGCCGGGTCGATCTCCACGGGCCGGTACACGTACGCGTAAACGTTGGCCGGAGCCGCAATCTTAAGCACGCTCTCATCCTCCGTGGTAAAGGCTGTCTCCATAGCACGGGCCGTTCCTGCCGTGGTGCCCGCCCATCCTGCACCGAGGAGGCAGAGCATTATCAGCATCAACAAGGCACCTACGATGGGACGTTGCGCCGGAGTGTTCGCAGTTGCAAGGTCATGTGTCGTCACCTGGGGTCCCGCCTTTCAACTATGCTGCGTTCGGTGATAGGTAGTGACCGCTGTTCAGGATGGACTTTCCGGATGGACTGCTGTAACGGCACGCAGGACGGGATGGGCAGCTGGCAGGGAGGGCAGGCATGGGGCGGTGCTCTGCAGCGACCCCCGGCCCGGGATGGAGCACAAGCGTGCAGTGCCGGAAGTCCGGGCGGGTGCGTTGCCCAAGGGTGAGTAACCGGTTTAGCTGGGCCGTTATGCCTAGAGCCCAGGTAGCTGCGTTACCCACCCGCGGGTAACTGATCTAGCTGGCCTTTAGTGCCTCCTCCCCAGCTACGGCCCTTACCCATCCATGGGTAACGGCGGCCCCAGGGGGGCACCTCACCGTCCCCAGGCCCTCGCCGTCCCTCACCGTCCTCGCCATCTCACATGGTTCTCGGGCTGCTCCGGTGTGCGTGTTCATTCCGATGAGTGAACCAACCCACCTCACCTCGTTCCCGGGCTCACCGTGGCACAAGCGTGAAGTCAATCCGCTCCGCTGCCGCCGTGTCGTAGAAGATCTCCCAGTTGCCGAGGTGAATGAAGTCTTCGTGCAGTACCAGCTCGCCGTCGACATACAGGCGCACGTCGGAGAACACGGCCGCTCCGTCCGGGCCGGTACCGGTGTACGAGTTGCGCAGGAAGGGCTCGGCTTCCTCATCTCCCTCGTAGCCCTTGCCCACCATGATGTAGGAAGGCGCGGTCGTCATGGGATCCTTGCGCAGCACCTGTCCCACCTGCACCCACTGGTCCGATCCGTCAGGACGCGCCCGCACGTACACACGGTCGGCTAGCTCGATCTGCAACTCGATCCATTGGCCCAACACGACGCCGTCCGCCGTCTTGTCGAATTGTCCCGACAGCCCGTGCTTGCGGTGGGCCAAGACGATCTTTCCGTCATTCCCCTGTCCTACCCCGGCGTAATCCAACAAGCCCCAATAAAGGAAGATGCCCGGCGCCCACGACGCTCCCGGATTCGACTCCACCTTCAGGCGCGCTTCAAGTATAATGTTGTCCCCCTGCACCGCGGGGAACGGCTGCATCAGGTACGCGTAAACGTTGGCCGGTGCATCCAGCCGCAGCAACTTCGGCAAGACCTGCACATTCACGGTTTCCGTCTTCTGCATCAACGTCACCGTTTTCTCCTGGGCCTTCACGCCGTCGATCAGCACGACCAGAGTGTGCGTCCCGCGCTTAACCCCTGTCAAAGCGAACTCGCCGTTTTCGTTCGTCTCGGCGCTCACTCCGGCCAACACGACGGTCGCGCCGGAAATGCCCGTTCCGTCTTCCCACGTTACCTTTCCCGTCACGTCGGATACCTTCGGGCCAAACAAACAACCCGACATTACAGCGGTAAGGATGACCAGCGACACCACACCTAGCAACCGCTTTCGCATACGCATCTGATTTGCCCCTCCCCACATTGTTAAGCTAGTACTTAATATCAACCTAACACCTTAAGTCGCCTTCATTATTCAGCGGTTGGCGCGCGACTCCTTCGCAATATCCGCATTTTCTCACGATACAGCAGAGGATTGCACGACTTCACACCGAATACTGCAAGCGAAACCGCACTAAACTCGTTAAGCTGATACTTATCGAGACGTGGGAAGTATGCCACTTGGTTCACCGGTGTCGATCCCGCCGGTGATCCCGACGGCCGCGAAAAATCTCCCGGGAAGGTTGTGTCGCGATGCGTGAGGTGCAAGGAGACTTGACCGTGGTGGCAATTATCGTCCTGGTACTTCTGGCGGTGGCGGTGTTTTTCCCGGCCCAAGCGCGGGGTGACGACTGGACCTTCGGCATTCAAACAGGCGGCGCCGTATACTTCGACGCGGAACCAGGGCCCCTGGAGATCACCGTGTGGAAGCGCGACCAGGTGGCGCGGCGGGATTGGAACCAGACCATGCGGCTCACGCTGGTGTCGCCCGACCGTCAGATTGTTGCCGAGGCTGTCATCCCTGACTTTCCAACCGAACGAATGGACCGCAGCCGCGAGTGGAGCGACGCCCAATCCGTGACGTTAAGCGTGGACGTTCCGATGAAAGGCGTCTACATGATGCTGGTCACCATCGACAACGACAGCTACGGCCGGGGCATCTTGTGGACCTTCACAACCAATGCGCAGCGGTACGTCATCGACTCCGGCATGGGGCACGTCGACGGCACCCGTAACGAAGAGATCGTCCTCGCACTGCCCGAGGTGCCGGGCGATGTCTGCTTTCAGCCAACTCGAGCCGTCACCCGCATCCAGCTGACCGGCATGCCGCAGTCGGTATCTCAGGTCATCGTCTCCGATTCGAACGGACGAGAGACACGCCTGCCGGTAGCCGGAGGCAACACCAATCATGTGGTTGTGGCAGGCTCCCACACGCTCGACCGGACGTGGTGCCTGCACCTGCCGGCGCAGCAAGTCCGTGCGAGCATCGAAGGCGTCACCCACTGGAACGACGAGAGCATGGTTCGTCTGCCCCTGTGGAGTCCCGGCCGAGACACGTACTTCGACCTCCTTCCCTACCGCTGGCTGGTGACTCCCTATCATGTGACGGAATACGTGGAATCCGGCAGCACCGGCAACGTGGAGTTCACTCTGTTCAACAACGGACCAAAGAGCATCGATGTCTCTTTGTCCCTGCTCACACAGTTGTGCGCCGAGCCCGTGGGTGAAGCTCAGGTGCAGGTGGGCGGTGTGGAGGCAACGCTGAGCACTTCCTCGGTGACCCTGGCACCTCAAACCGAAGCGACCGTGACCGTGGCGTACCAGGTGTCCGGCGACGACACCTCACAGCAAGTACACCTGTTGGCCGTGGTCGACGAAGGCGCGTATCAGACTTACAGCACCCTTATCTTTGAGCCGCAGGCCAAAGAGCGCGTCACATACAAAGAGCTGCAGCTGCGCCCCTTCTTGAGTGAGCGGGATCTGTTCGGCTACGCCCCTACCTACCCGGTGGGTACCGAGCCCTACTTTGATCCGGACAATGTGCCCTGGCTGATCGCTGAAGGCCAGTTGTGGCGGCGTGACCCCGATATCGGGTGGGCACGGGTCGCAGGCTTGTTCGAGACCCTAGCGGCTCAGCACGGCCCCGGGGACTGGAGTTTGCCCTCAAGTAGGATAGGCTTCGACGCTTCTGGCGCTGCCTATGTGGTGGCAAGGAAGGGACAGCAGGGCGTGTTGGTACGGGTCGCGGGCAATGGATCACAGATTCAAACCGCAGAGATACCCGGCGACTCGCGTGGCCATGTCATTTTGGAGACCTTCTCAGGGCACAACGACCAAGCCCAACCGCCGGCGATTCTGCGGTACACCAGCTTGGGTCTGCCGCCACGGGATCCGAACAACAAGTGGGGCGTCGATCATCGATTGGAGCTCATCATCCCCCGAATTGAAGGTGGAGAGCTCGTCGTCGCCGAGCCCATCGTCATCAGCGAGCACTGCATCGGTATGGCCGATCACACGGGCCTTACCAGCCCCGTGACCTCGAAGGACGGCAAGGTGCACCTTATCTGGGGCGAAACCAGCGATCCTGCAGCACGTCACACCGGCGTGCCCACCTTCGTAGCCACCTACGATCTGAACGCTGGCACGCTGAGCGATCCGACGCTTGTTGGATACGCCCCGCCGGCCAACGACGTGCACAATGTGCCCAGCCTTGTGATCGACTCGCAAGGGTACCTCCATGCGATCTTGGGCGCACACAACCAGACATTCCAGTACGCACGCTCGCTGAAGCCGCACGACACCTCCTCGGGCTGGACCAGCGTCGAGAAAGTCGCCGCGGGGTACGAACAGACCTATGTGGGGGTTGTGGTAACAGAAGATGACACCCTACACCTGGTATCACGCATCTGGAGGCGCGGTGCCTACTTCCCGGGCCTGTTCGACGCTGCCCTGTACCACCAGACAAAGCGTCCCGGGGAACCGTGGAGCAAGCCGCGGCAGTTCCTGCTCCCCGCCCTGCCCCATTACAGCATTTACTACAACCGCCTAACCATCGACCGAAGGGGCCGGCTATATCTGTCGTACGACTACTGGCCCACCTGGACGGCATACCGGGCCGAGCTGCGCAGCCTGGCCCCGGCAGGAATCGGCATGGGACGGGCTCTTCTGGCCTCGGATGACGGCGGTATCCACTGGTATTTCGTAGAAGATGACGATTTTCGGTGAGCGGACCGGCGGATGCGAAGGAGGTTTCGCTTGTGGCTTCACGGGTTACATTGCGCGACATTGCAAAAACGGTAGGGGTGTCTACGGCGACGGTGTCCCACGCGCTGAACGGTCGCCTTGATCAAGTGTCCCACCGCACGGCCCGACTCGTCATCCAGGCCGCTCGGGAACTAGGCTACACGGGCAAGATCGCCGCGCCCCCTTACCGCTCCGCCCATGCGTCCATTGCGGTCATTACCTCCGAACTCCACTCGCCGCTGCATATGGCCGCGCTATACGGGATTGAAGAGTCGGCCCGCCGCTTCGACTTCGGTATGTACGTACGCCGGAGCGATCTAGATCAAAGCACAGGGGAATCGGCCGTAGGCTGGTTCCTCGAGCGGGACGTCGACGGCATTATCTTCGTGCTTTCCTCTCAGCGCGGCGTGTCGACGGAGGAATTTGGCATCGCGGCGGAATCGGACGTCCCCATCGTCGTCATTAACCGGGTCATCGATACGCAGCGAGCGCTCCACATCGTTCCCCAAAACGAGCAAGGCAGCTACTTGGCCACGCAGCACCTGATCAACTTGGGCCACCAGCGCATCGGGTGCATTCACCTGCCCGTCACCAGTCCCATGGCGACGCAAGCAGGCGAAGAGCGTCTGCGGGGGTTTGAACGGGCACTGCGGTACTTCGGCATCGAACCCAACAAGGAATGGATGCGCCAAGGCAGCCTGGGCCCGGACGCCGGTTTCGCCACGGGGTACACGTCGATTGAAGAGCTGTTGTCTTTGAGCGAAGGTCCGACGGCCGTGGTGTGCGGCAGCGACCAACTGGCCCTGGGCGCGATGAAAGCGGCACGGGAGCACAACTTGGCGATTCCGAAAGACCTGGCCATCGTAGGCTATGACGATTCTCCCAGCGCAGCCCATGTGCATCCGGCGCTGTCGAGCGTGCGGCAACCCATGTACGAAGCGGGTCAGCGTGCCATGGAAGCCCTCATCGAGCACCTTTGGCGTGGCCGTTCCCTGCAAGGCGTGGAGCAGCTGCCGTGCAAGCTCATCGTGCGGGCTTCCACCACCTTGCAGGTGCTGCGCTAGGCCGATGACAAAGCGTGAGAGGAGGGAGTCCTTCGGAGCCGGCGGCGCATTCAGGTACCGTAGCATCGGGTGATAGTGCTCAACATGTGAAAGCGAGGCGACAAAACATGACGCAGCTTTCCTCTTGGTTCCGTGTTGTGATCGTGTCGGCCCTTGTGTTCGGTTTCATCGGCTCCACGGGCGTCCTGGCGGCAGATACGGCGCTGCAGATCAAGGCTCCGGCGAACGTGTACGCGCATGTGTACCGTTCCTTCCCGGACATTGACGGAAACGAGATCATTCTGGAAGCCCGGGCGAAGGTCGGCCCGAACGTGGGCGATTCGTGGACCCCGAGCATCATGCTGTACTGGTTCCCGCTGCACTACGTGGCCCACGGGCAGACGCAGGACGGTTCCTTCCGGGCGAATCATTTCAATATCAAGATGAGCGGCAAGCGGAGCGCTGGAATCGACGCCGGTGATTGGGGGGACCTGCGCATCGTGGTGCATTCCGAAATCCAACTGCATATCCGGCCCGATGGCGGCGAATGGTCCATGAT
>JAAYLA010000145.1 GCA_012522135.1 Bacillota bacterium | reverse complement strand
ACGGGTTACCCGCTGGAGCTCGCCGACGACCTGGTCGACGCCACGCAGAACATCGATCCTTTGGTCCACGCCTCAGCCGCGCTCAGAACGTGCGCCGTCAATTTGACCAAGATCGCGAACGACCTGCGCCTCATGGCCTCCGGTCCCATCGCCGGCTTCGGCGAGATCCGTCTTCCGGCCAGGCAGCCTGGCTCGTCGATCATGCCCGGCAAGGTGAACCCGGTCATGGCCGAGGTGGTGAACCAGGTCGCGTTCCGTATCATGGGCAACGACTTGACGGTGACGCTCGTCGCCCAAGCCGGCCAGCTCGAGCTCAACGTCATGCAGCCCGTGGCCTTCCACGCCCTGCTGGAGTCGGCCGACATCTTGGCCAACGTGTTGGAGGTCTTTACGAAGTACTGCGTCACCGGCATCGAGGCGAATGCCGAGGCGACCCGCGCCCAGGCTGAAAGCATCCCCGGCCTGGCCACGGCATTGAATCCCTACATCGGCTACGACGCCGCCACCGGCATCGCCAACGAAGCCCTTGCTACCGGGCGCTCCATCCGTGAGCTCGTGCTGGAACGGGAACTGATGGACGAGGCGCTGCTCGACCGCGTACTGCAACCCGAAGCCCTTACCTCGCCCCGCAGCCTCGATTTCACCGGGGAAGAGGTCATCGCGTGAGGAACGAACTGGACAAGTAGTGTGACAAAAGGGGCTGTCCCGAAGGCACTCTTGGGACAGCCCCTTTTCTCGTGGAGAGACCGTGCATTCGTGAATAGGCAGTGTTTCGATACTTAATACACTTTGCGTCCCGCCGCCTGCAGACGGGCCATGGCCCGGTTCAAGGCGAACTCGGCCCGAATGCGGTCGACGTCGGACGAGAAGTCACGCAGGCGTTTTTCCGCCCGGCGCAAGGCACGCTCGGCACGCTCCACGTCGATTTCATGGGCCAGCTCCGCGGTGTCGGCCAGAATCGTTACGTGATTGTCCGCCACTTCCAGAAAACCACCCGAGATCGCCATGCGCCGTTTCTCCGCTCCGACGGGTCCGTAGAAGAGCACCCCCGCCCGGAGGCCTGCGACCATCGGCGCGTGGTTCGCCTGAATGCCCAGGTAGCCGTCTAGGGCGGGCGCGATGATTGATTCGGTGCGGTCCCAGAGCACGGTGCGCTCCGGAGTGATGACCTCGATCCGGATCAGAGGAGCTGCCATTTATACGTGCGCCTCCATCTCCTTGGCCTTCTCGAAGACCTCGTCCAAGGTGCCCACCATGTAAAACGCCGCCTCGGGAAGGTGGTCCACTTCTCCGTTCAAGATCGCCTTGAATCCCCGCACCGTCTCCGCCACGGGCACGTACTTGCCGGGCCTGCCGGTGAAGACCTCGGCGACGAAGAACGGCTGCGACAGGAACCGTTCGATCTTGCGCGCCCGGGCCACGACCGTCTTGTCTTCGTCCGACAGCTCATCCATACCTAAGATGGCGATGATGTCCTGCAGGTCCTTGTACCGCTGCAGCACTTCCTGCACGCCGCGGGCCACCTGGTAGTGCTCTTCGCCCACGATGGAAGGGGTCAAGATGCGCGACGTGGACGCGAGGGGGTCGACGGCGGGATAGATGCCTTTATCCGCGATGGACCGCTCGAGGTTCGTCGTCGCGTCCAAGTGGGCGAAGGTCGTGGCCGGTGCCGGGTCCGTGTAGTCGTCGGCCGGCACGTAGATCGCCTGAATCGACGTGATGGAGCCTCTCTTCGTCGACGTGATGCGCTCTTGCAGCTGGCCCATTTCGGTCGCCAGAGTCGGCTGGTACCCGACGGCCGAAGGCATGCGGCCGAGGAGCGCCGAAACCTCGGAACCGGCCTGGACGAAACGGAAAATGTTGTCGATGAACAGCAGAACGTCCTGGCCTTCGACGTCGCGGAAGTGTTCGGCCATCGTCAGTCCGGTCAGCGCCACGCGGAGCCGTGCCCCGGGCGGCTCGTTCATCTGGCCGAACACCATGGCGGGCTTGTCGATAACGCCCGACTCTTGCATCTCCATGAACAGCTGGGTGCCCTCGCGCGTCCGCTCGCCCACTCCGGCAAAGACCGAGAAACCGCCGTGTTCGTAGGCGATATTCCGGATGAGCTCCATGATCATGACCGTCTTGCCCACGCCGGCGCCGCCGAACAGACCGATCTTGCCGCCCTTGGGATACGGCGCGAGCAGGTCGATGACCTTGATGCCCGTCTCGAGCACTTCCGTCGCCGGCTCGACCTCGGCCACACTCGGTGCGGGCTTATGAATGGGCTGGCGGTTTTCCGTGAGCACCGGAGGGCCGTCATCGATCACTTCGCCGAGTACGTTAAAGATGCGGCCCAGCGTTTCGCGTCCTACGGGAACCGCTATAGGACCTCCCGTATCGACCGCCTCCATGCCGCGCTTTAGGCCGTCCGTCGAAGACATGGCGATGCAGCGGACGAGATTGTTCCCCAGGTGCTGCGCCGCCTCGACGGTCAGGTCGATGTGGACGCCCGGCTGGGATTCACCTACAATTCGTATCGCGTTTAACAAGTCGGGCAAAGAGTCAGGCTCAAACTCGATGTCGACGACGGGGCCCATGACCTGTACGACCCGCCCGACGTTCTTTCCCTGGTTGCTCATACGCTTCCCCTCCGACCTACTCTCCGCCGGCCAGGGCGTTGGCCCCGCCTACGATCTCGGAGATTTCCGTAGTGATGCTATCTTGCCGTGCCCGGTTAAACGAGAGCGTCAATTGTTCGATCATCTCTTCCGCATTCTCGGTGGCATTGCGCATCGCGAGCATGCGCGCCCCCTGTTCGGCAGCCTTCGCGCCGAGCAGTAGGCTGTATACCCGGATGTCGAAGTAACGCGGAATGAGAACACTCAGCACTTGCTCGGCACTGGGAACGTAGATGAGAGGTTCTTCCTCGTCCTCGTCTCGGTCCCCAGCCGCGTCCCGCTCCTCACGTATGAAGTGCTCCGGTTCGATGGGCAAAAGGCGCGTCACGGTGGGACGATACGAAGCCGCGGTGAGGAAGACGTTGTGGATGATGATCACCTCGTCTACCTCGCCTCGGATGTACATGTCGGCGATGTAGCGCGTGACGAACCGCGATTCCTCGTAGCTGAGCTCGTCGCCGACGTAGATGTAGTTGCTCTGCAGGCCCTCGTTATACAGTTCGATGCCTCGGCGCAGCAAAAAGTCACGGCTACGCCTGCCTACCGCCACTACCCGCTTTTCCCGCTCGTCCTCCTGAATGGTCGCGAGGGCTAGGCGCAAGACGTTCGTGTTGTAGCCGCCGGCGAGCCCGCGGTCGGCCGCCACCACGACATAGAGCACCCGCGCGGGCTCCCGCACGGCGAGCAGCGGGTGGACGGCGTCTTTCCGCTGCAGCACGTCACGATGCTGCACGACGCGCGAGAGAATCGTTTCCAGCTTTTCCGTGAAAGGGAGGCCCGTCGTGAGCTGCTGTTGCGCTCGGCGCAGCTTGGCGGCCGCGACCATCTCCATGGCTCTGGTGATCTGCTGCGTGCTGCGCACCCCGCGTATGCGGCGCTTCAGATCGCGCATCGACTGCCCTGCCATGACGCCGCCTCCTTACGCCTCGAACCTTGTCTTGAACTGGCTGATCGCGTCCTTGAGCGCAGCCTCCGTCTCCTCGGCCAGATCCCGGGTTTCTCTAATGGCAGTCAACACGTCGGACCGCTCGGTGCGCAAGTAGTTAAGGAGCCCTTTCTCGAACTCACGCACCTTCTCGACGGGAATGGTGTCGAGGTAACCGTGGGTCGCCGCGTAAATGACGGCTACCTGTTCTTCGACCGGCATCGGCGAGCGTTCGTCCTGCTTCAGAATTTCCACGATGCGCTCGCCCCTGGCCAGACGGGCCTGCGTCGCACGGTCGAGATCCGATCCGAACTGCGCGAAAGCCGCCAGCTCACGGTATTGGGAAAGGTCCAGCCGCAAACCGCCCGCTACTTTCTTCATGGCACGAATTTGCGCATCGCCGCCGACACGGGATACCGAAATGCCCGCGTTGATGGCCGGCCGGACACCCGAGTAGAAAAGGTCCGACTCGAGGAAGATCTGGCCGTCGGTAATGGAGATGACGTTGGTCGGAATGTACGCCGACACGTCGCCGGCCTGGGTTTCGATGATGGGTAGCGCCGTCAAGGACCCGGCTCCCATCTCGTCGCTCAGCTTGACGGCCCGTTCCAAGAGACGGGAGTGCAAGTAAAAGACGTCGCCGGGATAAGCCTCACGTCCGGGCGGTCGGCGCAGCAGGAGCGACACTTCTCGGTAGGCCGCGGCGTGCTTTGACAGGTCGTCGTATACCACGAGCGCGTGCCCGCCCTTGTAGGTGAAGTATTCGCCCATGGCGCAGCCGGCGTAAGGTGCGATGTACAGCAAAGGCGCGGGCTCGGAGGCGGTTGCCGACACTACGATGGAATACTCCATCGCGCCGGCCTCCTCGAGCGCCCGCACGACCGAAGCGACCGTCGAAGCCTTCTGGCCGATGGCGACGTAAATACAGATGACGTCTTTGCCCTTTTGGTTAATGATCGTATCGACCACGATCGACGTCTTACCCGTCTGCCGGTCGCCGATGATGAGCTCGCGCTGGCCACGCCCGATGGGCACCATGGAGTCAATCGCCTTGATACCCGTTTGCAAAGGCTCGTGGACGTTCTGCCGCTTGGCGACGCCCGGTGCGATGCGCTCGATGGGCATAAAGTGCTCCGTTTCGATAGGGCCTTTGCCGTCGAGGGGCTCCCCGAGCGGACTGACGACGCGTCCGATCAGCGCCTCGCCCACCGGCACCTCCATGATCCTGCCTGTCCGCCGGACCGTATCGCCCTCGCGGATGTGGGTATAGGGACCGAGGATGACGGCGCCGATGTTGTCCTCTTCCAAGTTGAGGGCCATGCCGTAGACGCCGCCGGGAAACTCGAGTAGCTCGCCGGCCATCGCGTCCTGGAGCCCATAGACGCGGGCGATACCGTCTCCGACCATGATGACGGTACCGACGCGCTCCACCACGACGTCCGCTTCAAATCGTTCGATCTGCTGCTTTAAAATGGCGCTAATTTCTTCAGGACGGATCGCCACTCCGATCACCTCGAGTCTAGTTGAGTTGGGCTGATTTCAGGGTGCGCCCGAGCTGGTTCAGGCGTGTAAGTGCGCTGCCGTCGATGAGCAAGTCACCAACCCGTACGATCACCCCGCCCAACAATGACGGATCGACGGAAGACCTGACGCGCACCTTTGCATCGAGCGCTTTGCCAAGACCTTCACGCAAGGTCTCAAGAAGCATGTCATCGAGCTCTTTGGCGGTCGTGACACGCACCACGAGAATGCCGCGCCGCTCATTCGCGTACTCCACGTACGCGTCGATGATGTCCTCGAGATAGCGGGCACGGTGTTTGCGAATGATCAAGTAAAGGAAGTGCAAGGTGAGCGGCTGCACCTCGTCTTTGAGAACGCGTTCCAAGAAGGCGCAGCGCTCCGAAACGGCAATCTGTTCGTTACGGAGGAAGTAGCCAAACTCCTCGCTGCCGTCGAGGAGGCTTTGTACAAGCTCTAAGTCACGCTCCACCTCGTCGAGGAGGTTGCGTTCTTCCGCCAACCACCCCAAAGCCGTCGCGTACCGGCGGGCGAGGCGCCTGCGCTCCCTCATCATTGCAAATCGCCTACTTTCGGTTCACGGGCGTTCACATCGGCTAGCATATCCTGCACGAGGCGGCGGTGATCTTCCTGGTTCAGCTCACGGCCGATCACCCGCTCCGCGACCATAAGCGTCAGCGTAGCCACCTCGTCGCGGATGGAAGCCAAAGCCCGCCTGCGCTCGTTTTCGATCTCCGCTTTGGCCCGTGCGATGAGCGCCTGGGTCTCGGCTTCCGTCTCTTGCCGGCGGCGGCGGGCGAGCTCTTCGGCCTCACGCGTCGCCGCACTCACTATCTCGCGGGCCTCGGCCTGAGCGTTGCGCAGCTGCTCTTGATATTTAGCGAGCAGCTCTGCCGCCTCTTCCTTTTGACTCTTCGCCTCTGCGAGCGACTGCTCGACAAAGCGGGTGCGGTTCTCCATCAGTTGATGGAGGGGCTTAAACAAAAAATGATGTAGGACAAGAAGCACGACCAGTACATTGATGGCCTGTTGGATTAAGGTCCAGACATGGACCGAAATCGGACTTTCCATCGCGCAGGTCCTCCCGAAATCACACCGAATCCGCCGTCCGGTTCCGGAAGCGGTCAGTACGCTGGAATGCGTGAATGCAAAAGTTACAAATTTGAGTCAAGGGGAATCCGTCCACAAAGCAGCCCCTGAGCGTCCTGGCCCTGGGTAGAGGGAGGGTCCGTGCGAACCCTCCCCGCTCACAGTGCTGAATACTCGTTAACCCACTCTACCCAAGAGCATGAAGGCGATAACGAATGCAAAGAGGGTCAGTGCCTCCATAAACGCGAGGGCCAGCAAGAGTGCACCGCGCATGGTATCAGCAGCCTCGGGTTGACGGCTCATTGCATTCATTGCTGTAACGGTTGACCAAGCTTGCGAGAGTGCTGACACAACTGCCGGGAGCACTATGGTCAATGCTACGGCAAACAGACCTGCAGTCATTGTGTACGTCCCCCCTTTCTAAGACCCGCGAATCCAGCGCCTACGGTTGGTGCGTTCACCCTCGTATCACCGCGCCTCGGCCCTCCCCCTTGACCGAACCCGGACCGTAACCCGACGGCCAAATTATTCGTGGTGGAAGTGGGCCAAGTACGTGGTGACTAAGAGGCTGAAAATGTATGCCTGAATGGCGCCCATCAATAGGCCCAGGGCCATGACGGGAACCGGGGCAAACAATGGAACCAGGACAAAGATGATGCTCGTCACCATCTTTTCCCCGAACATGTTGCCGAAAAGACGCAGGGCCAGGGAAAACGGCTTGATCAGTTCTTCCAGTATGTTCATCGGCAACAAAATCGGGTTCGGCGAGACGAATTGCTTCAAATATCCGCCCAAACCTTTCTCGTAAATCGCTGTAGCGTGCACGACCACCAGGGCGCTGATGCCCAGCGCCGCAGTGGTCATGATGTCGGTGGTGGGCGGCACCAGATCGGGAATAAACCAGGAAATATTCATGGCGAGAATGAACAGGAAATAACCGCCGATGATCGGCACGAAACGGCGCCCTTGCCGTCCGAAACCGGAATCGATGATCGAGTAGATGAACTCGACGATGGCTTCAAGGATGCATTGTATTCCGGTGGGCACTTCCTTAAAGCCTTTGCGGGTGAGGAGCCACACCCCGATGAAGAGAGCGATCATGACCAGCCAGGTGTTGACTACGGTGCTGGTGACCGGAATCGGTCCTATGTAGAAGACCTCGTGCCGGAGAATGTGTGGTAGAACACCGGCTACCGCCTCAAGTTTCTCTGCCACTCATCGCACCTCTCAAACCGGATGTTTCACCGGGCTCGTCCGTGACGCCCGAGCCGTTGACCCGCAATCGCATAAGCGGCGAGCTCCATGCACAGTCCGATCAGCACGCCCAATAAGACCTCGGCACCGAACAGGGCACCCACGATCAAAGCCCCGACGGAAAGCACCATGCGCACCATTGCCCTGCCGACCATGCGTGCCGCCGGAAGGCCCCGCTCTATTCCGCTGCGGAAAAGCCACGTCCGCAGCAGCGAGACGGGCAGCGTACCGAGTACCGCTAAGGCCATGGGCCGGGACGCGAGCAGACGCACTAGTGCCGCGCCCAGCACAACGAAGGCAATGTTCAATTTGTAGACCGCAGGCACGGCACGAAGTCTAGCGGAGCCGCCCCCGGGTTGGCGATTCGCCGTCCGAATCGGAGTCACCTTTGCGTTGATCCTGTTTTTTCTTCCTCCATGTGCTTTCAATTCGTTGGAGCTGTTGCACCAACGACAGCAAGCTCATGAGGATGCCCACGATGAGCCCGACGAGTGTAAACGCAGGGTCGGTGCCCAGCTTGGCGTCGATCCAAGCACCGCCCTTGTGCGCTAGGTAGACGGCGGCCACGCTCGTCAGTACCCACGAGATCCCGAGACTACCGTACTCGGCGTAGTCACGCAGGTTCTTGCTCACGGCGGCAGGGCTCCCATTGAACAGGTAGATTATAGTACATCATACGGACATTTGCAATCTGGACGCCCGTATCGAATGGGACATTCTTCCCTAGCGAATGAGAAGCCTTCTTCCAGCCATTCAATCTTTCCTATTACTCATCCGCCGCCGTTAGACCTTCGTCGTGCCCACCGGTCGCGTTCCTGGCCCGGCCCGTACTGCAAGCCGAAATAGGCCGCCGCCAGGACCATGCCCGTCATAGCCGCCGTGAACAAAGCGACGGCTTGTCCTAGTGAACGGTAGAGCAAGGTATGCGCGAGCAGCGAAAGTCCGGCGCTGACGGCGTACAGAGCCACGACAACCTGCCGTTGGGTGTAACCCAGGGCCAATAGGCGATGGTGCACGTGGCCCATATCTGCTT
>JAAYLA010000144.1 GCA_012522135.1 Bacillota bacterium | reverse complement strand
TGGGCGGGCAGACGGGACTGAATGTGGCCGCCGAGCTGGCCCGCACCGGCGTCTTGACACGCTTCGGGGTGGAACTCGTGGGGGCGTCGGCCGAAGTCATCGCGCGGGCCGAAGACAGGTTGATCTTTCGGGAAACGATGCAGGCAGCCGGTCTCGACGTGCTGCGCTCCGTGCTGGCGTCGTCGCTGGAGGAGGCCGAGGCCTTTGCCCGGGAAGCCGGCTACCCCGTCATCGTGCGGCCCTCGTTTACCCTGGGCGGCAGAGGGGGCGGCGTGGCTTACAATCACGCGGAGCTCGTGCGCATCGTCCGCAGCGGGCTCGCGGCAAGTCCCGTCCGCACCGTGCTCGTGGAAGAATCGGCTCTCGGCTGGAAAGAGTTTGAGCTCGAGGTCATGCACGACAAAGCCGGCAACGCGGTCATCGTCTGTTCCATCGAAAATCTCGATCCGATGGGCGTGCACACGGGCGACAGCATCACGGTGGCGCCTTGCCAGACCCTTACGGACCGGGAATATCAAGCCATGCGCAACGCCGCCCTCACGTGCATACGGGCCGTCGGTGTTGAGACGGGCGGCGCGAACGTGCAGTTTGCCGTCGAACCCCGCACGGGCCGCATGGTGGTCGTCGAGATGAATCCCCGGGTGTCCCGCTCTTCGGCCCTGGCGTCGAAGGCGACCGGCTACCCGATCGCCAAGGTGGCCGCGCTGGTGGCCGTCGGGTATACGCTCGACGAGATTCCGAACGATATCACGCAGAGTACCCCGGCCTCGTTCGAGCCCGCCGTCGATTACTGCGTCGTCAAAGTGCCGCGCTTTGATTTCGCCAAGTTTCCGGAGGCTGAGCCGGCCCTCGGCACGCAAATGAAGGCGGTGGGCGAGGTCATGGCCATCGGGCGCACCTTCAAAGAGGCACTGCAGAAGGCTCTGCGGTCGCTCGAGATCGGCTGGACGGGGCTAAGCGGCTTGGAGGGACAGCCGGCCGCGGGCGACGTGCGGCGTGCGCTGAAGGTGCCGGCGCCCGGTCGCCTGGCCGCCGTAGTGAGCGCGCTGCGCCTGGGCCTTGCGGAAGAGGAGATCTGCGCGGCGACGGGCATCGATCCGTGGTTTGTGGCCCAGATCGCGGACCTGGTGCGGGCGGAGGCGGGTCTTGCTACCTGCTTTGCGCCCGAGGCTTTGCTGCAGGCGAAGCGCCGGGGCTTTTCGGACGCACGCATCGCCCAAGCCCTCGGCGTGCCGGAAGCTTCGGTGCGCAATGCCCGGGCCGCGTGGGGCGTGGAACCGGCGTATAAACTCGTCGATACGTGCGCCGGCGAGTTCGAGGCGCACACACCTTATTTCTATTCGACGTACGAGCGGGAGACGGAAGCGCGCCGCGACGAGCGGCCGAGCGTGGTCATCTTGGGCGGCGGGCCGAACCGCATCGGCCAGGGCATCGAGTTCGACTACTGCTGCGTACAGGCGGCAATGGCCGCGCGGGCGATGGGCTTCGCCGTGGCGATGGTCAACTGCAACCCGGAAACCGTGAGCACCGATTACGACATCTCCGACCGGCTCTACTTCGAACCGCTCACTTTAGAAGACGTACTGCACGTGGTGCGGGTGGAGAGGCCCGTCGGCGTCATCGTGCAGTTCGGCGGCCAGACACCGCTCCTCCTCGCCCGCGCCCT
Source organism: Bacillota bacterium (assembly GCA_012522135.1). GTDB lineage: Bacteria > Bacillota > Limnochordia > DTU080 > JAAYLA01 > JAAYLA01. Next base: position 1,253 of record JAAYLA010000144.1, on the reverse strand, counting down.
CGAGAAGGAGGGGGTGCCGATTCTGGGCACGTCGCCCGAGGCGATCCACCTGGCCGAGGACCGGAATGCGTTCCAGCGGCTCCTGGGCGCCCTCGGGCTCAAACAGCCGCCGGGCGTCACGGTGCGCTCGCTCGCAGAGGCCCGGGCAGCGGCGCAGGCCCTCGGGTATCCCGTCCTCGTGCGACCGTCGTACGTGCTGGGTGGGCGGGCCATGGAGATCGTATACGACGAAGGCGGTCTCGACCGCTACGTGCGGGCCGCGCTCGCCGTCGACCCCACGCAGCCCGTCTTGATCGATAAGTACCTTGGGGGCGCCCTCGAGCTCGACGTGGACGCGGTGAGCGACGGCCAACGGGTGTGCGTCGGCGGCATCCTGGAGCACGTGGAGGAGGCCGGTGTGCATTCCGGCGACAGTGCGTGTTCGCTGCCCGCTACGCGCCTGCCGGCGCCCGTGGCGGACGAGGTGGTGCGCCAGGTGCAGCTTCTCGCCCGGGCGCTGCACGTCGTGGGCTTGATGAACGTGCAGTTTGCCTGGACGGGTGAGGATCTGTACGTGCTCGAGGTGAATCCCCGGGCCTCGCGCACGGTGCCCTTCGTGAGCAAGGCCGTGGGCGTCCCTTTGGCCCGGGTCGCAACCGAGGTGATGCTGGGCGCCAAGCTCGACTTGCCCGAGCGCCTCCCCGAGCCCCGCGAGGTGGCGGTGAAAGAGGCGGTGTTTCCTTTCGGGAAGCTGGCGGGGGTCGATCCGCTGCTCGGGCCGGAAATGCGCTCGACGGGCGAGGTGATGGCCTGGGGCGACGATCTGCCGACGGCGTACTGGAAGGCGCAGGCTGCGGCAGGGGCGCAGCTGCCGGGCGGCGGCACCGTGTACGTGCAGGCCGGGCCGCGGCGGAGGCCGTCGGTGCTCTCGGCGGCCCGGGAGCTGGCGGCGTTAGGCTTTGCCTTGCGGGCGGACGGGCCGACGGCCGCGTTCCTGCGCCGGAACGGCGTGGCAGCGGGGCCGCTCGATGAAGCCGCGGCGGGGCGCGCCATGGCGCAGGGCGACGTGCAGATGCTCTTGAGCCTGCCCGACCCGGGCCGGACGCCGCCCCAGGGGAGGGCTTTGCGGGAGCTTGCGGTGCAGCTGAACGTGCCCCTCTTTACGACCGGCTTCGGCGCACACCTTGCGGCGCAGGCGATCGCGGCTTGGCGGCAGGGTGGCGGCTGGCAGGTGCGTTCCCTTCAGGAGCGGGTCGGGCGCAGTCGGAAACCTT
>JAAYLA010000143.1 GCA_012522135.1 Bacillota bacterium | reverse complement strand
TCGGCGGGCTGGCGTCGCAGATTTTTAACGACCTGGCCCTGGCCATCACCTTCTCTCTCGTCTTATCGCTCATCGTCGCCATCACGTTCGTGCCGATGGTCGCAACGTACATGCGGGTACGGGACGTGGCCACGACCGGACTGCCTGCCGTGCTGAGCACCCGGCTGCAGCGGTGGTACCGGCGCACGCTGGCCTGGCTCCTCGACCGGAAGGGCCTCGTTTTCGGCACCGCCCTCGCGCTGGCGGCGGCGGCGCTCGCCCTCTTTTTCGGTGTCGGGCGGGAGTTTTTGCCGGCGATGGATACCGGCCAACTGCGGATCGAGGTCGAGCTGCCCTACGGCACGCCGGTGGAGACGACGGACCGATTGGCGACCGAGGTAGAGGCTTTGCTCGCCCGGGTACCGGAGGTACGCTCGATTGCGACCACGGTGGCGGACGAGCGGGCCGAGCTGTTCGTCGACGTGGCGCCCGCGGGCCAGAGGAAGCGTCGCCTCGATGAAATCGCGGAGGAAGTGCGTGGCCTGCTCGCGATCGTCCGGGGCGCAGATATCCGGGTAATCCAAGCCGATCCCTTTGGCTTGAGCGAGCTGGAGTCCGCCGACATCAATATTCTTGTCAAAGGGCACGACATCGAAGAGCTTGAGCGGGCCGCCGGCGCCGTAGCGGACCTCGTGCGTACGGTGCCGGGGACCCGCGAGGTGCGCACGAGCCTTACGGAAGGAAGGCCCGAGCTGCAAATTCGCATCGACCGCGACCGCGCGTCCCAGTACGGCCTTACCGTGTACCAGATCGCATCGTCGGCCCGGATGGCGGTGGACGGCGCCGTGGCGACCCGCTATCGCCTGGGCGGGACCGAGGGACGTGAGATCGACGTGACGGTGCAGCTGGCCGAGGAGTGGCGCAAAGACGCGGACAACTTGGCGCGGCTCTTGATCCATACACCTCTCGGGACGAACGTGCGCCTCGGCGATGTTGCGACCTTCACCGAAGGCCGGGGGCTGGCCGAGGTGCAGCGGGACGGAGGCAGCCGGGCCGTGCGGGTGCTGGCCGACGTCGTGGGCCGGGACATCAACAGCGTGGCGGAGGAGATCAAAGCGGCCCTGCCGTCCCTCGGGCTGCCCGACGAGATCACGGTGAGCTTCGGCGGCGACGTGGCCGAGATGCTTGACGCCTTCAGCGAGCTCGGCTTCGCCTTGGTGCTCGCCGTCATCCTTGTTTACATGATCCTCGCCGGGCAGTTCGAATCGTACATCCAGCCGTTCATTATGATGTTCACCGTGCCCTTGGCCTTTATCGGGGTCGTGTTCGGCATGCGCCTGAGCGGATTTACCCTCAACGTCGCCTCGATGATCGGTTTGATCATCTTGGTCGGCATCGTGGTCAACAACGGCATCGTGCTGATCGACTTCATCAACCAATTGGTCCGCCGGGGTCGTCCCGTGCGGGAGGCGGTGTTGGAAGGGGCGACCGCCAGGCTTCGCCCGGTGCTCATGACGACGCTGACGACGGTGCTCGCCATGTTGCCGATGATCTTCAGCCGGGGGGAAGGCGCGGAGCTGCAGGGACCCTTGGCGATCGTCGTAGTATCCGGCCTGTCCTTCTCGACCCTGCTCACGCTGGGGTTCGTGCCCGCGCTGTACGAGGTGTTCGCACAGTTGCGCGTGCGCACGGATCGGAGCAGGTCGAGCGCGGCGGAGGGCGCGGCCGAGGCGGGAAGCATGTAACGCAACCGCGACAACGATACGGATGGAGGAGTAGTCATGCGCAAGTCAGTGAGGGGAATTATAGCAACACTACTGGTCTTCGTGTTGGCGGTGGGTACGGGCTCAGCCCAGACACCCCGAACCGAAATGAAACTGACCATCGAAGAAGCCATCGAATTGGGTTTGGCGAACGATGTGGCCTACAGACTGGCCGCGCTGGACGTGCAAATTGCGCAGGTGCGGCTTGAGCAGGCCGAGGCGGGCAATTTGATGCAGCCGTCGCCGACGCTGCTCTATCAGGCCCAGGTAGGACTCGAGCTGGCTGAACGCAGCGTGCTTTTGGCCGAACGCAGCCTCGTCCTGCAGATCGCCCAAGATTACTACACGCTGCTGCGCCTCGAAAACATATTGGCCGTACTGGATGAAGCGATCCGTCTGGGCGAACGCCAGCTTGCCGTCGCCGAGAGCCGCTTCGCCGCCGGCGCCGCCACGCGCCTTGACGTAATGACCGCCGAGACGACGCTGGCGAGTCACCGGGCCGATCGGGCGCAGGCCGAGGCCAACAAGATGCTAGCCGAGACGAAATTCAAGCAGAGCCTGGGACTCGGGGCCGAGGTGCAGCTTGTGCTCGATGACGCGGTAATCCAGCAGGCGCTGCCCGAAATGAGCTTGGACAAGGCGTTGGAGATCGGCCTCGCCAACCGGATCGAGCTCGTACAGGCCGCGGCCGGGGTGTCGATCGCCGAAAAGGAGCTGGAGCTGAAAACGAACGACTACACGCCCCTCTTGGAACGCCGGCTGGCCGAGGTGGAGTTGGAGCGGGCGCGCACGGTGTTCGAACAGGCGACACAAGGGATCTCCCTTGACATCCAGAACGCCTATCACACGATGCACGACGCTTTCAAACGCATGGAACTTGCAGCCCTGGAGCTCGCGAAGGCCGAGGAGCAATACCGCGTGGTGCAGGCACTTTTCGATGCGGGGATGGCGACCGACGTGGAAATCCTGCAGGCTCAAACCGGTCTGACGCAGGCTAGGAGCGGGCAGGTGAACGCCATCTTCGACTTTAACATCGCCCGCATGCAGTTCTTCCACGCGATCGGCCAAGGTCCCCAGGGGCTGCTCGACGGTGGTGAGTGACGTGGCTGCGCGCAAGCTCCGGAGTAGTCTGCGGCCGGCATCGTGCGTGTGGCTGTCCGGGCTCTTGTTGCTCGCCGGGCTGTGGGCTCCGGCCGCCGTAGCGAGCGCAGGCGTGCCCGTCACCCTGGAAGAAGTGATCGACCACGCGCACGCGGCCTCGCAGCTGGCGCGGCTGGCGGAGGCGCAAAGGAGCGTAGGCCGGGCCGAGAGCCGGCAGGTTGAATCCAGCCTGAAACCTACCCTGACCGTAGGCGGACTCGGCGCGAGGATGGAGCAGACCACCCTGATCCCTTCCAACTGCGTTTCGCTCTCCTTACCGATCGGCGGCGACGGAGACGACACCGAGGAGTTTGAGATCTGCCTGCCGCCCGCGGATGTGACGTTCAAGACGGAAGGCTGGAACCGTGAGGCGACCGTGTCGCTTCGCATGGCGGTCTTTCCGACGGGATTGGTGCGCGCGACGCGGGCTTTGGCCGCCTTGCAGGAACAGTCGGCCGAGGCAGATCACACAGAGGCCTTGAATGAACTGACGCTTCAGGTGATCGAGCTGTACTACGGCGTGCTGCAGGCCGAGGCGGCGGTCCATTTACTTGAGCTCGCCTTGGAAGAGGCCCGGCTTGAGCTGGCCGAGCTCGACTGGCAGGTCGCGGCCGCCGCGGCGAGCCAAGCCGAGTACCTGCAGGCCGTCTCCCGCAGCCTGGAACTGGAGGGCCAGCTGATTCAAGCGCAGGGCGCTCTCGAACGGGCCCGCATCGCGCTCAACCACGTAGCAGGGTATCCCCTCGACACGTCCCTGCAGCTGCAGCGTCCGCAGGCCGCGATTTTGTCGGTTCCGACCTTGTGGGAAGCGTTGAAAGCCGCGGAGAACAGGCCTGATATTCGCAAGGCCCGGATCCAAGTGGAGCAGGCCGAAGCCAACCGCACCGTCGTGCAAAACCAGACGGGGCCGACGGTGCAGCTGTTCGGCCAAGTGCAAAGGGGAGACCTGCAGTACACCGTAGGGATCGACCGCAGCGGTTTTGCGCAGCTATCCCTCAGCTACTCCGAGACCGAACTCGAAAGCGCCGGGCCGGAAGACCAGGAGTGGGGAGAGTTTTTGCAGGACCTGCAAACGCCCACTGCGGACGGCTGGACCGTTGGCATCCGCGCCTCTTGGGATATTCTTGACGGGGGTGCGCGCCGTGCGCAGCTCGACAAGGCCGATGCCCAGGCCGAGCTGGCCCGCCTCCACTTGGAGTTCTTGCTGGCTGCGGTGGAGTCGGAACTGCGGCAGGCCGAAGCGGCGGTCAAGGGAGCCCTGGGGGCATGGGAGGCCGCCAAGAAAATGGTGGAAGCTATGGCTGAAGCCGAGGCGAGCACGGAGGAGATGTACCGCCGCGGCGCTGTGAGCGAGAGGAACCTTCTGCAGGTACGCCTCGCGCGGGCCAGGGCCGAGCAAGAACTGCTGCAGGCCGAGTACGAGTACATGAAGGCCCTCGCGCAATACCGCAAGGCGGCAGGGCTCTTGTAAGCGAACGCTCCGTCTGTCATGGATGGACAGCCCCCACCGCATATACATGTGATGGCAATGGCCGGTGCGAAGGGGGCGGTAGCGTGAGGAGAATATGGTTTCAGTTTCGCAAGGAGGCTGCACCCGAAGTCAAGGGCGCGTCCGGGGCAAAGGCCGCGCTTGAGGCAAGGGCCTCGAGCGAGGGACCGGGGCCGGCGGAACGGACAGGTGCCGGCGAGGGACAAGGCGCCTCGGAGGGGCTACGGGCGGACAAGGAGGAAAGGCTCGCTCTGCGGCTCACCGGCTGGCTCTGGGTGGTGCCGTTGGGGCCGTACCGGTCGTCGATATTGGAAGGCGTGCTGAAGGGCTGGTCCGGCGAAGAAGGTCCCCGTGTCGAGGAAGCCGCCCTGCACCTCGGCGGGGGCGAGATGCGGCGGCTGAGGTTCCTGCTGACGCGTCCGGCGGAAGAGCGCGCCGAGGTGACGGGCTTTGACGTGCCGATTGCTGCGCAAGTGAGAATCCGGACATCTCTGGCCGAGCTTCGACTCGGGGATTTGACTTTGCCGGGCTCCCTGGCGGCGGGAGACGCGGAACCGCAGGGCGGCGAGGAATTTGCCCGTGGGACCGCGGTATTTCGCTGGGCGGCGGCTTGGGGCACTCTGCACGATGAACCGTTTCGCGTGCGCCTAATCGAGCTGGACCGGGTCCAACTCGTCCAGGGCGAGCTGGCTTGGACCGGCCGGATGTTCCAGTCCGTCGCCGACCGGGTGCCGAAGGGAAGCGGCAGAGCCCTGTACCAGTACTTGCGCAGATCGGCTTCCGTCGGCGATCTGCTGCCCAGACTGCGGTATGGGGCGGAACGCTGGCAGCGCACGGAGGCGGCAGGACCTGACGGCCCCTCAGGCGAAGAGCGGGATCACAAAGCGCGCGAGGAAGTACAGGACGGCGAGGACGATGATCACGATGGCTGACCATTTGATCGCTTCGCCGCCCGTCGTGCGCACCGTACTCTGCTCCGGGCGCTCCCTCTCGTCGAACTCCGGCATGGGGCTCCCTCCCTTGCACGCTGTTTCTCGGCCGAGACCGCGGGGCGGGCCCGGCGAAAATAGCCTTCCTCGGGAAATCTCCGGGTATGCGCGGCGACGGGGCACTATATCCGAGCGCCCAAGGGGTGACGTTTGTGGTCCTGGATCTTGGCGGTCTGACGGTGGAATGGCTCGGCGTGGAACGGGTCCATTTCGACGCCGGAGCGATGTTCGGTCCCGTGCCCAGGCTGCTTTGGGAGGGGAAGTATCCCGTTCGGCGGGACAACCTGTCGCCTTTCCTCGCGACACCCCTGCTCATTCGCACTGGGGGAAAGAATATCATCGTCGACACCGGCCTCGGCAACCGGCTGACGCCCAAGCAGGTGCGGAATTTCGTTGTCGAGTACGAAGAGACGGTTCCTCGGGCCTTGGAGCGGAAGGGACTGTCGGGTAGCGACATCGACGCCGTGATCTTGACGCATCTAGACTGGGATCATGCCGCCGGCATCGTGGAGCGGACGGGCGAGGAAGATCGGGAACTGGGGGAGGAGCGGCTCCGTTACCCCAACGCCGTGCACGTTGTGAACGAGGCGGAGTGGCACGACGCGCACCATCCGAACATGCGCTCTGCCAATACATACTGGCAGCAAAATTGGGCGCTCCTCGAAGCGGAGGGAAACGTGCGGCTCGTCCGCGGGAGTGAAGAGGTGGCGCCGGGCGTTTCGGTGCATCACACCGGCGGTCACACCCGCGGGCACATGGTTGTCGCGCTCAGGGGCACGAAACGCACGGCCTATCACCTGGCTGACCTATTGCCGACGCACGCCCACTTGAACCCCCTTTGGGTGACGGCTTACGACAACTTTCCCCTCGACACGGTGGAACAGAAGGCGAAATGGCTCGAACGCGCAAAGGATGAACGGGCGTGGCTCCTGTTTTACCACGATGCCGTCTATGCCGGCGTTCGGCTAGACGTCGAAGGCGGCATCGCGCAGGTGATCGCCCGCCCGGCATCCCCGTCCCGGCAAGGGCTGTAACAGGAAGAACGCGGCGTACAGCGAATTCCTTTTGCAACCGCCGGCATGTGCGGCGGTGCGACCGCGGGCCGAGAGCCGGTCGCGGGAGGGGGATAGCGCCTGTGCGCGAGTTCATCCTGTACGGCGGTATGATCGTAAGCGACAGCGAGGTCGTGGCGGCCGACCTGTGGGTTGCCGACGGCAAAGTGGCCGGTTGGCTAGCGCCGGGAGCAGGCGAGAAACTGGCGGCGGCAAGGCCGGGCGTGCGGCTGATATCGGCCAACGGACTGTACATCTTGCCGGGGCTGATCGACGTCCATGTCCATCTGCGCGAGCCGGGACTGGAGCACAAGGAAGATTTCGTCAGTGGCACCGAGGCGGCGGCCTTAGGCGGGGTCACCACGGTGCTCGATATGCCGAATACGATCCCGCCCGTAACGGGTCCCAAAGAGCTGCAAGACAAGATGGCCAAGGCGGAAGGCCGGCTTACCGTTGACGTCGGCTTCTACGGGGTCGTGGGAAGAGACAATTTGGACGCGATAGAGGATCTCGCCGCCGCGGGTGCCGTCGCTTTCAAGATGTTCCTCGGGCCGACGACGGGCGAAATCAGGCCGCCCGAGCACGGGGCACTTTTCGCCGCCTTCGAGGAAGTGGCGCGCACGGGCCTGCCCCTTGTTGTGCACGCCGAAGACCGGGAAGTGATCGAATACTGGCAGAACAGGCTGGCCGGGCTGGGCGACACGTACGGGCATTTCCTGCAGTCGCGACCTGCCTACGGGGAGGCTGCCGCGACGGAACTGGCCATCCGGCTGGCGGAGGCCACGGGCGCCCGCGTCCACATCGCCCACGTCGCCACGGCAGAAGGTGTCGACGTGTTGCGGGCGGCCAAGGAACGTTGCGAATACGTAACGTGCGAGACGTGTCCCCATTACTTGACGCTCACGGAAGCCGACTGGCCGCGGCTAGGCAACAAGCTGAAGATCTTGCCGCCCGTCCGCTCGACGAAGGACCAAAAGCGGCTCTGGGAGGCCGTGCAGGACGGCGTGATCGACGTTATCGCGACGGACCACGCGCCGCACCTCGACGCCGAGCGGACCGGCAAGAGCCTTTGGGACGCGCCGGCGGGCGCCGCCGGCCTGGAGACGATGCTGCCGCTGCTCCTCGACTCGGTGAACAGAGGGCGGCTGACCTTGCCCGACGTCGTGCGCCTGACGAGCGAGCGGCCAGCGGAAATATTCGGCCTTGCGCCGCGGAAAGGCTCCCTGCGCCCCGGTGCCGACGCCGACCTAGTGCTGGTCGACCTCATGCAGCGGCGCGTGCTGCGCGGCGAGGCGCTGCGCACACGGGCGAAAAGTACGCCCTTTGAAGGCATGGAGGTACAGGGCGTACCGGTCGCGACGTACTTGCGTGGCGAGCTGGTGGCGAGCCAAGGCGACTTGGTCAGCACGGCCCGCCGGGGCAGGGTGCTCACGCCGGGGAGCCGGTAGGCTTTAGGCCGGCGTCTTACGTGCTGAACGTCGAACCGCCGATGAATTCCCGTAGGATGGAGTTGGGCGGCACCGCATCGTCCTTCCAAGGGCGCACGTGGCTGAGGAGCCACGTCAGGTGGTCGGCAACGGGACGGTTCGGAGACGTCCGCGGCACTTCGGCAAGGCGCGCCTCGGCGTAGGGCTTCAGTACGGCGAGCTCGTACAAGAGTGCCGAGTTGAACATGGCGTCGGCGTCTTCTTGGTACGGGAAGATGTTCTTTTCCTCGCCCCGGCGCACCATGGGCCAGCGGGTGAGGGTCTCGTCCGCGGGCAAGTTGCGGAACTGGGCGTCCCGCACCATGCGCCGGATCAGCCTAGCGTCGGTCGTATGGATCCGCACGCGGTCGTGGATGTTCAGCTGGGTGAGGGCGCTTATGTAGATCTTGAACTTGCTGGCCTTCGGCACCGCTTCCGTCAGGCGGTCGTTGAGTCCGTGGATACCTTCCACGATGATCGGTTCCCCCTCCGGCAGGCGCAACGTACGGCCTGTCCACACGCGCTTTCCCGTCGTGAAGTCAAAGGTTGGCACTTCAACCGTCTCGCCTTCGATCAGCCGGGCCAGATGGTCGTTGAACAGCTCAAGGTCGATGGCTTCGAGCGCCTCGAAGTCCGGGTTGCCGTCTTCGTCCAGGGGCGTTTCATCCCGGCTGAGGAAATAGTCGTCCAGGTGCAGGGTGAGGGGGTGCAAGCCGTTCACCCGCAGCTGGATGAGGAGCCGCTGTGAAAAAGTGGTCTTGCCCGATGACGACGGACCGGCGATCGTGATCAGCCGGATGTTCTTGTTCCGCGCGATTTGGTCGGCCAGTTCTGCAATCTTCTTTTCGTGGAACGCTTCGTTGATGTTGATCAGATCCTTGGCCTTTTCGGGTGTAAGATCGTTCAGCGCGGCCACGTCGCTGATCTGCATGACGCTCGCCCAACGTTCCGCCTCCCTGTATATGCCGGTCAGTTTCGGCTGTTCCCGGTACGGCGGGACCCGCGGCGGCGACAGCTGCTCCGGAATTTGCAAGATGAAGCCCGGCATGTAGTGGCGCAACCGGAAACACGTTAGATAACCGGTCGAGGGCAGAAGGGGACCGTCGGTGTAGTCGGTGAAGTCGCCCATCGTGTGCAAGGTGACGTGCTCCGCATCGAGCTGGTCCAATATTTGCAGCAGGCCGGCTCGCTCCTGTTCCGTCTGGACCGTCCGGATCACTTCTTTCGCCTCGGCCAGGGGAAGGGTCCGCGCTTCGATCGGTAGGTCTGCGTCGATGAGGCGTTGCATGGCTTTGCTCAGCCGGGCCACATCCGCGGCGGAAAACCGTTCGGGACCCTTAAACTCGCCGTAAATCCCGTTTGACAGGGTGTGCTCTATGCGGAGCCTCGACGCGGGCAGGCATTCCCGCGCCGCTGCCGCGAGGATGAAGATGGCTGTGCGCTGGCAGATACGGTGCCCTTCTTGATGGGTCAAATCGAGAAGTTGCACCCTGGCCGGGCCTTCCAGTTCGTGCTTGAGCGAGACAAGCCGGCCGTCGACGATTGCCCCAACCACGGATCGCTCGGCGTCACCGTCGTTCACGGTCCGAGCGAGCTCGGCGACGGTGCTGCCCCTGCGGACCGGAATGTCTTCCGTGACGGGGGGCGCGTCGATTTTCGCGTTCGGCCGGACCAACGTGACGGTAACTGTTGCCTCCTGCAATTGCAACTCCTCCTTAAGTGGCCGAGTCCTTATCCTGCGGGCCCGACGGGCGTCTTAAGTACTATTCTACCTCACTTCGGACGGACGTGCGTGAAATCTCCGACAGCTGATCCGTCCCGAGGGCGGGTTGCACCGGGAAACGGATATACTGTACGGGATGTACATATTTGCGTTTGCGCGACCGTCAACGCAGGCCTCAGGCTAAGGGTGTCGAATGTATGGGTCAGTGATGCAAACGGAGGGCCGAACGCATGCGTGTGTTGGATTACGAAGGCCTACGCAGGTTGCTGATCAGATCGCTTGAGGACGCGGGACTGCTGGTTAAGGTCGACGAGGTCCTCTACGTGAACGAACTTGCACGCGTCTGCGAAGTTTTCATCCAACGTCCCCTGGACTATGAGGCCACTTGGGCCAAAGTAGCTTTTGAGTGGCGCCCGGAAAACCAAGCCACGGTCAATTCCGTCGAAGACGGTGGGCAGACCGCCGCACCCGAGGGAGTCATCCTCCACGCAGCCTTCCATCTGCACTTCGACGATCTCGAGGTCGACTCGGACGTGATCCGCGAGGTGACCGACTCGATACTGAGCCATGCCACGCGTCTGTTCGGCGATTCCGGCGCTATGGTCGCGGAGCTCCGGATGGTCAGCACCGGCGCGCGCATCGAATGCCTCCGCTACGAAGTGGATGTCGAGGCGCCGCACGGCGGCGCCAGCGTCGAGTGGTGGCACACGTGGGGAGCCATGTGTGCGAGCCTGCTCAACCATTTCGACGATATCCACGCCGAGCTGTACAGCCGGTACGGCCCCACCGCTTGACCTAGGACGCACCGTCGAACGAGCGTAGGAGGTATCCATGCTAGTAGACTATCATACACACCACTATCGCTGCGGACACGCTTCCGGCACCTTGGAAGACGTTGTGAAATCAGCCCTAGCAAGGGGCCTGACGGAAATCGGCCTCTCGGATCACAGTCCGATATACCACTTTGATGAGCCCCAGCCTTTTCCCAATACGGCCATGCATCCCGATGAGCTGCCGCGGTACGTGGATGAGATGCTGGAACTGCGCGAGAGATACGCCGGCCGCATCGCGGTTCGCCTCGGCATCGAGTCCGACTATATCCTGGGGTGGGACGATTTTTACCGCGAGCTTTGGGACGGCTACCCCCTCGATTTCGTAATCGGTTCGGTCCATTGGCTCGGCCGATGGAATGTCTTTTGGCGCGAGCTGCCGGACGGAAAAAGCCGCGAGCAAATTTACGAGGAGTATTTTCTCACCGTGCAAGCGGCGGCCAAGAGTGGTATCTTTTCCATACTGGGGCATCTCGACGTCCCGAAGACGAGCGGCCATATGAACGGCCAGCTGACGCCTATCGTGCGGGAAACGCTACACGTCATCAAAGAGGCGGACGTTGCCTTGGAGTTGAATACGTCCGGGTGGCGTAAAACCGTGAACGAATGCTATCCGAGTCCGGAAATACTCCGCTACGCAGCAGAGCTGGGCATTCCCGTCACCCTTGGTTCCGACGCGCACAGTCCGGACCTCGTTGGCGCCGACTTCGACCGGGCCTTGAACCTGCTTGCACGCTGCGGGTTTCAGGCGATCGCGCGCTTCGAGGGACGGCGGCGATATATGATCCCTATCGAGGAAGCTCTGATCGCATTAGGCCAGTAGGAGGTGTCGACATGGAAAAAGTTGGAGTGGCGATGCTGAGTTTTTGGCACGTACACGCACCGGGCTACGCCGAACAGATCCGCGGCGCGCCCGACGCCGAGATCCGTGTGGTGTGGGACGAAGACGAGGAGCGGGGCAAACAGTGGGCTGAACGGCTGGGAGTGCCCTTCGAGCCGGATCTCGAACGCGCCGTGGGCAGGGACGACGTCGACGGGGTAGTCGTGGATGCGCCGACCAACATGCACACGGAGGTCATACTGGCGGCGGCTGGAGCAGGCAAGCATATATTCACCGAAAAAGTGGTGGCGCTCACGGTCGCCGAGGTTGATGCCATCGCCGAGGCCGTAGAGAAGGCCGGCGTGCACTTCGTCGTATCGTTTCCGTTCCGGGGCGACCCCCGGTTCAAGTACGCCAGGGAGGTAGTCGACAAGGGCCTGTTGGGACGCATCACCACGGTCCGCGTGCGCCACGGTCACGGCGGGGTGCTCGACCGGTGGCTGCCCGACCACTTCCTTGATCCCGAGCCCACCGGCGGGGGCGCCATGATCGACCTTGGGTGCCACCCCATGTATCTGTGCCGCTGGTACGGCGGAACGCCCCGGCGTGTGACGGCTCTGTTCGGAAATGTCGAGCCGGACGTGCGCGTAGACGACAACTCCGCGGTGCTGATCGAATTTGAAGGCGGTGCTCTAGGCATAGTCGAGGCGAGTTTTGTCCAACGGTCGCTCCCGTGGGCTCTGGAAATCCACGGCACCGAGGGCGCGTTGCATATCGGAGGGCCCGGTGCCGAAGTGCAGCTGCATGCACCCCAGACGACGGGAGTCGAGGGATGGATCGTTCCCGACAAGCTGCCCGAGCGCGATCCCCATCCCATTCGTCAGTGGCTCGATGCCGTGACCGGCAAAGGCGAGGCCAAGATCACTCTGGCCGACGGACGCGACTTGACGGAGCTCATGGAGGCCGCGACCCGCTCTCACCGTACGGGGACAGCGGTTGAACTGCCCCTGTGAGGACGGGCAAGGCGCGGGGAGGCCTCCCTGCGCCTTGGGCAGCATAAGACAGGGTAAAGTGTGAACTGAAGGGTTTTCAGCGCCGACGCCTGCCCGCAACCGGAGTGCGCACCGTGCTCCGCGGGCGGGCCTTCGGCGCGGAGGGCTCGCCGGCGGCCTGACGGATCAGGCTCCACGGGTGAAAGCCTACGAGGACCACGAGTCCATAGGCTGCGGCAACCAAAGCGAGCGTCCAGGCGTAGGTCGCGTAGTCGGCTAGAAATAGGAGGCCCGCCAGAACGAGCAGCGCCGTGAGCGGGCGAAACTCCGCCGGGGCGCCCTCTTCGTCTTGAGACATGACGAGCGCAGCCAAGGCGATGGCCGGAACGACGCTTAGCGGTTGGTCGAAGAAAAAGCCTGCCGTCAGCAGCAAGACAGTCGCCGCTTGAAGTCCCGGGAGCCACGAGCTGGGAAGACTGATGCCCATCAATCCGTCTCCTTTCTTTCGGTGGGAGTCGTCCATGTTATTACGAGAGTACGACGGCGCGCCGCGTTTCATGCCTAAGAATCAACGGGGCGAAGGGATTCGCCTCGGAAGAAACCGAGTGGGGGGTCAGTTCAAGTGAAGTTGTACGTAGCCCGTTCCGCTGAAGAGTGGAATCGTCTGACGGCGCAAATCGTCCGAGAGGTAATCGAGGCCAAGCCCGATGCCGTGCTGGGCCTGGCGACCGGAAACACGCCCATCGGGATGTATAAAGAGCTGGTCCGGATGTACAAGGCGGGGGAGATCGACTTCTCCCGGGTGCGCACTTTCAACCTGGATGAGTATCTGGGTATCGACCCGGGGCATCCGGCTTCCTTTATCAGTTTCATGAAACAGCACCTGTTTGACCATGTGAACATCGATCCGGACCGCATGCATATACCGAAGGCGAATCCCGACGATCCCGAGGCCGAGGCGGCCGCCTATCGCGAGCTGCTGCGCACCTACGGCCCGTGTGATCTCCAGGTGCTCGGAATCGGCACCAACGGACACATCGGGTTTAACGAGCCGGGTACGTCCTTCGACTCTGTTACTTCGGTCGTCGAGCTCCACGAGTCGACGCGCAAGGCCAACGCGCCGGCTTTTGGCGGTGATCCCGCAAACGTGCCGGCCCGGGCGATTACGGTAGGCATTAGCGAGATTATGACGGCGAAGAAAATCTTGCTCCTTGCCACCGGCGCAGGGAAGGCGGACATTATGAAGGCAGCGTTGGAGGGCGAGGTAACCGAGCAAGTTCCCGCTTCGGTACTCCAGCGGCACGACGATGTAGTGGTCGTCTGCGACGAAGCCGCGGCCAGCCGTCTGGAGCTGCCGCGCAGCGAGCGGTAGGCGACAAGGGGCTCCGGCGCAGGCTGGTCAAAATCTGAACGAGGTAAGGCGGAGGCATGAGGAATGGGCGTAACTGGAGAACTTCGAACCGAGGTGCACCCCCTGCTGCGGCCCGTGCAAATCGGCCGGGTCACTCTAGAACACGGTGTCGTGCTGGCGCCGATGGCCGGGGTGTGCAACCTGCCCTTCCGGCTTCTGTGCAAGGAACAGGGCGCGGCC
Organism: Bacillota bacterium; assembly: GCA_012522135.1. Classification (GTDB taxonomy): domain Bacteria; phylum Bacillota; class Limnochordia; order DTU080; family JAAYLA01; genus JAAYLA01. The sequence goes on along the minus strand of JAAYLA010000143.1, from coordinate 2,892 downwards.
TTAGTTTGCTCGGAGTTCGTGAGCGCTAAGGCCTTGCGCCACGGCAACCAAAAAACACGGAAAATGCTCGCCGTTGCGCCGCAGGAGGCACCGGTCAGCATACAGATTTTCGCCTCCACGCCCGAGGACGCGGCCTTTGCCGCACGGATCGTTGAGGAGGCGGGGGCTGACATCGTCGACTTCAACATGGGGTGTCCGGTGCCGAAGGTAATCAAGGCCGAAGCCGGAGCAGCCTTGATGCGGGTGCCCGACAAGGCGCAGGCCATCATCAAGGCGATGGTGGACGCGGTGAACATTCCGGTTACCGTGAAAATGCGCACTGGCTGGGACGATACCCAGATCAACGTCGTCGATCTGGCCCGCCGTTTCGAGGACGTCGGGGTCGCGGCGATTGCGGTCCACGGGCGCACGCGCTCCCAAGGCCGCAAGGGAGAGGTCGACTTAGAGATCATTCGGCAAGTGAACGAGGCCGTCGGCATACCCGTGATCGGCAACGGCGACGTCACTTCAGCGGCCGCTGCCGACCGCATGCAGCGTGAGACGGGCTGTGCCGGCGTCATGATCGGCAGGGGAGCTTTGGGCAATCCGTGGATCTTTTCCCGCATCCTGCACACGCTCCGCACGGGAAACGAATTGCCGGAGCCTACCCTCGATGAGCGGATCGAGATGGCCCGCCGGCACCTGCGCCTTTTGGCGGAGCTTAAAGGCGAAGAGGTGGCCGCGAAGGAAATGCGTCAGCACGCCCCGCTTTACGTGAAAGGATTTCCCGGTGCAGCTCGGTTCCGGGCCCAGCTTGTCCGGTGCGCCAGCATCAGCGAATATGACGCGGTCTTCGACGAGCTGTTGACCGCGGCTTCCACGGGCAGCGAGCATGCGGATGCATAGGCTTCTTCAGGTGTTCGCCGCGCGCGTCCGCCTCGCGCTGCGGGTGCCTCTCGAGACGGAAACGGAGCAAAGGAACTACCGGTATGCCGTCATCGAGGGCGCGTTGGCCACGATCACCGTTCAGATCGTGGCCACGTTCACGCCCGTCTTCGCCATTTCCCTCGGCGCAACCAATCAGCAGGTAGGTTTCATCTATTCCTTTCCCTTTCTTTTCAATATCGCGGCGCTCCTGATCTCGGCTGGCAGCACCCGCCGCCGGGAACGGCACCTGCCGGTCGGCCAGGTGACGGCCGTGTTGCACCGCGTGCTCATCTTGCTGCTCCTTCTCGCACCCGTACTCGGCCGATTCGGCGTGTGGTGGCTCTTGGTCCTCTACTCCCTCGCTTCGGCTGCCATGGCCGTCTCGTCGGTCTTTTGGCAGGCGATCGTCAGCGACATGTTCCCACCGGGTCGCCGCGGGGTCGTTTTCGGGACGCGGTCCATGTACACGGGAATCGCCGGACTCGCCGGTGTTATGGTTTCCGGCCGGCTGTTGGACATGGTCGCCTATCCCCACAACTACGTATTCGTCTTCGGCTTGGCAGCGCTCGTAGGCTTCCTCGCGGCGTATTACTACGGCAAGCTCGAGCCTCCCGGGGCGGATGAGCTGCCTTTGGGAGATGGCGCTCCGGCCGCCGACACGCATTTGCGAGCGTTCTTCCGCACCGAGGCGGGCAGGAGCTTCCTCGCGTTGACCTTTTCCGTGGCCGTGTTCAACTTGGGCTTTCACATGGCGTCGCCCCTCGTGACGATCTATTTCGTCGAACATCTCGGCTACAGCAACGCCATGATCGGACTGTTGACCGCAACCTCGGTCCTCTTTCAGGTTATCGGCGGCGGTGTTTGGGGGGTTCTGGCCGACCGGTGGGGCCTAGGCCTTGTACTCGTCGCCACCACCGGGCTGATGGCTTTCCAGGCAGGTGCGTTCTGGCTCATCCCCTCGGTCTTCTTCCTCATCGTCATGCAAGCGCTGGGAGGCTTTGCGCTGGGAGGATACAACGTCGCGACCCTCAACGCGCTCTTCCTCGCGGGGGACAAGCGCTGCCGGCCGAGGCTCATCCTTTGGTACAACGTGCTGGTGGGAATTGCCAACTTCGCGGGTCCGCAGCTGGGCACCGCAGCCCTCGGCGCCCTGAGCCTTCCGGCGGTCTTCATGGCAAGCGGTGGTTTGCGCCTCGCCGGCATGCTGGCTATGGGGCGGCGCGGCTGGGCCGATCTGGCGGCTTGGCGCGAGGTGCGCAGGCTGAAGCGGGTTCAAGGTCCGGGAAAGGGACGTCCGCTGCCGGGATAGAGAGCCGGCACCCTCATGGCCCCATAGGAGGCGCCGGGCCGTCTCCGTGTCCCAGAGACGGCCCGGCGCCTCGGCATACGTTGCGCTCAGCCGAGCAGCAGGTTTTCGAGCTCGTCCAGCAGTTTGCCGAAAAGGTCCATGGCCGCCTGGATCGGATCGGGCGTAGTCATGTCGACACCGGCCCGGCGCAGCAGGTTAATCGAGTAGTCGGAGCTTCCCGAACGGAGGAAGTCGATGTAGCGTTCCGCCGCGGGCCGGCCTTCCGCGAGGATTTGCTGGCTGAGGGCCGCCGCAGCTGAAAAACCAGTGGCGTACTGGTAGACGTAAAAGGCGCGGTAGAAGTGGGGAATGCGCGCCCACTCGAGCGCGATCTCATCGTCTACGGTCATGTCGGGGCCGTGGTAGTCGACGTTCAGCTGGTAGTACTTCTCGTTCAACAGGGCAGGCGTCAGCGTTGCCCCTTGCTCGACCATTTCGTGGGTCCACCGCTCGAACTCGGCGAACATGGTCTGGCGGAACACGGTGCCTCGGAACTCGTCCAAGTAATGGTTGATCAAATACATTCGCCTGGCCGGATCTTGCTCCGTGTTGAGCATATAGTTCACGAGAAGCGACTCGTTGACCGTGGACGCGACCTCGGCCAGGAAGATGGTGTAGTGGGCGTATACGTACGGCTG
>JAAYLA010000142.1 GCA_012522135.1 Bacillota bacterium | reverse complement strand
GGGGGCTGCCGCACTCTTGACCCCTGATCGCCGCCCGGGCCCCGAGGACATTCAACGGCGACGCCGAATCCCGTGCTCGGGGACATCTCGCCACGTTATGGGAGGGAACAAGATGCGCATCGGAACCTACAACATCCTTGCCTTCACGGGATATCCAGCAGACCAGGCCTCCGCTACCTTAGGCGATGCCGCGAGCCCGGAGAGGATCCAACACTATGTAAACGTCTTCGGCCAGCTGAGATGCGACATTCTCGCGTTGCAGGAAGGAGCCGCACCGCCCGCCATGCTACACGCCATCGCCCGCGAACTGGGCATGTACTTAGCCACCATTCCCTCGCCTAAGGCGTGGCCGGGCCATGTGTTGTCACGTTATCCGATCTTGGAATCCCGCACGTTCGGCCATTTCGATCCCCACCGGGACACACCGCTCCTCAGCCGAGCAGCCGGCGCCGTTTGCGTGGAAATACAGCCTTCCCGCACCGCGTGGATCGTGGCCTTGCACCTGCATCCGTCCGACGTTGACCTGCGGGCACGGGAAGCCTCCATTCTGGCAGACCGCATAGACGAGCTGAGCAGGTCCTCCACCGACATGGTCGTGCTGGGCGATCTCAACTGTCAGATCGGCGAGGCCATGCACAACGCCCTGCGGGATCGCGGTTTCGTCCATGCGATGGAAGCGGCGGGCGGAATTCGCGCCACCTTTGACTCCACAGGCAGGCGCAAAATCGCTATCGACCACATTTACTTGAGTCCCTCCCTGGCTACGCTGTTGCGCCGGGCGGAAGTGGTTGATTGGCCTGGATTCTTCGTCGACGGACTCGAGCCTGGCATGTGGGTCCATTCGGATCACATGCCGGTTATCGCAGAACTCGCTGAGGACTGATGCGAACCTCGCTCTGTACGGGTGTTAGCAACATCGGCTAACGTTTAGTCAAGGACGGGCAAAGGTGTCCCTTTCCGCGTGGGCAACAACACCAATGGAGGGCGGCCCTGCCCGAGGCTACAGACTATACACCAAAGCGACGCTCCTCACCAAGCCTTACACACTGTTGAGGCAGGGCACCCAGCATGCCATTCGGCGCAAGGAGGGTCCCTTTGCTCATGAACACTCACTTCTTCCGTCGGGTGAGCAGCCTCCGCAAGGCCCGCAGCCTCCCCCGGGTAAGCAGGTGTCGATTGGCAACGGTGATCCTGCTCTTTGCCGTTTGCATTGTAGGGAGTGGAAGCACCATGGCGCAGGAGGCATGACGATATCAGTCAGAAGATCAATGCCGACTCTGCCCTCTACTTCTACAATCGTGAGTCCAACGGCCTCATGCAGTATGCGTTGCGCCACATGGGTTATCGTCTGGTGCCGGTGCAGGTCAGCTTCCCCACGCAGCTCGCACCCGGTGACACCTTCGAACTGCATCATACGCGGGAAAACCGGGGTCTGGGGCGCCTCTACCGTCCGTACCGGCTGGGCCTCTTCCTGCTGGCGGAGGATCGGGTGGCGTGGTCTGCCATATATGACGACTCCTCCTTCACAGACCTCACCATGGGGAACGTTGTGCCCATGCGTTCCGAGTTCACCCTGCCGGACGACATCATGGAAGGCACCTACCGCCTTGCCCTCGCATTAGTCGACGAACAGGGCACCCCAGCCATCCAACTCGCCGTGGCTGGGCATGAGGGCAGCATGCTAATGGTTGCAGGCCCAGGAAGCACCCGCAGCCTCGCTGTCCATGGAGGGTAAAGACTTCGCTCAGGTGTTCCTGCCCCAGTTTCACGAACCTGAACTGGAAAGACGCAACGCAGCCTAGACCCGACGACTCCTCTCCCTACGGCGCACTGGTGATCGCATCCGACCTGCGCCTGGGCCAGGGACTGTCCGAGGAGGCTGCCGCAGCAGGTGCCAAGTTCCTGCGCTACCTGATGAGCGAAGACAATATCGCCAGGGTGACGGTTGAGAGCGGACTCCTCCCCGCTCGGCTAGACTACTACTCGTCTCCGATCATCCTCGACGATCCGGTGGTAGCAAAGATCACGGCGGCAGCCAGCCTAGTAATCGACAACAGCGTGCCTTGGCTGCAGGGAACTGTCTACGTCGAGGCCATGGGCGGCGTGAACTCCGTGATCTACGGCGCCCTGGATCAAGGCATGCACGCGGCCCAGGCTCTGCACAACATGGAGCAGGCCATCAACAGCAGGCTGGCGGCGTATTACGGGAACTAGGACGTGGGGCGCGGCCCTCGGGCAGCGCTAAGCGTTAGGTCGGATCGGTCTATCGTTGTAAGGTCTCAGCCACTGCGAAGTCCAGGCCGGGAGGTGCTTCCCTTCTGGCCTGTTGCACGGGAGGGACACGCGATGAAACACTTCATCATATATCGGGAACCGGAGCGCTTCGCCGACTGGCCTGCAAACTTCGGTCTATGGTCCTGGGGTGACGAGATCGTCTTCGGGTTTACCGTAGGTCACTTCGCAAAAGGACCCGCAGCCGGCTTTCATGCGCTCGATCGCACGCAGCCGTTCGTCCCGATGCAAGCCCGTTCGACTGACGGTGGGTTCACTTGGCAGGTCGGACCCACGCCGTGTCGTCTTCCCGGCGGCAAGGGGTTCTCGGCGGATGAACACGTAGTGGACGATCTGAAAGTAGGGCCGGTGCTACAGGAACCGGGGATCTTTTCCGCTCCGCCCGGGTTCGACTTCCGCCATCCGGATTTTGCTCTGATGTGCGCCCGCTCAGGCTTGGAGGCAGGAGCCCGTTCGTGGTTTTATGCATCGACCGACCGGTGCCGGACGTGGGAAGGACCGTTCGCCCTGCCGTCCTTTGGATATTTGGGAGTTGCAGCTCGCACCGACTACGTGGTGCCGGATTCAGAAACGTGCACGCTCTTTCTTTCGGGGACCCGGCGTGACGGCAAGGAGGGCACGGTCTTCTGCGCCCGTACGACCGACGGCGGCAGGACCTTTCGCTTTCATTCGCCTGTCGGACCCGAACCGGCAGTGGGCTTCGCGATCATGCCGTCGACGGTGCGCCTGGAAGACGGGACTTGGCTGGTGGCGATCCGCACGGGCGGTCGACCGAAGCCGACGATCGAGCTATACGCATCGACAGACGACGCACGCACCTGGCAGCACCGGGCGACGACGGTGGAGTACGTGGGTAGGGGCGGGAACCCGCCTGCCATGGTGCAGCTGCCCGACGGGCGTCTGTGCTTGGTGTACGGCTTCCGAGACGAACCGTTCGGGATACGAGCCGTAGTGAGCGCGGACAAAGGCTATACGTGGTCGTCGCCGCTCGTCCTGCGTTCCGATGCCGGCAACCACGATATCGGTTATCCCCGTGCTACGGCTCTGCCGGACGGTCAGGTGCTCACCGTGTACTACTACAACGACCATCCTGACGCAGAACGGTATATTGCGGGAACCGTGTTTTCGTTGTGAGGAAAGGGTGCCGTGCGCGGCCTTGTGCTCTACATCAGCAAGCACGCCGCGCACAGCCTCATCCGCCCAGTTCCTCCTCCGCCTCCCGCCCGGCGGGGGAGTCTGGAGTCCAAGGGGCTGCCGCTTCTGGGACAGCCCCCTGCCCGGTCACGGTACTGAGCTTTCACGCTCGCAGGACACGTCGCTCCGACCGTAACTCCGAGTCTGCCAAACGCGCCTCACCTCGTCATCAGCCAGCATCTTGATGAACACGCCTCCGACAACTGGACGCGCCTGAAAGCCGGCCTGCTTCGCGTCGGTCGTCCAGTACCAGTCGGTAAGGGGAACCCGCGAAGGCGACTCCTGCAAGAAGCGGCAGACTGGCTCGATAAAGGTTGCGAAATCTTCCCGGGACTCGGTCAGCGTGGCAGTCCAGACGATCCAATCTAACTTCGTCCATGCGTTGCGGCTGTCGAGGGGCAATCCATACCTATTCTGCACGGTCTTGTAGAAGGCGATTTCCTTGCGGACCAACTCGGGTGGGAACAGAGTTCAGATCGAACAGTTTATCCCATACGAGCCCCACCTTCTCCACGTCATCCATCAGCTGTGCGTCAAACCGTTCCGCGCGCCCTATGATTTCGTGGTATTCGTCCGTCGCCTGCAACAGAAGATCCCCGACGTGCCACCCGTCGCGCTTCCAATAGGGCAGTAGCCTACGGTGCAAAAACTCAATCGAATACAGGTCGTCGTAGGCGAGGAGCAGGTACTGTGACACGGGCTCGGTACCGATTTCGCCGAGATCGAACAGGGTGGCGGCGACGAGGGTTTCGCCCCGGACCATGCGCGGCTGTCTCAGATCGTCCGACGCCGGTGGGGTGCCATGCTCGAGAGACTCCTTCCGCACCTGGTCGCGGCCCGCGATGACATCGGTCACACGGTTGGTGAACGGCGTAGCAACATAGAGGTATCCCCAGTCGATGCGGAGGTCGTCACAACGGTGCAGAGCAAGACTGGACCGAGGTGCCCGCGGACGCGGTCCACGTTCACTACTCGGCCGTGGACGAAGACTTCGTGAGCCGTGCCCGGGAGCTGGGACGGCCCGTGCATGTATGGACCGTCGACGACCCCGACATGCAAAGGCGCCTTCTTACTCTGGGTGTCGACGGCATCATGACGAACAATCCCCGGGGTTTGCGCAGCTTGGTCGATGCTTGGGGGAAGTGAGGTAGGGGAAATAGAGAAAAAGCATCTGGGGCTGGATTAGATAAAGCAGCACGCGACCAAAGACCGCCCGAGGCTTGCCCCGGGCGGTCGCATTTCCCACATATTCCGCCACGTCTCTGTTACAGTTTCACAACCGACAGATCGTCGAAGTACACCTTGCCCTCGCCGAACCAGTTGAAGAGGTTCACTTCAACTCGGATGGCGTCCTCGGGCATCTTGATCGTCGTGGAGAACAGCGCCCATTCGTTCGGGTCGCCGAATTCCCACGGAGCTGGTAAAACGTGCATGTTCACCCGCACGTCATACCAGCCTTCATTCGGGTCCACGATCCACGCATCGGAGAACGGGATCTTTCCATCCTTGTTGTACACCATAAGACGCATGAGCACATGGTGGCCCATCCAGGGGAAGCCGCTCGGCGTCTCCCACGGTCCGTCGATATCATAGCGGTACCAGACTTGGAAGCGATAGGTCTCCCCGCCCGTCACATCGCCCCGAAACGTGACGGAGCCACGCGGCTTGTCGGTTCCGCTGATGCGTACGGAATTCTTGCCCGTCCTGGATGCTTCATCCGTTACAACGATCTCGACGTCGCCGTTCGCCAGCCAGAACTGAAAGCCGACCGCTTCCCCTTTGTCGTTGACGATCTCAAAGCTTCCGTTCTCTACGAGTTCGATGCCTTCGCTTGCCACGCCGACGGAACTGACCAACATCAACAGACATCCGACCAGAAACGATACCTTCCCGAGGCGCTTCGGCACGGCTTTTCCCTCCATTTCTCTTAGATCCCACACAGCCGCCAAGCCAGGTCGTGATCCGTGGGCGTTCACTCCCTCCCCTTTCGTCAAGCGGGCACGGCCTACAGCGCTCCGGCTACCGGCGTCTCGGCTGACCTGCGGTCCAGATCTGGTCGGATTACCGGCAGCTCGCCCTCCCACTCGACGGTCGCCTTCGACAGGTACCACGTCTTACCGCCATCGTTGTTGCCCTGAAAGAAGAGATATACCGTACCGTCGTCATCCACGAACACAAACGGGTGCCCCGACTCGCTCTCGTTCCACGTACCCGGCGCGCCGTTCGGCAGTACCGGCTCTTCGGAAATGCGCTCCCAGTGCACGCCGTCGTCGCTCACCGCGCATCCGATCTGCTGAGGCTCGTTGTTGTACGCCCCGGCATAGAACATCCAAAGACGGCCGTTCCGTTCCAACACAGCCGGCGCCTCGATGCAATCCTTCTCCCAGGGCAAAGACGGCTCCAAGATCGATCCGTTCCCCAGCTGCACCCAGTCTTCTCGTGAAAAATCCGAACCCACGGGCGCGACGGCGACGCCGAGCATCTGACGCTTCATCTGCGGGTCACGGGTTGCGTAATAGAGCCACAGCTTGTTCTCGTAGACGATCACATCCGCATCGATAGCCCGCCCGCACGTCCAGTCGCCGCGGGGCCTGAAGATCGGGTTCGTCGGGTTGCGGGTAAAATGCACACCGTCCTCCGAGACCGCATGACAGATGGCGTCCTCAACCCAGTTCCCATAGCTCTGGTAAAACAAATGCACCTTCCCGTCCAGGACAATCGCACCCGGCGCACATAGTCCCTTCGCCTCGCATGCATCCGCAGGCAACAGCTTGCCGACTTTGGTCCAATTTGTCAAGTCGCGGCTTTCGGCGATGCCGATAGCCCACGTCGCCCCCTTCTCGGCATCGATGTGGGGTGGAATGGAATAGTACATCAGGTAACGGTCTCGGAAACGCACGACCGCAGGGTCCTTGGCAAAGGGACGTCCCCGGTCGACATCGGCAAAATACACAAAACCACCTCATCGTCCAATCAGTTTCACGGCGGCAACCTGGAGCGAGTCGGACGGTACGGCGTCACCCGTCAACACGACCTGAAACAGATGCCATTGGCCGTCCGATACGCCGTGCAGACTGTAAGCCGTCCAGTCGCCCTCCACATCGTGCTCGGTCACGTCATAGTCCAACGCCTGCCACGTCGCTCCATCGGTGGAAGCCTGCAGACACACACCGTGCCGCACATCGTCCGTCGTGGCGAAGACCAGCACTTCATACTCAATCAAACCCGGCATTTCCCACACGAGATACTCATCCGAAGTAGAGGTCCGTACCCGCCGCGATGCATCGCCGAACAGCCCGGGCGGCTCGTTCGTGTAAGCCCAGCCGCTCGATTCCGCGCTCGTGCGGGAACGCTTGACGATTCCGAGAATACCCAGATTCACGGGGGCTTCCATTTCGTCGATTAGCTCGGTGTAGTTGTCGATCGCGACGGGCACCGAGTACGATCCGACAAGGCCGCTTCGCAAAGTCACCGTGGCGACAAGTTGGTAACCTCGATCCGGATACGGCAACGTGTCGATCTCTACGCGCTCGGTAAAGGGCCCCGTGTACACCGTCTCCCCGTTCAAGGTCAGCTGAAGCGACGCCACATCGTCCGGATCGACGCCGTCAATGCGCAACGTCACCGGCACGACGCCCGCCACGGTGGCCTGGGGTTTCGGATCGACGATGGACACGCGCAGCCGAGGTTGTTCGTTCCAAAGGGGCTTGGGTGCAGCGTGGTCCTGTTGCCACTCGGCCAGCGGGATGATTGCCGGCAGGGTGACCAGACTCTCTCCGGAGCGCAAGGGGGTAAGCAGGACAACGATCCGGGCTTCGTTCACCGTGCCCAGGTGAATAGCCAGCTTGCGTTTGCCGATGTTGGCATTCTGGCCGTCCGGTTGCGGCGACGTGGGCAAGGGAACGGCGTCCATCACGGTAAAGCGGGCGTCCGCCGGCGATAGAATGCGTGCTTCCAGTCGCTTCGAGCCGCTGACCAAGGTCGCGAGCCTGCCGTCGTCACTCAGTTCCACGGGCTGCTCGGTATGCATAAACCACCACACGTTGGATGCCCGCGGTGCCGTGATCTCGTCTTGGATGATGACCTGGCGGCGCTTATCGAACAGGGCGATTCCCCGCTGTACGCTGATGCCCGGCGAGTATACGCTATAGGCCGAGGACAGGTCGGTTATAGCCAGCATTTCGTCGGAAATGAAGGCCTTGTATGTGATGAACGCCTTAGCCCGGGGATCTTGGTCGGGATAGCGCGAGCTGTTAATGACCAGCGTATTCTGGCCTTCGGCGCGCTTCCGGTAGTAGTTCCAGCGGGCACCTGTCAGACGCTGGCCCGTCTTATCTTGATCGAAGTATCCGGGCAGGTTGTAGTCGTCAGATCCCAGTTCGATAGCCCAGCGTACGCCCAAGGCATCGAGCACGAAGGTGCCGAGATC
>JAAYLA010000141.1 GCA_012522135.1 Bacillota bacterium | reverse complement strand
ATCGTCGCGCTCTTGGAACAGCTGCGGCAGGAAGGCAAAACCGTTATCGTCGTCCACCACGATCTGCAGACGGTGGAAGACTACTTCGACTGGGTTCTGCTGCTCAATATGCGGCTCATCGCGGCGGGGCCTACCGAGACCACCTTTACCGAGGAGAACATTCGCAAGACGTACGGCGGACGGCTGACGATTTTGTCCCAGGCCGCCCACGCGCTGGCCCAGCCCGCAGGTTCGGTCCAAGGCAAAGGGGCTGACGCCTGATGGAGTGGGTTCCCATTCTGCTCGGCGACGCCAACGTGCGCTGGGTGCTTGCGGGTACGCTCCTCCTCGGCATCAGCAGCGGCGTGCTCGGCACCTTTGCCATGCTGCGCCGGCGCAGTTTGATGGGAGACGTCCTGGCCCACACGGCGCTGCCGGGCGTGGCCGTCGCTTTTTTGTTGACCCAGACAAAGTCGGTGTTGCCGTTGCTCGCCGGCGCAGTCGTCGCAGGTCTGATCGGCACGTGGTGCATCGACGTCGTCACCCGCAATTCTCGCATTAAAGAAGACACCGCCCAGGCCATGGTCCTCAGCGTGTTCTTCGGACTCGGCATCGTGCTTCTGACGTATATTGCGCAAAGCGGCGCGGCCGGCCAGTCGGGGCTGAACCGGTTTCTGTTTGGGCAGGCGGCTTCGCTCGTGGGCAGCGACGTCCGGGTGATCGCAGCGGCGGCCGCCGTGCTGACCCTTCTCATCGTGCTGTTTTATAAAGAGTTTAAGGTGCTCACCTTCGATCCCGGGTTCGGCGCCGGCATGGGACTCAACATCCGGGGGCTCGACCGGCTCCTCATGCTCATGGTCGTGGTGGGGGTCTCCATCGGACTGCAGGCCGTCGGCGTCGTGCTCATGGCCGCGCTGCTCGTCACCCCCGCCGCGGCCGCCCGGTACTGGACGGACCGCCTCGGCGTCATGTTGGTGCTCGCCGGCGCGTTCGGGGGCCTGGCCGGAGCGGCGGGCACCGTCATCAGCCTGTTCGGGCCGCGCCTTGCCACGGGGCCGCTCATCGTTTTGTCCGCGACCGCCGTCTTTCTCGCTTCGCTGGCCCTCGGCTTGCGGGGCGGGCTCGTCCAAAAGGCTTGGCGTCACCTGCGCGTGCGGCGGCGGGTGGCGCTGGAAAACCTTTTGCGCACGTTATATGAGGCGTATGAGCGGGCAGGAGGGGGGCAGGGGGCGTCCAGGGTCCCGCTGCAGCCCATTCCGGAGACCCGGGTGCGACAGGAGGGAACAGGCTCGGGCATCTCGCGTGGCACGTTGCGCACACTGGAGCGGCGCGGCTTGGTGAACGTCCACCGGTCTGGTGTACCCGGGGGCGAGCGGTTCATTGTGTTGACGGCCCAGGGACTGTCGCAAGCACAGGCCGTGACCCGGCGGCACAGGCTTTGGGAGATGTATCTGATGTACGAGGCGGATTTCCGGTTCGACCACGTCGATCGCGATGCCGACGATATCGAACACCACCTGCCTCCTGAGGTGGTTGCGGAACTGGAACGCCGGTGGCAACGGGAGCGGGCCGAGCCTGCGGTGCCTCCTTCGGTCCATCCGCTGTAGTCTTAGGAAGGATGGCTCGGCCGCCGGGTCGCACGAACTTCCGGAACCCTTGCCGGCTGGAAGCGACCTGTCTGGGTCTGGAGTATGGCTTACTGATTCGTCAAAGGGCTGATCGCATCATGCTTATCGAAGACTTTTGGGTAATGCTCACTGCCGGTTTGGTCGCAAGCAGCTGTGGGTTTATCGGCGTCTACTTGATTCTTCGCCGCATGGCCATGGTGGGCGACGCGATCAGCCATTCGGTCCTATTGGGCATCGTCTTGGCCTTCCTTGCGACGCGTATTCTAGGCGGAGTTTGGATGTTCGCCGGGGCTGCCGTGGCGGGACTGTTCGCCACGTTCTTGATCCAACTCCTGCATCGGGGCGGGGCCCGGGAGGATGCGGCTATCGGCGTCACGTTCACGGGCCTTTTCGCTTTGGGTGTGGTGCTCCTGTCTCTGTATGCGGGCGACGTGCACCTCGATACCGAACACGTGCTGTTCGGCGAACTCGCCTACGTTCCGTATGATGTGTTGATCTGGCAAAGCGTGGAACTCGGTCCCCGGGCCGTCTGGACCGTGGGTGCGGCCTTCGGATTGACCTTGCTCGTCACGGGACTTCTCTTCAAGGAGTTTAAGGTATGTGCTTTTGATCCGGCCTTTGCCCTGAGCCTCGGCATTCCGGTGACCCTGCTGCATTACGTTCAGATGACCCTCGTTTCCGTGACCACGGTCGCGGCCTTCGAAAGCGTAGGAGCCGTCCTGGCGGTGGCGATGCTGATCGTACCGGGCGCCACCGCGTACCTGCTGACCGACCGCTTCGGTTGGATGCTCGGCCTTAGCGTAGTCACCGGCGTTGTTTCCGCGTGGACCGGGTACGCAGTCGCAGTTTGGCTCGACGTGTCGATTTCGGGTGCGATGGCGACCGCGGCGGGTGCAGTTTTTGGCCTGGCCTTCCTGTTCGCTCCGCGGCATGGCGTGCTGCCCACAGCGCTGCGTCGCCGCAGGCTCACCCGAGGCGGCACCGGAGCGGTTGCGTAAAAGAGAAAAAGAGGGGCCTCGCCTGCAGCCCCTCTCGGTAACCGGCATTGCGCTGTAATGCCCTAGCCCTATATGAAGCACCCTAGAAGAAGCTGCCTTGCTCCTGGCCTAGTTCCAGCGCTTCCTGGGCCATGAGGAAGATGAGCTCGATCAGCCGCTCGGCGTTTAGGGCACGGCGCTTGAAGATCATGTCATTGCCGGAGAGGGTGACGAGTTCCCACCCTTGGGCGCCGAGCTCGTTCAGTTGCATGGTCAGGTCGTCGCCCGGAATGATGTGCTCGACCCGGTACTCCCACTCGGGCTGCAGGAACTTGTCGAGGAGGGCGAGGAACGGGCCAGCCTGCTGCAGCACTTCCTCCAGTAGGACCTCGAGGTCAATCTCGCCCAAGTCTAGGCCCAGGGAACCAAAATCGGACCAGTCTTGGGCGTAAAAGCACGCAAAGGTGAGCACTTCATCGAGCTGTTGGACCGAGCTGACGGGGTAAGTAATGGGCGTGTCCTCGAAGCGGTAT
>JAAYLA010000140.1 GCA_012522135.1 Bacillota bacterium | reverse complement strand
TCCGCACCCCGCTCATGGACTGGCTTTCCGTGGTCGTCGAACCGCTGATGGCCGTCTTTGCCCTGCCGGCCGAGGCCGCCATCCCGGTTACTTTGGGCTTCGTTTCGGGCCTTTACGCAGCCATCGGTGCTGTCGCGAGCTTAAGCCTTACGGCCAAGGAAATCCTGACCATTGCCGTGATCCTCAGCTTCGCCCACAACCTGTTCGTTGAATCGGCAGTGACGCACCGGCTGGGCATTCCTTTCGGCGTCGTCGTGGCCATGCGCTTGGGATTGGCGGTCGTGGGCGGTCTGGCAATTCGCCTTATTTTCTAGGCTAGGTGACGACTATGGCGTGGGCGCAAACACTTCTCGATGCAGTCCCGGGTCTCGTACGGACGGTCTTGCTCCTTCTCGTGATCGTGATCCCTCTGTCCGTCGCGGTGGAACTGGTAAAGGCCCGCGGGATCTTCGGCAGACGGACCGGCGGAGGCCGGTGGACGCGCCGTGTGAGCCGGCTGCTAGGCGTCTCGGAACCGGCGATCATGCCTTTGGCCGCAGGTTTCCTCCTCGGCTTGGCATACGGTGCCGGCGTCATTCTTCAGTACAGCGAAGACGGGGAGGTCTCCTACCGCGACCGCGTGTTGGTGGTGCTGTTCCTCGTCGCGTGCCACGCTGTGATCGAAGACACGCTGATCTTTCTTCCTCTGGGCGTCAATCCTTTGTTCCTGTTTGTCTCCCGCTTCGTCCTCGCGGTGCTCCTCACGGCCGGAGCGGCCCGCCTATGGCCTGCTTCTGCATCCGGCGCCGGCTTGCCGGCTGCGCGAGGAGAGACGGCCGAGTAGACGTCGCAGGTGAGAAGGAGGACGGATTATGGGGTGCGACGGTCGTGTAGCGCTTGTGACGGGAGCGTCCGGAGGCATCGGGGCGGCCATCTCCTGGGCGCTGCACCGGGCCGGCGCTCGCGTCGCGTTGGGTTACCACCGAAGTTACGAGCGAGCTGCTGCGGTGCATGAGCGCATTGTGGCCGACGGCGGAGAAGCCCTTCTCTGCCGGGCGGATTTGACGGACGCCGAGGCCGCTTACGAGCTCGTGCGTCAGGTCGAAGGGGAGTACGGGCGCATCGACATCCTCGTGAACAACGCCGGTGCGCGCTGCGAAGGCCTGCTCATCGACACGCCGATCGACGAGTTCGACCGCCTGTTCGCCCTGCATATGCGCGCGCCGTTCATTTGCAGTCAGGCGGCCCTTCCCGGCATGATGCGCCGCATGTTCGGGCGCGTCATCAACATCGTGTCTATCTGGGGGCAGGTAGGAGCCGCCAATGAGGTGGCCTACTCTGCGGTTAAAGCGGGTCTGATCGGCTTCACGAAGGCGCTGGCGAAGGAAGTGGGCAGCGCCGGCATCACCGTGAACGCGGTTTCCCCCGGCGTTATCGTCACCGACATGCTCGACGGCTTCGACCGCAGCGAGCTCGAGGAGCTGCGCGCCGCGACGCCGGTCATGCGCCTCGGCAAGCCCGAGGACGTGGCGCGTGTCGTGGCGTTTTTGGCGGACGACGCGGCCGGCTTCATCACGGGGCAGATCGTCGGCGTCGATGGAGGATTTGCCACCTGAGCGCGCGAATAGGGGAGGTGGGCACATGAACAGGGAGGTGTGTGGATGTCCTCCGTCGAGCGGGCCTACCGCGACCCCGTCCACGATTTCATCACGTTGACGGACCCTATGCTGATCGCTCTCATCGACACGCCGGAGTTCCAGAGACTGCGGCGCATTCGGCAGCTGGGCGCGTCGCACGGGACGTACCACGGCGCCGAACACTCCCGCTTCGGCCACTCCCTCGGCGTGCTGTGGGTCATGCACAAGGTGATCCGCAGGCTGAAAAACCAGGGCATCGGCATTGATCCTTGGTCGGAGCAGGTGGCTTACGTCGCTGCCCTTTTGCACGATATCGGCCACGGACCGTTTTCGCATGCTTTGGAAGAAACGTTGACCCCCGGCCGGAACCACGAAGACTGGGGGCGCCGGATCATCTTAGGCGATACGGAAGTGCACCGCATCCTGCAAGAGCGCGATCCGGAGTTGCCCGGGGCGGTGGCCTCTGTCCTCGACGGCACCTGGAGCGGGCCCCGGCTTGTGCGTTCGCTCGTCTCAAGTCAGCTCGACGTGGACCGCATGGACTATTTGCTCCGCGACTCCCTTTATACCGGCGTGACGTATGGAGTGTTCGACTTAGAGCGCCTCATTAACACGCTGTGGGTGGTGGACCAGGAAATCGTCTTGCTGCGCAAGGGCATCGTCGCGGCGGAGGAGTACATCTTGGCCCGCTACTTCATGTACTGGCAGGTCTACTTCCACAAGACGACCCGGGGACAGGAGCTGCTTCTCCGTCAAGTGTGGCGACGGGCGGTACACTTAGCCGAGGAGCGGAGGTTGGGCGAAGAATGGATCTCGCGCCATCTTTACCGCTTGCTTCGAGGTGAGGCGGATCTGACCACGTACCTGCGGGTGGACGACCACGACGTAATGGCGGCCGTGAAAGCGTGGACCGAGCATCCCGACCCGATCTTGAGCGACTTAAGCCGCAGGTACGTGGACCGGGCGCTCTTGAAGTCGGTCTTTCGCGTGGCCCATGAGGAGATCGATCTGTCGCTGCTCGACGAGGCCGCGGCCGTAGTGCGCTCCGCAGGTTGGGATCCGGAGTACTACCTGCTCGTCGACCGGACAAAAGACGTAGCGTACGATTACTATACGTCGCCAAACGGAGAGGAGGGGCGGCGCAAACCGATCTTGGCCCTCGACGAGTTCGGCCGGCCGCAGGAGATCGCCACGTTGTCCCACACGATCGCCGCGGTGGCCACGCGCCGGCGGGTCGCGGTCAACATCTACGTTCCGGCCGACTGCGTCGGGGCGGTGCGGCGGCTGTTTGCCGGGTAGACTTGATGCCGGTCGTGCCCGTTCACTCTTCCGTCTCCGAGTAGGCCTTAGCTTCGTCTTCGCCGGGATCGTCCAGGTCGCGTGTGGTCTCGCCGTCGCTCTCCGGCCCGGCTGAGTTCGCCGGCCCTTGGCGGCCTTCTTCGGTGAGGCGTGCGCGGAAACGGTGGAACCATTCCGCTTCCTCAAGACCGGAACGACGGGGCCGGATGGCACCGAAGCCTTCCGCCTGCACACTGCATAGGGGCGGAACGTAGGCAGCCGTCGGCGCCGGGTCGGGATTGCGCCGCGAGACGCCTTCGGCACTGCCCGCGATGTCCTCCTCCATTGCGGCTTCCATGTCTAAACCGGTGGGAAGCGCCGCCTGAACAGACTCATCGGCAGCAGGTCCGTCGGGTTCGAACTCTGCCTCGTCGACCGGGGATTCCACCGCATCCGGGTCCGGGGGGCGGTCCTTCTTACAGCGCTTTTCTGTCATAACGAAATCACCTCCGCTACCTAGCCTAACCCGCGAGGGGAGAAATCACTCATCGCAGGGAGCGGAGGTGCCGCCGACCTCTTCAGGCCGTGAGCAACTTCGCAATGAAGCCTAAGGCTACCAGGCCCAAGAAGACCAGGAGCAAGTTGCGGAGCGACGAACTCAAACTGCACACCTCCTGCCTACAAGAGGGCGCAGGCCGCTGGCCTGCGCCACGGACTATCCCATGTTTACCATGACGTGCAGACCGAACTATGTCAAGCTCGGCTACTCAAGGCGCGACCAAAATTCGGCGATCCGGTCCATGCCGCGCTTGAGATTCTCCATTGAAGTGGCGTACGAGAGCCGCACGTAGCCTTCCGCACCGAAGGCCGAGCCGGGAACGAGGGCGACGTGGGCTTCCTGCAGCAGGAGTTCGGCGAAGTCCTGGGAATTGGTGATTTCCCGGTCGCCCACCCGCTTTCCAAAGGCGGCCGAGATGTTCGGAAAGGCATAGAACGCGCCGTCCGGCAAGGCACACTGCACCCCGGGGAGACTGCGCAGGCGTTCGACCAGGTAGTTGCGGCGGCGGGCAAATTCGCGCACCATCGCCCGGACGGGTTCTTGCGTACCCGTCAAAGCTTCCACGGCGGCCTTTTGCGCGATCGAGGTTGGGTTGGACGTGCTGTGCGACTGTATCTTGGTCATGGCCGCGATGATCGGACTCGGTCCTGCGGCAAAGCCGATGCGCCAGCCCGTCATCGAGTGGCTCTTGGACACCCCGTGAATCAGGAGCGTCCGCTCTTTGACTTCGGGGCCGAGGGACGGAACGGACACGTGACCTGCGTCCGTGTAAATGAACGGTTCGTAGATCTCATCGGAAATGATCAGAATGTCCGCTTCGACCGCGACCGCGGCGATTGCCTCGAGTTCGTCTCTTGTGTAGACGGCTCCGGTGGGATTGCTCGGACTGTTCAGGACCAGGGCCCGGGTCTTCGGCGTGATGGCCTCGCGCACTTGATCGGCGGTCACTTTGAAGCCGTTGGCTTCCGCGCCTTCAATGACTACGGCCTTTCCGCCCATGAGCTGCACTTGGTCCACGTAACTGACCCAGTAGGGGGCGGGTACGATCACCTCGTCGCCGGGATCGATGAGCGCCTGAAAGGCCCCGAAAAGGGCGTGCTTGGCTCCGACCGTGATGATGATTTCCGCGGGCTCGTAGGACAGGCCGTTGTCCCGGGCGAGTTTCGCGATAACGGCTTCCTTGGTCTCGGGCGTGCCGCCTGCCGGCGTGTACTTCGTGAAGCCGGCCCGGATGGCTGCAATCGCCGCTTCCTTCACGTTATCTGGCGTATCGAAGTCGGGCTCTCCGACGCCGAAGCCGATGACGTCGATGCCTTCACTTTTCATCCGCTTCGCGAGCGCGTCCATAGCGAGCGTTGCGGACGGCGAGATCCAAGATGTCCTTTGGGCGAGTCTCAACGTGGTTCCTCCTTCGAATCAATCGGGTTTGTTGTTTGTTATGAAAGCAGGCGGCCGGTTCCTGCCGCCAGAGCCGCTGTGTCGTGTATACATGACGGAATGGCGCAGGGGATCAACCACCGAACAAGGTCTTGTCCGCGGATTGGGCATAAGTCTGCAGGAGAAAGAGCGCGGCGATGGTTTTCGCATCTTCGAGTTGGCCGCGGCGTACGGCTTCGGTAAGTTCCGCCGGCGTAGCCCAAATGAGCTCGTCGATCTGTTCGCCCGGGTCAAAAGCGGTTTTGCCTTCCGTGAGGTCGGTAGCCAAAAAGACGTGGAGGTACTCGGCGCTATAACCCGGAGTCGCGTACAGTCCGCCGATCCGCTCCAGCTTTCCTGCGATCAGGCCCGTTTCCTCCTCGAGCTCCCGGGCTGCGGCTTGTGCGGGGTCTTCTCCGGGTTCGAGCACACCCGCGGGGATCTCCAGCATCATGCGCTCTACGGCCGGACGGTACTGTCTGATCAAGGCAACATGCCCGTCGCGCACCGCAACGACGGCTACGGCACCCGGATGGGGAAATACGTAAAAGGTGTGTTCCGTATCCCGCACCCGGACTCGACGTGCCACGAACTGAAACAACGGTAGCACCCCCAGCGGGAAGCGTTATCGCAAGTCCACCTGCACGTTCCCCACCCGGGCAGACATCTCCTGCCTCTCATTCGGCGTGTCCGGCCCGGCCGCCGGGAGTTGCGAGAAGGTGCCATACGTAGCCTTCGACAAGGGGCTCACGTCCAGCACCGCTCACCCGGCCGACAAGGATGCCATCTCGATTGATAAAGTAGTAGGCGGGAACGGCGCGGACGTTATACAGGTTCGATACGGCGGCGTCGGAATCCAGGACAAACGTGATCGAACCGGAGTGCTTTCCCGCTCGCTCGGCCACCTTTTCCGGCCCTTGCATGATGTTGATCGCCAGAATGCGAAGTTCCCGCGGAGCCCCTGCTTTCACGTCGGCCAGGTGCTGGAGCGCAGCGTCGCACTCCGGGCACCAGTCGGCCCAGAAGAGGAGTACGACCGGCTGACCTCGCAGGCCCGCTAAGGATACGGGCTTGCCGTCGAGTTCAGCCAAGGTGAAGTCGGGCGCCGCCCGTCCCACGGCCACTGCGGGTGGCTCGGCCGGTGGCGCCTGGGCAGGCCATAGCGGAGCCTGCCGCCTCCAATCGACAGCGGAGATCGCGAGCCACGCCGCCAGACCAAGGGCCAGGATCGGCGGCAGCGGCAGCACGTGAAAACGGATTTTCCCCATGATGCCCCGACCTCCTGCGCCGTGCACATGTCTTCGTCCGTGCATAGTGAGTGTATGCCCACGGGCGTTCCGAGAAGTCCAGGGCAGAGTTTGCGTCAACGCCGCCGTACCAGTACGTACACCAGCCAACAGGAGAGGATGAAGGCGATGAAGCCGGGCGAAGGCCACCTGTTGGCCGTGAGGGTGGCAAAAAAGAGCAGCAGCGCGATCAGCGAGACGATCAGGACGACCAGGGAGTGTTCCCGCACGCGACGGACCCTCCTAAGATACATGGGTCGAAAGTTGGACCGGACGGTAAGCTGCACCGGCCGCTCTGCATCTTACGGGCGGAACGGTGCAGGTGCTACTCGCCGACAAGTCCTTGCATTGACACGGGGCGCGGCGGGGTGATAGTATGGGAGCATCCAATAGAACTCCATAACTTATCAAGAGAGGTGGAGGGACGGGCCCGATGAAACCCGGCAACCGGCCCCGTTGGGCAAGGTG
>JAAYLA010000139.1 GCA_012522135.1 Bacillota bacterium | reverse complement strand
GCGCAGGAGATCTGGGTGGGCGAACTCGGCAAGCTGTCGGTGAACCGGGCCGTCGATCCGTCCATCTATCCGAACGACGTCGTGCGCAAGGCCGCGCAAGTGCTGTCCGAGGCCGAGATCTTCCGCTTCGACGGCTCCGACCTGATGCCGTCCGAGATCGGATCGGGCGCCTTCTGGACCGGCGTGCTCGACTACGTGAGCGGTGCGGACCTCGACGATGTCCTCGAGATGATCGAAATGACGGCCGAAGAAGTGTACGAGTAAGCAGCGAGGAAACGAATGACGGGACGTAGGATGGCGGCTCCGGCCGTCATCCTACCCCTCTCCGCATGGGAGGCCGAATAAATGAAACGCGAGCGCTTGTGGGCGGGTCTTTTCCTCGGCCCGGCGGTGTTTCTGATCGCGGGTTACTTGGTCTACCCGGCCTTCGTAACCATCTATCTGAGCTTCTTCGATCGCAACTCGACCGAGTTCGTCGGCCTGGACAACTACGTGCGCATCTTCACCAACAACGCGATGCTCACCGCCCTGAAAAACAACTTGCTGTGGCTCGTTACATTCCCCGTGCTCACCGTCGGACTCGGGCTCTTGCTGGCCGTCCTGACCGACCGGGTGCGGTATGAGTCCGTCGCCAAATCGATCATCTTCCTGCCGATGGCCATTTCCTTCGCCGGGGCGGGCGTCATCTGGCGCTTCATGTACACGTACCGGCCGGTCGGGGACCCGCAGATCGGCCTCCTCAACCAAATCCGCGTCGCGCTCGGCGCCGAACCCGTGGCCTGGCTCCTCGAGCGGCCCTGGAACAACTTTGCCCTCATCGCCGTGGGCGTTTGGATGTGGACCGGCTTTTGCATGGTGGTCATCTCGGCGGCGTACAAAGGCATTCCCCGTGAGCTCGTCGAGGCGGCCCGGGTGGACGGTGCGACCGAATGGCAGGTGTTCCGCCACGTCAGCCTGCCCCAGCTCTTGCCGACCTTGGGCGTGGTCATGACGACGATGATCATCAACTGCCTGAAGATCTTCGACATCGTCTACGTGATGACCAACGGCAACTACGGCACCGAAGTGATCGCCAACCGGATGTACAAAGAGATGTTCCAGTTTCGCCAGTACGGCCGGGCGAGCGCATTGGCCGTTGTCCTGTTCCTGGCCATCTTACCGTTTATCATCTTGTCCGTGCGCCGTCACCTGAGGGAGGAGCGGAGTACCAATGGATAAGCGTTCCTTGAACTTCGGCCAAGGCTTCGTCCACCTTGTGCTCGTCTTGATCTGCCTGGCGTGGATCTTGCCGACGCTCGGACTGCTCGTGAGCTCTTTCAGGCCGGCGCACCTCGTG
This sequence comes from Bacillota bacterium, assembly GCA_012522135.1. Taxonomy (GTDB): domain Bacteria; phylum Bacillota; class Limnochordia; order DTU080; family JAAYLA01; genus JAAYLA01. Next base: position 1,721 of record JAAYLA010000139.1, on the reverse strand, counting down.
TCGAACTCCGGTTGGTGGACGGTGTTCCTTACTCCTTTCGACCTGACCCAGTACACGCTGCAAAACTACCAGGACGTCCTGACCAAGACGGGCATCGGCAAGGCGTTCCTGAACAGCGTTTTCATCACCGTGCCTGCTACCATACTGCCCATCTTCATCGGTTCGCTCGCCGCCTTTGCCTTCGCCCAGATGCGGTTCCCGCTGAAGGAAGGCATCTTTCTGCTCCTCATCGGGCTGCTCGTCGTGCCGATCCAGATGACCATGATCCCCATTCTGCGCCTGTATAACCAACTAGGCCTTGCGGGAACCTTCACCGGAATCTGGCTGGCGCACACGGGGTACGGTCTGCCCTTTGCCATTTACCTGATGCGCAACTTCTTCGCTTCGCTGCCGTCCGATCTGTTCGAGGCGGCTTACATCGACGGCGCAGGTCCGATCAAGGCGTTCTTCCTGCTCGCGCTGCCGATGTCGGTGCCGGCCCTGGCGTCGCTGGCGATTTTCCAGTTCTTGTGGGTGTGGAACGACCTGCTCGTCGCGCTGATCTATCTCGGAGGCACGCAGGACGTCGCGCCGCTGACGGTCGCCCTCAGCTCGCTCGTAGGCTCCTACGGGCAAAACTGGCACGTGCTGACGGCGGCGGCGTTCGTGACCATGATCGTGCCCCTCGTGGTCTTCTTCGCCCTGCAGCGCTACTTCGTGCGGGGAATTCTCGCCGGGTCGGTGAAGGGCTAATGGCGGACGGTAAGAAGGCAGGCGGTGATAAGAACCTACGCCGTGTCACGATGGCAGACCTCGCGCGCAGGGCGGGTCTGTCCAAATCGACGATCTCGAGGGCTTTGGCGGGCGACCCACGGGTGAAGCCGGAGACGCGGGCCCGTGTGGAAGCCCTGGCCTACGAGATGGGATACGAGCTGCACCCCCTCGCCTCGGGCCTGGCCACAAACCGCACTTTTACGATCGGCCTCGGCATCCCGTCGCCGCCCCGTTCGTTCTCTAATCCTTTTTACCTTGAATTCGCGGGCGGCGTCGGGGACTGGGCATTGAACCAGGGTTACACGCTCTTTTTTGCGCAAAACGAGGACATCTTGGCCAGAACCCGGGGACGCCGCCGCACGGTGGCCACGCTAGCCGACGGGTACATCCTGACGGAACCCGAGGTGGGCGACGCCCGCATCGAAAGGCTTATCGAGATGGGCAAGCCCTTCGTATTCCTCGGAAGCGTGCGACCGGGCGAGAACAGCACGTGGCGGAGCGACGACGTAGTGTGGACCGAGGCCGACAACGTGCAAGGCTGCAAAGAAGTGGTGCAGCACCTGATCGAGCTGGGGCACCGGCGCATCGGGTGCATCACCGGCAGCGAGCGGCACGTGGCGACGCACAACCGGCTCCAGGGGTACAAGGCGGCCCTGAACGAAGCGGGCATAGCCTTGGACCACGGGCTGATCGAGGCCGCCGACTTTACGGAGGAAGGCGGGTACCTGGCTGCGAAGCGGCTCCTGGAGCGGCGGCCCGACGTGACGGCCATCTTCGCGTCGAACGATCAGATGGCCTTCGGCGCCCTGCACGCGGCCCGGGAGCGTGGGCTGCACGTGCCCCGGGATCTGTCGGTCGCCGGCTTCGACGGCATCGCCACGCTCCGCTACAGCACGCCGCAGCTGACCACGGCCCAGCAGCCCATCTACGAACTGGGCCAGGCGGCGGCTAGGCTCCTGATCGAGCAG
>JAAYLA010000138.1 GCA_012522135.1 Bacillota bacterium | reverse complement strand
TTCTCCATCCTCGCCTGCGATCAGCGGGGCAATATGATTCGCATGCTGCAACAGGCCGGCAACCCGAATCCCACCTATGAGGACATCGTCAAGGTCAAGCTGGACATCGTCGGCGCCTTGTCGCCCCTCGCGAGCGGTGCGCTGCTGGACGCGGAGTACGGGGCCGGCACGGCGATTGCCCACCGCGCCTTGGACGGCCGCTGCGGACTGGTCGTCGCCGTAGAGGAGACCGGTTACCAAGAGAGCGAAGGCGACCGGCTGTCCCGCGTCTTGCCGGGCTGGAGCGTGGAAAAGATCAAACGGATGGGCGCCAGCGCCGTAAAGCTATTGATCTACTACAATCCCAATCGACGCCGGGCGGCGGAGCGCCAGGAGCAGCTCGTCGCAGCGATAGCAGCCGACTGTCGCCGCTACGACATCCCATTCATGTTGGAGACGCTCGTTTATCCGACCGCGGACGGAGCGGACAAGGAAGCCTTCCGCAAAGAACGGGAGGACTTGGTGGTGGAGTCGGCCCGCGCGCTCACCCGCTTCGACGTCGATCTGTATAAGGTCGAGTTCCCGGGCGATCCGACCGGCGAACCTTCCCTCGCAGAATGGGAGCGGGCGTGCAAGCGGCTAAACGACGCCTGCCGCACGCCTTGGGCTCTTCTCAGTGCGGGCGTGAGCTTCGAGCAGTACACGAAACAGCTGGAAGTAGCCTGCGCTGCGGGTGCTTCGGGATTCGTCGCGGGAAGGGCAATTTGGCGGGAGGCCGTCGAGCTGGCCGACGAAGCCAGACGACAGGAGTTCATGAAGACGGAAATGCAGCGTAGGTTCGAGCTGCTCGCGGAAATCGCCGAGCGCACGGCCCGGCCGTGGTTCGAGGTGCCCAGCCACCGCTACGATCCGGCGTCCCTCGTTCCCGAAGGGTGGTACGAGCCGTACCCGTCCTTCTGAGGCGTGGACGGCTAGTTGCAGAGGCGCAGCAACGGAACAGGCGGCTTCGCCGGGGCGACGAAGCCGCCTGTTTGCTTTCTCTCTACCGCAAAATGCACACCTTGCGCCCTTTGCCCAAGGGTTTTTCCGGATCAATCCACTCGTTTTGTTCGAGGATGGCTTCCACGGAGGTGCGGTACAGCTGGGCCAGCTTCCACAAAGTATCGTCCTCGGTGGTGATCACGAAGGTGAAGGTGGGCCGGTCCTCTTCCTCTTGAGGTACGGCGACGGCTTCGACGACGTTTTCGAGCACGCGCATGCGCCCAACCCGCGCGTCGCACGCCACCTGCACCCGCACTTCGACCGTCTCCCGGTTGATCAGGTCGAAGTCGATGCGCCGCACTGCGGCCGACACCTCGCGATCGAGGCCGGGCTCGGCGCCGGGCACGGGCACCTCGAAGTCGGCGGCGACGGCGTAGGGCCAGCGTGCCATATGCACCTCGTCCTCCTCTTCACCCCTGCCCACGTAGAGGAGATCGACGCGCACCTGGCCTTCCACGGAAACCTTGTCTCCCAGAACATGGACCTCCTCGACGACGAAGCGGGCATCCCCGCGCAGCAGCCGTTCGATGGGCGGCAAGCCGTCGGGCAGCTCGAGCACGCCTTGCAGCTCGGTCCGGGTGCTGCCTTCGCCTACCGCCTCGTATATCTCCGTCTCCTCGACGCGGCAGGCTACCTCGGCGGCTTCGGAGCTAAGATCCTTCACTACCGCCGCGACATCCGTGCGATACGCCACGGCCTTCGCCGTGACGTCTAGGTCTATCCGCAGCGCGGCGCCTTCCGCTCCGGTCTCGACGTAGTAGTCCCGCACGACAACGGCCACGTCGGGCGCCCAAACCGCCTGGGGCCCTGCTCCGACGGGTGCTGCCTTAAGCGCAAATCCGATGCCTCTAGGCCACTCCAGGCACTGTGCGCCCGCACCCTCGGTCGCCATGTACAAGGCGGAGCAGTCGATCTGTCCCCGGATGACCGTCTCACCTTCCTCTTCGGCTACCTCCGCCAAACTCGCCGCGGCGGTCACGTCGACGATGCGCTCCGGCACGCTCCGTCCGCCGAAGGGCAAGGCGGCCGAAATGCGGCCGGACGTCTCTACCGCTCCGAGGCGCTGCCGGATGCGCACCTGGTCGAGGTCGACCTCGACCTCCTCGCCGGTCGCTCCGACCGTCAGCTCCACGTCGGTCACGTCTGCCAACCTGGCCGCAAGGTCGAGCACGACATCTACGTCGACCGTCGCTTGATCGTTGCGCACTTCGTAACTTACACCGCTGACTTTAGCTTCCACCTCGACCTGCGACTCTTCGGTGGCGCCGACGAGCTCCAAGAGGTAGGCGAAAGAGAGCTCCCGCTCCCAGCTGGCGCGGTACAGCTCCTCGCGCGTCCGCAAGGTCCCTCCTTCATCTTCAGGGGCCTCGTCTTCCACGGCGACGTACGTCAAGGCCAGCTGGATGATTCCTTCGATCAAGACCCGGTCTTCGGTCGGTTCAACGGCTGTGACCACGGGTTCGGCCGTAACGTATAGGGCCCGGCCTACGGCGGGGTAGCGTTCCGGAAGCCGCACAGTCCCTTCCGCCACGGTCTCGGCTCGGCCTTCGCCCAATATGCGCTCCATACGCACGGTCTGCTTCTTCAACCTTAAACTCATCTTCGGGCTGCCTCCCTCGTCCATCCTTGCGGAATCTATATGCCTCCGTCGGTTTCGGCATGTCTGTAGACGCGAACCCGGTGCGGCACTTCCCGCCACACGCGCCCGTCCTCACCGCCGATCCGCCAAAAGAAGGCGCCCTGCAATTCGTATGTTTCGACGAGCTGCAAGTAGTGCGCAACCGCCGGTGCGCTGAAAAGCCAAAGGTCCCTTTCCTCCGGCTGCTCGCCTGCGGTCCGGTACGCGCCGACGTGCAGCTGCAGCCGGTCATCCCACACCGGCCGCCGCCCACGGCCAAAGGCCAGAGCGACGGCTTGTTGGTACGTGAGCTCGTTCAGGGGGGACCCGGGCGCTCCCTCCCACGCGCCGAGGCTTACGCCGAGCACAACCTTCCAGCGGGGCACCCGGGCGCACAGGGCCCTGACCCATTGCCGCACGTCGTGCGGCGACGGGGGGGCGCCCGCGCCCGGCGGCGGCACGTGGGTCTGCAGGAGCACGCCGTCCGCGGCCTCCGCCAGACGACGCCAATCGACGTCGGCGAGCTGCAGGCGGCCCCGGATGCCCCGCACCGGTACGGGCACCCCTGCAATGAGCCGTTTTCCCCGGGCGTGCACCGCATTGCTCAGCGCCTGGACGAACCGCACGAAACGGCTCCCGTCCCCTAAGAGCAGGCCCGGAAGGTCGACGACCAAGCCGCCGGCGTCGGGACGGTTCAGAACCTCCGCCCATTGCTCGATGCAAGCGTGACGCGTTTTCCGGTTGTGGAGGAGCCGGTGGAGCAAAGCGCGGGGCGGTTCGTCAGCGGCCGATAGCCGGCAGACCGCAAGCACCTCCACTCCACGGCCGCGGCATACGGCCATGGCCTCGTCGTCCCAGGCGCCGACCAGCGTGCCGTCGGGCGCCACGCGAAACTGAAGGCTCGCCAGTGCGGAAACGTGCCCGGCAATGCGGCGCAAAGTAAAGTCGGCCTCCCGCGCACCCGCCAGCGCGTCGACTGCACCCACGACGTAGCGGCTGCGTATGACGAGGCGCCTTCCCTCATATAGGCCGTGCTCGCGGGTCAAGCGGTTTGTGTGGCGCAGGAACCGCTCGGAAACGCCGTAGCGCCGAGCGACGTCGGCAAGGCGCTCTCCGCGGGCGACGATGTGGACCTCGCGCCTCGCCCTCAGTTCGGGACGAAACAATGTGGTCCAAACCTCAGGGCCGGCTTTGCCGTCGACGGCGAGACGGTGCTCCCTCTGGAACTGCCTCAGCGCGTCCAGCGTGAGATAACCGAAGATGCCGTCGATCGGGCCTACGTCGTAGCCTAGCTCTTGCAATGCCTCTTGGAGCCTGGCCACGGAGTCGCCGCGATCGTGTAGTCGAAGGGCCCTGCGCCCAAACCGCAATCCGAATGCACCTCGCGTCCGAACCGCCGTCTCCCATTTCTATGCGCCGCCCCGGTCGGGAATCACCCCATGCCGGCGGGTGCATAGACTGCTGGCATAAAGAACTGCGGTAGAGGGGTTGACGGCGTTGCCCGCTGGGTTGATCGACGCGCTGCGGCAATACAGACCTCAGCTGCTGTGCCTAAGGCACGTGATCGGCTGCGGCGTCGGCTTTAAGGAACAGCGCGGCCAGACGACGGGCGTGCGGTCGCTGATCGTCTTCGTGGAACGAAAGCAGCCCGCTACGGCCCTGTCCTTAGCCGACCGGGTACCCCGGGAGCTGGGAGGCGTCCCGACCGACGTGATTGCAGTGGGCCGGCTCAGGCTGCTGGCGTCCCGGACGGCCAGGGTGCGCCCCGCGCCGCCCGGCGTCAGCATCGGCCATTACCGGGTGACGGCGGGCACGTTCGGAGCGGTCGTGTATGACGAGGACACCGGCCGGCCCCTCATCCTGTCGAACAACCACGTGTTGGCGAACATCACGGACGGCCGGGATGGCAGGGCGCAGCTGGGCGATCCCGTCTACCAGCCGGGCACGTACGACGCGGGGGCGGCGGACGATACGATAGGCCACCTGCTGCGCTTTGCGCCCGTGTACCGCGCGCATCGCTTGCCTGCGGGGGAAGAAACGGATTCAGCGGGGCCAGGCTTAAACCGCGTCGACGCCGCGCTGGCCGAACCGATCTCGCCGGACGTCATCTCGCCCTACGTCATGGGACTCGGGGAAATTAGAGGAACCGCCGCGCCGCAAGTAGGCGCGCGGGTGTGGAAGAGCGGCCGTACAAGCGGCGTAACAGAAGGCAGGATCCGCGCCGTGGCCGCGACGTTGAATGTCTCGATGGGCGAAGCGGGCACGTCGCTCTTCGAAGACCAGATCGTCACCTCGCCCATGGCCGAGCCCGGCGACAGCGGCTCGGTCGGTCTGACGGAAGACCGCCGCATCGTGGGCTTGCTCTTTGCGGGCTCGCCCCTCGCCACGTTGTTCAACACCGTCGAGAACGTCTCGCGGGTGCTGCGCGTGCGCTTCACGCCGGCCTGAACCCGCGCGGCACACAACAATAAAGACCCGGAAATCCGGGTCTTATTGCTTGCCCTATGCAATGCGGAAGCCTACAGGTTGACGACTTCCCCGTCCATACCTTCGATCTGAAGTTCAACCGTGTCGGTGAGCACGTCAACGTAAGTATAGGACATCCTTTTGACGGCGCTCGATTGATCCAGGCGGATGACGAACAGCTTCGGGTATGTGTTTTCGATGATCCCTTCGGCCTCGATCACGCGACGCCGTCCGCGATTTGCCCTGAGCTTCACCTTCTTGCCCACGTTGGACTGAATGGTGTTCCGAATCTGCTCCAGGGCCCGGTTTGAAACCGCCACGCGCATCACCTTCCTTGCGCTTTGTCCCACCCATTCTATCACAGGGACAGCGGAGGTGTCAAATGTAAGCCAGTAGTATACCAAGGCGCGAAATCGGTGTCAAGGCGAAAACATCCTTGTGACTGAGTCAACGGAACCGGGGTGAGAACCGCTCAACCTCGAGATGATGCGGCTTCAGGCTCGAACTGTCATGCCACTCTCGTTGATCCGGTGCATGAGGTGGGAGAGTCCTCCAGAAGCCGTTCTACCGGCGTGACAG